>NZ_CP049250.1:311666-623333 GCF_011046895.1 Rhizobium rhizoryzae | reverse complement strand
CGCCGAACGAGGGGCCGAGATAGCGAACGCAGTTGATGAACTCATCGACATTTTCCGTGTCGACTTCCAGGTCGATGGAATCGACATCGGCGAAGCGCTTGAAGAGAACGGATTTGCCCTCCATCACCGGCTTCGAGGCCAATGCACCCAGATTGCCAAGGCCGAGGATTGCCGTGCCGTTGGAGATGACGGCCACCATGTTGCCGCGCGTGGTATAGTCGTAGGCCGCTGCCGGATCGGCAGCGATGGCCTTGACGGGAACCGCGACGCCCGGCGAGTAGGCCAGGGACAGATCCCGCTGCGTCGCCATCGGCTTTGTCGGAACGATCTCGAGCTTGCCAGGGCGCCCTTCCGAGTGAAAATCAAGCGCTTCCTTTTCGGTCACGCTCGGGCGAGAGCGTTTCCCACCATTCTTGGGATGATTTTCCTTGGGCGCCATGTTTCCTCCAGCATCCTGTGGGCATCCGTTCTGTTTCGGATGCGCGATATTGTGTTCCCGGGGTCATAATCGATAGAGTTACGGATTAGCCTGCGCAACAAAAAATGGCTGGATGATCTTGCTTAGCTTTACCTCAGACGTGTTGAACACAGCGGAACTGGTCTCGCCCGAGAGCCGTGCTTCGGCAACGCCGATGATGGAACAGTATATCGAGATCAAGGCGAACAACCCGGATTCGCTGCTGTTTTACCGCATGGGCGATTTCTACGAGCTGTTTTTCGAAGACGCCGTCGAGGCATCCCGCGCGCTTGGAATTACCCTGACGAAGCGCGGCCAGCATCTGGGGCAGGATATCCCCATGTGTGGCGTGCCCATCCATGCAGCAGACGATTACCTGCAGAAGCTGATCTCTCTTGGATTTCGTGTCGCTGTCTGCGAGCAGGTGGAAGACCCGGCAGAGGCAAAAAAGCGAGGCTCGAAGTCTGTCGTCAAGCGCGATGTCGTGCGTCTGGTCACTCCCGGTACTTTGACCGAGGACAAGCTGCTTTCGCCTTCTGAATCCAATTATCTGATGGCGCTCGCCCGCATCAAGGGTGGTTCTGAGCCGCAACTGGCGCTTGCCTGGATCGACATTTCCACCGGCGTCTTCCGGCTGGCGGAAACGACGCAACTCAGGCTTCTGGCAGACATTTTGCGCATTGAACCGCGCGAATTGATCGTTGCCGATAGCGTATTCCACGATGAGGAACTGAAGCCGACCTTCGACGTGTTGGGAAGGGTCGCCGTGCCTCAACCAGCTATTCTCTTCGATAGCGCCTCGGCGGAAGGGCGCATTACGCGCTATTTCGGTGTCGGCACGCTGGATGGTTTCGGCGCATTTTCGCGGGCTGAACTCGCTGCTGCTGCCGCCGCTGTGGCCTATGTGGAGAAAACGCAGATTGCGGAGCGTCCGCCGCTCAATCCGCCCGAGCGGGAAAGCGGCGCGTCCACGCTGTTCATCGATCCCGCCACGCGCGCCAATCTGGAGCTCACCCGCACCTTGGCGGGAGACCGCGACGGTTCGCTTCTGAAAGCCATAGACCGCACGGTAACCGGCGGCGGTGCACGGCTTCTGGCGGAGCGTTTGATGTCGCCGCTGACCGACCCGGACGAGATCAACCGGCGCCTCGATAGCGTCGCCTTTCTCATCGATGAGCCATCCCTCTGTGGCGATCTTCGCACCTCGCTCAAGCATGTTCCGGACATGCCCCGTGCTTTGTCCCGCCTTGCGCTGGATCGTGGCGGACCGCGAGATCTGGGTGCTATCCGGCAAGGGCTGGCAGCAGCCCGCCAAGTTGCGGATTTTCTCGGGCGAGCATTGTTGCCGGAGGAGCTGTCTGCTGCATTGAAGGATCTTTCAGCACTTCCTCGCTTCGTCGAGGACGAGATGGATCGTGTTCTTGGCGACGACCTGCCGCTTCTGAAGCGTGACGGTGGGTTTGTGCGCGACGGTGCGCATGGTGAGCTGGATGAGGTGAGGGCGCTGCGCGACCAGTCGCGTCGCGTCATTGCGGGGCTGCAACTGCATTACGCAGAAGAAACCGGCATCAAGTCGCTGAAGATCAAGCACAACAATGTGCTGGGCTATTTCATTGAAGTCACGGCGGGCAATGCTGGACCGATGACCGATACGCCGGAAGCCAAGGCTCGTTTCATTCATCGTCAGACCATGGCCAATGCCATGCGGTTTACCACGACGGAATTGGCCGATCTGGAAAGCCGCATCGCCAATGCGGCCGATCGGGCGCTGACCATAGAGCTGGAAGCCTTCGACCGCCTGACGAGTATGGTGCTTGCCCACGCCGAAGTCATCAAGGCAGGTGCCCGCGCACTCTCGGTGATCGATGTCGCGGCAGCTCTTGGGCTATTGGCCGAGGAATGGAATTATTGCAGGCCGGAGGTCGATGCTTCCCGTCAGTTCTGCATCGAAGGCGGGCGTCATCCGGTTGTGGAACAGGCTTTGCGCCGTCAGTCGTCCGGATCGTTCATCGCCAATGATTGCAATCTTTCGCCGCAGAAGGCGGGCGGCTTCGGTGCGCTCTGGTTGCTCACCGGACCGAACATGGGCGGCAAATCGACCTTCCTGCGCCAGAACGCTGTCATCGCCATTCTCGCACAGATGGGTTCGTTCGTTCCCGCCACCAAGGCTCAGATCGGTGTCGTGGACAGGCTGTTCTCTCGCGTCGGCGCGTCTGACGATCTGGCTCGCGGACGCTCCACCTTCATGGTGGAAATGGTGGAAACGGCTGCCATCCTCAATCAGGCAACCGATCGTTCGCTGGTTATTCTCGATGAGATCGGGCGCGGCACGGCCACGTTCGATGGTCTCTCCATCGCCTGGGCAGCGGTGGAACATCTACATGAGGCAAACCGCTGCCGCGGCCTGTTTGCGACGCATTTCCATGAGTTGACGGTGCTCTCGGAAAAGCTGAACCGCCTGTCCAATGCCACCATGAAGGTGAAGGAGTGGGATGGCCATGTCATCTTCCTGCACGAGGTGGGCCCGGGGGCAGCTGATCGCTCCTACGGGATCCAGGTGGCGAAACTCGCAGGCTTGCCGGATGCCGTGGTTGCCCGTGCCCGAGATGTCTTGAACAAGCTTGAGGATGCCGATCGCAAGAACCCGGCAAGCCAGTTGATCGATGATCTGCCGCTGTTTCAGGTGGCGGTGCGCAAGGAGCAGGAAAAGCGCGGTCCCTCAAAGGTGGAAGAAGCGTTGAAGGCCATCAACCCGGATGAGATGACACCGCGCGAGGCGCTGGATGCGCTTTATGCGCTGCGAAAACAGCTGGGAGCATGAAGCAGGTGCCGTGACGGCGGTTCGCAATTCATGATAAGGCCACCCCGGTTCAAAGAGATTGCCGAGGCGTTGCCGTGCTTTCCATTCCACTGCCATTCATCGTTGGATTGGTCTTTGCGCTCACGCTCTATCGAAATCTGAAAGGCGTCGAGACACCGGGTTCAAAGCGATACTTCACGGTCTTCCTGATCGCCTACGCCTTGCAAGGCATCATTATCGGCCTTCGTTTTGGTTACGGAGTAGGGTGGCTGCATCTGGTTCAGCCAGCCACCGCGGCTGCGATGCCGCCTCTTGCCTACCTTGCATTTCGTTCGCTGGCGGCGATCCGCTCGGAAAAACCGTGGCTGCACGTTCTGCCCTTTCTCGCCGTCGCAATGGCGGTCGCCTTTTTCCCGTTCCTGACCGACCTGCTGCTGATGACGACATTCATCGCCTACGGCGTCCTGCTTTATCGCTTCACCTATGATCATCCGGATGCGGTCGCGGAAACGCCTTTGCCTCGAATGCTACCAGCGCTCCGCGCTGCGCGGCTCTGTGCTGTGCTGCTGCTATTCTTTGGCCTGACGGATGCAGGTCTTGCGGCCTTCACTTTCCTCTATGGAAACGAAGCGGTGCCGGCGGTCGTAACGGCCATGAACATCGCCGTACTTGTGACGGTGGCCGTCTACGGTTTCGCGCCGCAGGCCTTTGGCCGGGATCGGCCGGCACTCGAACCGGAAAAGACGGTGCCTTCCGCTGACGATCAGGCTCTTCTGATCCGTATCCAGGAGGCGCTGGATGCCAAGGATCTCTACCGGCAGGAGGACTTAAGCCTTGCCAAGCTGGCGCGCCGGGTGGGTGCCCCTGCAAGGGATGTCTCTGCAGCAATCAACCGTGCAACGGGTCTCAACGTATCGCAATTCGTCAACAATCGCCGGATACGCGAAGTGTGCCGTTTGCTGGAAGAGACGGATCAGCCCTTGACGACGATGATGCTCGATGCCGGTTTCGCGACGAAGTCCAACTTCAATCGCGAGTTTCGCCGGGTAACGGGAATGAGCCCCAGCGAGTGGCGCTCGAAGCTTCGTGCTTCGTTAATCAGTAAGACATGAGAAACCAAGGATTGGAAAATCGGTCCGGATATGAAATCTATCCGCAGAACTGAAACGCTCTGGCAACACTGCGGCACCACTGTGCCGCAATGAGGCGTTACGTCTCAATGCGGTATCGACACGATGCGATTGAGGCTGTAGCGCAGGGTGCGGCACCCGGCGGGATAACATGGCAAGACACGAGATAGAATTTTCCGGACTTCTGGATGTGGCTCAACTGAGAAAGGACTGCGAGGCGGTTCTGGAACGAGGGGCCGACAAGATCCTGGAAATGCGAGCAGCCTTGCTGCCCATTTTTCGCAAGGCGAGCAATGAAAGCCGTGACCGGGCCAGAGAGCTTCTGGCCGAGGATGGCAGCGGCCTGAATTGCGCAGAGCGTATTTCCTACGTTCAGGATCAATTGATCACCATTATCTTCGAAACGGTAACCGCCAAGCTTTACCCGACAGCTGCGGCGCAGGTTTCAGTGACTGCCGTAGGGGGCTATGGCCGCGGCACGCTGGCGCCAGGGTCTGATATCGATCTGCTCTTTTTGTTGCCCGCCAAGAACACAGACGAAATGCGAAAGGCGATCGAGTTTCTTCTCTACGTTCTGTGGGATCTCGGTTTCAAGGTAGGCCACGCCACCCGCACCGTCGATGAATGCATCGCACTGTCCAAGCAGGACATGACGATCCGCACCGCAGTGCTGGAGATGCGGTTCATCTGCGGTCGCAAGCTTCTGTCGGATGAACTGCAGTATCGCTTCGATAGCGAAATCGTCAGTCACGGCGCTGAAGACTTCATCGCGGCAAAGCTTGGCGAGCGCGACCAGCGGCACCAGAAGGCTGGCGATACGCGCTATCTGGTCGAACCCAACGTCAAGGAAGGCAAGGGCGGACTTCGCGATATCCAGACCCTCTTCTGGATTACCAAGTATCATTACCGTGTTCGGGATACCGCCCAGCTTGTGAAGCTCGGTGTCCTGTCTCGCCGTGAATGGCGTCTCTTCCAGAAGGCGGAAGATTTTCTCTGGGCCGTACGCTGCCAGATGCATTTCGTAACCGGAAAGGCGGAGGAGCGGCTTTCCTTCGATATCCAGCGCGAGATCGCCGCTAATCTGGGCTATAACAATAGACCAAACCTCTCTGCCGTCGAACGCTTCATGAAGCACTACTTCCTTGTCACCAAGGATGTGGGGGATCTGACGCGAATCCTCTGTGCCGCGCTTGAGGAAGAGCAGGCAAAACCTGCTCCCGGCATTACGGGCGTGATCGGGCGTTTCCGCCGTCGCGTGCGCAGGCTCCCCGGAAGCTCGGAGTTCGTTGAAGATCGTGGACGCATCGCCCTGGCAGATCCCGAGGTCTTCAAGCGGGATCCGGTCAGCATCATCCGTCTGTTTCATGTGGCCGATCTCCATGGCCTTGAATATCATCCGGACGCGCTTCAGGCGATTACACGCAGCCTGCATCTCATAGACGACAAATTGCGTGAGGATGCCGAAGCCAACCGGCTGTTCCTCTCGATCCTCACATCACGGCTTGAACCGGCTTTGACGCTCAGGCGCATGAACGAAGCTGGTGTTCTGGGGCGCTTCATCCCGGAATTCGGCAAGATCGTCGCGATGATGCAGTTCAGCATGTATCACCACTACACGGTGGACGAGCACCTGATCCGCGCTGTCGAAGCCCTTTCCGATATCGACAAGGGTCGCTTTGCGGATGAGCATCCGCTCGCCAACAAGCTGATGCCCTCGATCGAGGAACGCGAAGCGCTTTATGTAGCCGTGCTTCTGCATGACATCGCCAAGGGGCGGCAGGAAGATCATTCGATTGCCGGTGCGCGTGTTGCCCGCAAACTGGGTCCCCGTTTCGGCTTGAAGCCGAAGCAGGTCGAACTGGTTGCCTGGCTCATCGACCAGCATCTTCTGATGTCCATGGTAGCCCAGACCCGGGACCTCCATGATCGCAAGACCGTGACGGACTTTGCCGACAAGGTGCAATCGCTTGACCGGCTGAAGGCGCTGCTGGTCCTGACGATCTGTGACATCCGCGCGGTCGGTCCGGGTGTTTGGAACGGCTGGAAAGGCCAGTTGCTGCGCACGCTGTATTACGAAACGGAGCTCCTCCTGTCCGGCGGCTTCTCCGAGGTCTCCCGCAAGGAACGCGCCAAGGCTGCCGAAGAAGCGCTGGCCAATGCACTGGATTCCTGGAGCCAGAAGGACCGCAAGACCTATTCCAAGCTCCATTACCAGCCCTACCTCCTGTCTGTCGCGCTCGAAGACCAGTTGCGGCATGCGCAGTTCATCCGCGATGCGGACAAGGGCGGGCAGGCGCTGGCAACCATGGTGCGCACCGATAGCTTCCGGGCCATCACGGAAATCACGGTCCTGGCGCCTGACCATCCACGCCTCTTGTCGATCATCGCAGGCGCCTGCGCCGCGGCGGGGTCCAACATTGCGGATGCGCAGATCTACACGACAACCGATGGCCGCGCCCTGGATACCATTCTCATCAACCGCGAATTCCCCGATGATGAGGACGAACTTCGCCGCGCCAAGACCGTCTGCCGGATGATTGAGGACGTTTTGTCTGGCAAGAAGCGCCTGCCGGAAGTGATTGCAACACGGGCCAAGGCCAAGAAGAAAAACAAGACGTTTACCGTTCATCCGTCTGTGACGATTTCCAACACGCTGTCGAACAAGTTTACGGTGATCGAAGTGGAGGGGCTGGATCGGACGGGTCTCCTTGCCGATATCACCGTCGTGCTTGCGGATCTGTCGCTCGACATCCATTCGGCGCGCATCACCACGTTCGGCGAGAAGGTCATCGATACCTTCTATGTAACCGATCTCGTTGGGTCGAAAATCACCAATGAAAATCGGCAGGGCACCATCGTCCAGCGCCTGAAGACGGTTCTGAGCGAGCAGGAAGACGAGCTTCGCCGCGGAATGCCCTCCGGCATCATTGCACCGGATCCGGTCGCGGTGCGTGCAGGCAACCCGCCGCGCAAGACGCGGGCAGACGCATGAGCCTCGTCAAGAAGTTCGCGACGGTCGGCGGCGCAACGCTCGGCAGCCGCCTGTTCGGCTTTGCCCGTGAGACGCTGATGGCTGCGGCCCTCGGCACGGGCCCGATGGCGGACATCTTCTATGCGGCCTTCCGTTTTCCGAACCTGTTCCGTCGTCTGTTCGCGGAAGGCGCATTCAACGCCGCCTTCGTGCCGCTGTTCTCCAAGGAGATCGAGGCAAATGGCGTCGAGGGTGCCAAGCGCTTTTCGGAAGAAGTCTTCGGGGTTCTCTTCACGGCACTTCTCGTCATCACCATTGGCATGCAGCTTTCCATGCCGCTGCTGGTGCGCTGGATCATAGCACCCGGTTTTGCCGATGATCCCGAGAAGACGGCGATCACGGTGCGCATGGCGATCGTCATGTTCCCCTATCTCATGTGCATGTCGCTGACGGCCATGATGAGCGGCATGCTGAATTCGCTGCATCATTTCTTCGCGGCAGCCATTGCGCCGGTCTTCCTGAACGTCATCATGATCAGCGCGCTCTTGTATGCGCTGTGGACCGGTGCCGATCCGCTGACGACAGGCTGGTACCTGTCCTGGAGCGTGCTCGCGGCGGGGATCGTCCAGCTTGCCATAGTCTATTTCGGCGTGCGCCATGCGGGCATCCGCATCGGTTTCCGCCGACCGAAAATGACGCCGAACGTCAAGCGCTTGCTGGTCCTGGCCGTCCCGGCGGCGGTGACAGGCGGCATTACCCAGATCAACCAGATCATCGGGCAGGCCATAGCGTCCGGCAAGGAAGGCGCTATCGCGGCGCTCCAGTATGCCGACCGCATCTACCAGCTGCCGCTGGGTGTAGTGGGCGTGGCTGTCGGTGTCGTGCTTCTGCCGGAACTCGCGCGTGCCTTGAAGGGTGGGCACATGAAGGAGGCATCGAACATCCAGAACCGCTCTCTGGAATTCGTGCTGTTTCTGACGCTCCCCGCCGCTGCAGGTATCTGGATCCTGTCCGAAGCCATCATTCGCGTTCTCTATGAGCGTGGAGCCTTCAGCGCTGACAATACCGCTGTCGTTGCGTCTATCCTCGCCATTTACGGTGTTGGCCTGCCGGGCTTTGTGATGATCAAGGCGCTGCAGCCAGGCTTTTACGCACGCGAAGATACCAAGACGCCGATGCGTTTCACCATCGTCTCGGTCGTGGTCAACTCCGCGCTCGCCATAAGCCTGTTTCCGTTGATCGCGGAAAGGGGCATTGCGACGGCGGAAGCTGCTGCTGGCTGGATCAACACCTGCCTCTTGTTCTTCACGCTATGGAAACGTGGCGACCTGACCTGGGAATGGTCGTTTGCGCGACGAGTGCTGATGTTACTGATTGCGACCGCGTTCATGAGCGCGGGATTGATCTATGCCATGCCCTATGCTGCGCCTTGGCTGACACCGGGAAGCGGACTTCTGCATCAGCTCGGCGCACTGTTCGGTCTGATCGGATTGGCGATGGTGACCTATTTCGGCATCGCCTTCCTGATCGGCGGCGCCGATCTCGGCATGATCCGGCGAAATCTGAAGCGTGGAAAGCGGGCGCCTGCTCCCACAGCAGACGATCAGCAATAGACCCAGCGACGCTTTGGCCCGACATCGACGTGGATGATGCCATTGCAATAGCGCCCGATGCCGCCAATTCCGGGGGCTGTGCTGGCCGCAGCCACCACTTTGCGATCAGACACACCCGGAACCCGGATGTCGGCGGCGAGGCAATGGCTGTGCTGTGAGGCCCCGGCGCGGGGACGATGGCCTGACGTCACTACGGGCTTGCGACCCGTCTGCTGCGCAATATGAGCGAGGATCGCCTCCAGCTTTTCGGGAAAGCATCCTGTCCGGACGCTGACTCTTTGTACCGTATAGGCCGCGCTATAATCGTGCTTGAATAGATTGGCGCGGCGCTTCTTGACACCGTTGCTCTCTGTGGAGGCCTCTCCGGCAATGGCGGATGTGGCCGCGATGGCGAGACTAAGCCCGACACATAGAAGTAAACGCATTTGAACTCCGTAACTGTGCGGCCCTCGGACAGCCGCAAAAGAATGTGCGGAGCATTTCGTTTCTCAAAGTGACGTCAATAAGGACAAATTTGCTCAAATTAGAGAAGTCGCTGCCTTAATTGCTAAGATCCATTAACCATTGCGGAATTTATGACGTGCAAAGTAGTTCGACTGTGGACCGCCTGTGGAAATGCGTTTTGAAGGATCTGATCCAGCACGCATCGTGATGCCCTCTTGATCGGTTGCGAGCGTCGTGCTTCAAGCGCGGCTTGAAAACCCTGGCCGTCAGGGGCGGGACGCGGAAAGACTTCACCCTTTCCGATGCCTCGTTTCCGAAAGCCTGTGGCCCTCCACCAGCCTATCGAGGACGATATGAACAGCTTCAAGCCGCTTGTCTTTTCCGGCGTACAACCGACCGGAAACCTGCATCTCGGGAATTATCTTGGCGCCATCCGCAAATTCGTGGCGCTTCAGGAGAACAACGACTGCATCTATTGCGTCGTTGACCTCCACGCGATCACGGCGCAACTCGTGCATGAGGATCTGAAAGGACAGATCCGCTCGATTGCTGCCGCCTTCATCGCGTCCGGTATCGATCCGGTCAAGCATATCGTCTTCAATCAGTCGGCTGTGCCGCAGCATGCGGAACTGGCCTGGATCTTCAACTGCGTTGCGCGCATCGGCTGGATGAACCGCATGACGCAGTTCAAGGACAAGGCCGGCAAGGATCGTGAAAACGCATCCCTCGGCCTTCTCGCTTATCCGAGCCTGATGGCTGCCGATATTCTTGTCTATCGCGCGACCCACGTGCCGGTCGGAGACGACCAGAAGCAGCATCTGGAACTGGCGCGTGATATTGCGCAGAAGTTCAACATCGATTTCCAGGAGCGCATCCGCACCACAGGTCAGGGCGTGGACATGGTGGTCGGCGAAGAGCCGATCCATGGCTATTTCCCGCTGGTCGAGCCTTTGATCGATGGTCCGGCACCCCGCGTCATGAGCTTGCGCGATGGCACCAAGAAGATGTCCAAGTCCGACCCGTCCGATCTGTCTCGCATCAACTTGATGGATGATGCTGACGAAATTCTCAAGAAGATCCGCAAGGCAAAGACAGATCCCGACGGTCTGCCGTCGGAAGTCGAAGGGCTGGCCGGGCGTCCGGAAGCGGACAATCTGATCGGTATCTATGCCGCTCTTGCCGATAGGACGAAGGCCGATGTTCTGAAGGAATTCGGCGGTCAGCAATTCTCCGTTTTCAAACCCGCGCTGGCCGATCTGGCCGTTCAGGTTCTGGCACCGATCAGCGCCGAAATGCGCCGTCTGCTCGGGGATACCTCGCATATCGACGCAATCCTGAAGGATGGCGGTGAGCGCGCCCGCGCCCGAGCCGAAGCGGTGATGAACGACGTTTATGACATCGTCGGCTTCCTGCGCTGATAGAAAAGATCAGTTTCATGTGAGCCCGCTGGTGTCATGACCGGCGGGTTTTCATTTGGCAGTTTTCGTATAGATTCCGCAATCTCGATGGGATTGGTCGAGGTGACGGAGGGGAAGCATGGTTTCAAAGCGACTGTCACGGCTGGAGGGGCACCGGCGCAAGTTCATGGCCGTGATCGACGGTACGCCGGAATGCGAGCGCGCCGTGCACTATGCAGGCCGCCGCGCCCAGAATACCAATGGCTCTCTGGTCATGCTCTATGTGATCCCCGAGGGGGATTTTCAGCAATGGCTGGGTGTTGAGCAGATCATGCGTGCGGAGGCGCGTGAGGAGGCCGAGGCAGTCATGGCAAAGGTGGCGCAGAAAGTGCGCGAGACCATTGGCATCGATCCGGAAATCGTGATTCGCGAAGGAAATGCTGCTGAAGAGATCAATGCCGCGATCGAAGAAGACCGGGACATTGCCATTCTGGTTCTGGCTGCCGGTTCCGCAAAGGAAGGGCCGGGCCCACTGGTCGCCTCGCTTGCCGGCCGCACCGCCGCTTTTCCCATTCCGGTCACCGTTCTGCCGGATACACTCAGCGACGACGAAATCGACGCACTCTGCTGATCGCTCTTGACCCTCGTTGAGCAAAGGCGCACTTGAACATAAAGCTGAATGCGACTATCTTCTTTTGAAGAATTCTAAACTGGCGCTGCGAGAGCCGCCAAGGAGATGCGACATGTTCATCCAGACCGAAGCCACCCCGAACCCTGCAACGCTAAAGTTTCTGCCGGGCAAGGTCGTGATGGAAAAGGGCACCGCCGATTTCCGCTCGTCCGATGAAGCCCAGGCGTCACCGCTTGCAGCACGTCTGTTCAATATTCCGGGCGTCACAGGCGTCTATTTCGGCTACGATTTCGTGACCGTCACGAAGGAAGCGCAGGAGTGGCAGCATCTGAAGCCAGCAATCCTCGGCTCCATCATGGAACACTTCATGTCCGGTCAGCCGGTTATGGGTGGTTCTGCAAGCTTTGCGGAAGCAACCGATGAGGAAGGCGAGTTCTTCGATGCGGGCGATGAAACCATTGTCGCGACCATCAAGGAATTGCTCGAAACGCGTGTCCGTCCGGCTGTTGCTCAGGATGGTGGCGACATCACGTTCAAGGGCTTCCGCGAAGGAACAGTCTACCTGAACATGAAGGGCGCTTGCTCGGGTTGCCCGTCCTCGACGGCAACGCTGAAGCACGGTGTACAGAACCTGCTGCGCCATTTTGTGCCTGAAGTACAAGCAGTCGAAGCGCTCTGATCCTCCATGAAGGTTCTGGCAATCGATACGGCGGGGGTGGATTGCTCCGCCGCGGTTCTTGACGCCGCGTCCGGCCAGATGTTGTCGGTCGTAAGCGAGCGGATCGGCAAAGGGCATGCAGAACGGCTGATGGCCATGGTTGAAGAAGCTGTGGGTACTGCCGGTATTTCGCTGGGTAGCATCGAGCGGATCGGCGTAACGATTGGCCCAGGCTCCTTCACCGGAATTCGTGTCGGTGTTGCCGCTGCCCGGGGTTTCGGTCTGGCTCTTGGCGTCGATACGGTCGGCGTGTCGACGCTGCACACGCTCGCGCGAATGCATCTCAATGCAGATTCATCACTTCCCGTCATAGCCGCCATGGATGCCAAACGCGACGAGATCTATGCACAGGTCTTTGCGGTGGATGGAAAGCCGCTTAATCCACCGCAAAGCATTGATGTTGAGCAACTCCGACGTTGGGTTGCACATTTCGGAGCTAAAGTGACCGGCACCGCTTGCGCCTTGCTCGACGATGCGGACAAGACAGTCGAACCCGATCGGTTCGACATCGCCGTGGTCGCCCGGCTTGCTGCCTTGGCGGACGTGACTGTGGATTTGCCAAAACCTCTTTACCTGCGCGGGCCGGATGCTAAACCGCAGGATGGTTTTGCCCTACTTCGTGCCTGACGAGACTTCATGTTTGAGGACTACCTGACCTGGAAGCCGTTTTTCGACATCGTACCGATGCGCGATGCGGACGCGGCTGCCGTTTCGGAGATGCACGGGCAGCGCTTTGCTCGCCAGTGGAGTGAGCAGGAGGTTTTGAACCTTCTCGAACAGTCGGGTGTCTTCGGCTTTTGCGCCATTCAAACGAATGCTTTCTTCAGCAGGCCGTTGGGTGGCTTCGTGCTTGCCCGTGAGGCGGGCGGCGAATCGGAAATTCTCACGATTGCTGTTGGCGAAAAAGTCGGTCGCTCCGGGCTCGGCTGGCGGCTGATGCAGGCAGCGCTTCGCGATGCGGTGGAGCGCGGCGCCGAAGAGATGTTCCTGGAAGTCGAGGAGACCAACGACCCGGCTGTCGGGCTTTATCGCAGGCTTGGCTTCAAGCAGGTTGCCCGCAGACCTGCCTATTATGCGAGCGCCGATGGAACGCGTTCCGCGGCGCTTGTCATGAAGCGTGATCTTCGCTAGTCCCTTGGCGATGACGGGAACGCGCAAGGCCGTGACACGATGACCGATTTGACCAAATCGCTGGAAGAGCTTTGTGCTCAAAAGGGCATGCGCATGACCGAGCAGCGCCGGGTGATTGCGCGGACCCTGCAGGAATCCGATGATCATCCGGACGTCGAGGAACTGTATCGGCGCTCCAGCAAGATCGATCCGCGCATTTCGATTTCGACTGTCTATCGCACGGTCAAGCTGTTCGAGGATGCCGGGATCATCGAAAAGCATGATTTTCGCGATGGCCGCTCGCGTTACGAAACGGTGCCGGAAGAGCATCATGATCATATGATCGATGTGAAAACCGGCACGGTGATCGAGTTTCATTCCGCCGAAATCGAGGCGCTGCAGGAGCGCATTGCACGCGAGCATGGCTTCCGGCTCGTGGGCCATCGTCTGGAGCTTTATGGTATCCCGCTCGACAAGGACGACACGTGATCGCCTGGTTGCGAATCGTCGCGATTGTTTTCATCCTTGCAGTCGTCACACTCTGTCTGTTGCCGGTTCAACTGCTGGGGCTGAAGTTCGACTGGCGGCTGCGACGAACCCTGCCACGTTTCTGGCATCGGGTGGCCTGTCGGCTGCTGGGTCTCCATGTTCGCACTCACGGGAACCTGGAAGCTCGTCGCCCGCTGATGATCGCTGCAAACCATGCATCCTGGAAGGATATCCTCGTCCTCGGCTCCGTCGCAGACGTGGTCTACGTCGCCAAGGCGGAAGTCGCCAACTGGCCGGTCTTCGGCGTTCTGGCCAAGCTTCAGAAGACGATCTTCGTCGAGCGCGAACAGAAGCGCAAAGCCGGAGACCAAGTGAACGAGATTGCATCGCGGCTTGGCGGTGGCGAGATCGTCGTTCTCTTCCCTGAGGGGACGACATCGGATGGCAACCGTCTGCTTGATGTGAAGTCATCGCTTTTCGGCGCCGCCAGCGCCGCCGTGGCCTCCTCACCAGAGGGTGTGGTCTATGTGCAGCCGGTTTCCATTGCCTATACGGGCATCTACGGAATGCCGATGGGGCGATATTATCGACCGATCGCAGCCTGGCCCGGTGATATAGAGCTTACGCCCCACCTGATGGGCGTTCTGAAGGCCGAAGCGCTGGAAGTCGACGTGGATTTTGGTGAGGCTGTCGAGTTTCGCGCAGACACGAACCGCAAGGTTGCCGGCGCATCGGTGGTCTCGCGCCTGCGCACCATGCTCAATCAGCGCCTTTACCCGCGTTCTGGCTGAAAGAACCCTTCATTTCCGGGCGATCTTGCAGTAAAGAACCCGCCATGACCGACCAGACAGCTCTCATCCCGAACCCGGTGGCTCAGGCCGCTGACCGCACCAATGCACGTAAGGTGTTCATCAAGACCTACGGGTGTCAGATGAATGTCTACGATTCCGTGCGTATGGGCGACGCGCTTGCCAGCGAAGGCTATGTCACGACCGATACGGCTGAGGACGCTGACCTCGTACTGTTGAACACCTGTCATATCCGCGAAAAAGCGGCCGATAAGGTCTATTCCGCTCTGGGCCGTTTGCGCGATATGAAGAAAGAGCGCAATGCCGAGGGCAGGGAGTTGATGATTGGCGTCACGGGCTGCGTTGCGCAGGCGGAAGGCGAGGAAATTCTGCGCCGCTCCTCCGCTGTCGATGTCGTCATCGGTCCGCAGACCTATCACCGCCTGCCGCAAGCTCTGAAACGCGCGCGTCAGGGCGAACGTGTTGTCGATACAGACTACGCGGTCGAAGACAAGTTCGAACACCTGCCGGTGCCGGACAAAAAGGTGATCCGCTCGCGCGGTGTAACCTCCTTCCTGACGGTGCAGGAAGGATGCGACAAGTTCTGCACCTTCTGCGTCGTTCCCTACACCCGCGGTTCCGAGGTGTCCCGTCCACTGGCGCAGATACTCGATGAGGCAAACAAGCTCGTCGATGCGGGGGTCCGTGAGATCACGCTGCTGGGGCAGAACGTCAATGCGTGGCACGGAACCGGACTGGACGGTTCAAGCTGGGGGCTTGGCGATCTTCTCTATCGACTGGCAGAAATTCCGGGCCTTGCGCGACTTCGCTACACGACAAGCCATCCCCGTGACATGGATGATCGGCTGATCGAGGCGCATCGCGACCTGCGTGCCCTCATGCCCTATCTCCATCTTCCGGTTCAGGCGGGATCTGATCGGGTCCTCAAGGCAATGAATCGGCGTCATACGGCGGAAGAGTATGTTCGCCTGATTGAACGTATTCGCGCGGCACGCCCGGATATCGCTCTCTCCGGCGACTTCATCGTTGGCTTCCCCGGCGAGACGGATGCCGAATTCGAGGATACGCTGAAGCTGGTGGAAACAGTTCGTTATGCGCAATCCTTCTCCTTCAAATATTCGACACGGCCTGGAACGCCGGGCGCGGAGCTTGGTTCTCAGGTAGCGGAAGAGGTCAAGGCGGAGCGGCTGGAAAGGCTGCAGGCATTGCTCTTGAAGCAGCAGCATGAATTCGCCGAATCATGCGTCGGCAAAGTCATCGATATCCTGCTTGAAAAGCCGGGTCGGATGCCTGAGCAGCTGATTGGTCGTTCCCCGTGGCTGCAATCTGTGAATGTTGATGCAAAATCATCGCAAATCGGTGACATTATTTCTGTACGAATCGTCGGCACCGGACCAAACAGCTTGTTTGCGGAGCGGATTGAGCGTTAAACTCTGACTATCGATCCTGTTGGGAGCATGCCTACTTGAACGGACGTGAACTGGTACAATCCTCATCATCGCGCAACACCCGCACCGCTGCGATAGACGCCAATCACTTCGTTTTGACGTTTGAGAATAACAGGCTGGCAAGCGAACTGTTCGGCCAGTTCGATCAGCATCTGAAGCTTCTCGAAGAACGTCTTCATATCGATGCCCGCGCCCGTGGCAATTCCGTCAGCATTACCGGTGAGCTTCAGGCGACCAATCAGGCGCGCCGCGCTCTCGATTTCCTGTATGAGCGTCTTCAAAAGGGCGGCTCCGTAGAAGTCTCGGACGTGGAAGGAGCCATTCGCATGGCAGTGGCAGCCGATGACCAGTTGACGCTCCCGACGCTCGAGCGGAAGGCGAAGCTTTCCATGGCGCAGATCTCCACGCGCAAGAAAACCATTTCGGCGCGCACTCCGACCCAGGACGCCTATATGCGCGCACTGGAACGCTCCGAACTCGTCTTCGGCGTCGGTCCGGCTGGCACTGGCAAAACCTATCTCGCTGTTGCACATGCCGCCCAACTTCTGGAACGCGGCGCAGTTGACAAGATCATCCTGTCGCGTCCGGCCGTGGAAGCGGGCGAACGCCTGGGCTTTTTGCCCGGTGATATGAAAGAGAAGGTCGATCCTTATCTTCGCCCGCTCTATGACGCGCTCTATGACATGATGCCCGGAGACAAGGTGGAGCGCGCCATTACTGCCGGCGTTATCGAGATCGCGCCGCTGGCCTTTATGCGCGGACGCACCCTTGCCAATGCGGCAGTCATTCTTGACGAAGCGCAGAACACGACATCCATGCAGATGAAGATGTTTCTGACCCGTCTTGGCGAAAATTCCCGCATGATCATCACCGGCGACCCGAGCCAGGTGGATCTGCCGCGCGGCGTGAAATCCGGCCTTGTGGAAGCATTGCAGATCCTGAAGGGCGTCGAGGGTATTTCCGTGATCCGCTTCAAGGATACCGATGTTGTTCGCCACCCATTGGTTGGCCGGATCGTTCAGGCCTATGATGCGCAATATGCCGTGCATGAGGAAAGCGAGGCTGCGGATTCGTAAGAATCCCATTTTCTATGCCTGAACTTGATATACAGATCAGCGTCGAAGACGAGCGCTGGGGTGACGAAGACGGATTGCTGGTAGCGGCAGACAAGGTGCTGGCATTGGCTGCCAGTTATCTTGCACGCCACGAAGAGCAGCCCTTTCCTCCTCACCCCGTGGAGCTTTCACTTGTCTTCACGGACGACGAAACGATCCGCGAAATCAACGCCGAATGGCGGGGTAAGGACAAGCCGACCAATGTGCTCTCCTTTCCTGCATTCCCCATCACGCCGGGCAAGAAACCAGGTCCGATGCTGGGCGATATCGTTATCGCCCGAGAGACCGTCGAGCGGGAAGCGCTTGACCTCGAGAAGCCTTTCGAGGACCATTTGACCCATCTGATGGTGCATGGATTTTTGCATCTGTTCGGCTACGACCATCTGAATGATGACGAAGCGGAACAAATGGAAGCGCTGGAGACTCGCATTTTGGCGGAGCTCGGCCTATCTGATCCCTATGCGGGACAGGACCCGATAGTGTAAACTTGGAACCATGAACGAGATTTCTACCAGCGCCGCGCAGAGCGGCACCGAAGCGGATCAGTCATCTTCTGATGAAGGTGGCAGTCCGTTAAAACGTGAGCCGAGCAGTCGCAACGGCAATTCCTTCTGGGCGAGAGCCATACGGCTTCTGCGCCCGGCGCAAGGCGAGCGGCTCCGCGAAGATCTTGCCGATGCCCTTTTGACCGATACTGCGGTGGGTGCGGCATTCTCGCCTGAAGAGCGCGACATGTTGCACAATATTCTTCGTTTCCGGGAGGTTCGGATCGAGGATGTCATGGTGCCGCGTGCCGATATCGAAGCAATCGATATTACGATGACACTGGGCGAGTTGCTGATCCACTTCGAGGAAACAGGTCGCTCCCGAATGCCGGTTTACAGCGAAACGCTGGATGATCCGCGTGGCTTTGTCCATATCCGTGATCTTCTATCCTATCTGGCCAAGCAGGCACGCAACAAGCGAAAGACCTCCACCGCCAAGACGGTGCAGGTGGATGTGGCGCCGGATGCGGTTTTGAAGGAAAAGCCTGCACGCGTGCCAAGACCGGCCTTCGATCTGGGACGCGTCGATCTCAGCAAGACCGTGGCGGAGGCAGGCCTCATTCGCAAAGTGTTGTTTGTTCCGCCATCCATGCTCGCGTCGGACCTGCTGCGAACCATGCAGGCAACCCGCACCCAGATGGCGCTGGTCATCGACGAATATGGCGGCACGGATGGACTGGTAAGCCACGAAGACATCGTCGAGATGGTCATTGGTGATGTCGATGATGAACATGACGATGAAGAAGTCATGTTCTCTCGCATCGGCGAGGATGTCTGGCTCGCCGATGCCCGTGTCGAACTGGAAGAGATCGCGGAAGCGATCGGGCCGGACTTCGACGTTGCCGAGCAATTGGAAGACGTTGACACACTGGGAGGATTGATCTTTTCGGCGCTCGGTCGCATTCCGGTGCGCGGAGAACTGGTTCAGGCGGTTCCCGGTTTCGAATTTCAGATTCTTGATGCCGATCCGCGGCGCATCAAGCGTGTCCGCATCGTTCGGCGCAAACAGATCGTCGCGCGCCGTCGCTCGCCCAAGGGAGAGCACGAAGCACCGATTTCCGAGCCTGAGGCAGTGGCCTCAACGCCACGCGCCGAAGAGCAGACATCCTCCTGATGATCTTTTGACCCTTTGAACCTTCCTGCTAAACAGTTGGCGGGAAGGCCGCACCTTATCGGCCGAATCGATTCGTTGAGCGGATCCGAAAGGGGTGGGAATGGAGCGTCTGGCGAGTAGGGTCATTCTGCTATGGGGCTTTCGTCGGGCTCTGCTTGCTGTTTTCGCCGGAGCGATCGGAGCTTTGGCCCTTCCTCCGTTCTCGTTTGTCGCAGCCCTGTTCATCTCCTTTACGCTTCTTGTCTGGCTGATGGACGGATGTGCCAGTGCGCCTGGAACCGGCATTCTGGGACGGTGCCGAGCGAGCTTTGCCCTCGGCTGGCTTTTTGGCTTCGGTTACTTCGTCGCCGGGCTCTGGTGGCTGGGCAACGCGCTGCTGGTGGACGGGGATGAATTCGCCTGGGCGCTGCCGTTGGCCATATTTGGTCTGCCTGCATTCCTTGCGCTTTACTATGGCTTCGCGACAATGCTGGCAGGTCTCCTGTGGTCGGAGGGCTTTGGCCGTCTAGCAGCGCTTGCCGTCAGCTTTACGCTTGCGGAATGGCTGCGTGGAATTCTGCTGACCGGCTTTCCGTGGAACGCCATCGGCTATGGCGTCATGCCGATCCCGATCATGATGCAATCCGCGCACGCCATAGGTGTTCTGGGCGTGACTGCCTGCGCAGTCTTTGTTTTATCGACACCCGCACTTTTCGGAACGCGTCGCGGATTGATAACGGGTGTCGTTCTGTCGCTTCTGTTGACCTGCGCCCATTTTGGTTATGGCTATTACCGCTTGAACCAGCCTCTCCTCAACGACCCAAAGGCCTCGAATACGCCTTTCACCATAAGGATCGTTCAACCCTCCATCGATCAGGCAAGAAAGATGGACAGCAGGGAGCGGCAGGCCGTTTTTGAAGAGCATCTTTCACTGTCATCGCAATCCCCGAAGCCGGGCCAGAGAAGGCCGGATATCATTGTCTGGCCGGAAACTTCCGTGCCGTTCCTTCTGACGGAAAATCGCGATGCGCTTTCACGTATTGCAGATGTGTTGAGCGATGGACAGGTATTGATTGCAGGTGTGGTGCGAGCCGAAGGGGGAGCAGCGGGCCAGCCGACCCGCTACTACAATTCGATTTACGCCATTGACAGCCAGGGGCAAATCATCGGTGCTGCCGATAAGGTTCACCTCACACCTTTTGGCGAATATCTTCCCTATGAGGCGCTTTGGAACTCGGTCGGAATCGGCAATATCGTCAATATGCCCGGTGGCTTTACTGCTGGTTCAACCCGCTCGCCCATTACGCTACCAGACGGAAAGTCCCTCTATCCGCTGATCTGCTACGAGGCGATTTTCCCGGATGAAATCACGTCCGATATCGCCAAGGCCTCTTTCGTCCTCAACCTGACGAATGACGCCTGGTTTGGAGATACGCCAGGCCCCTACCAGCACTTCCTGCAATCCCGCCTGCGTGCCGTTGAAACCGGTCTTCCCCTGATTCGTGCCGCGAACAGCGGTATCTCTGCAATCATAAATCCTCATGGTGAAATCTTGCAGGGTCTTGATTTTGGTCAGAAAGGGTTTCTCGATTCCACCATGAGTGGACTTTATGTCTCTGATTGGAACAGCTTTGTACGCAATACCAACTTTTGGTTGATTTTCATATCACTGTTCATGATTGCAGTTATTTCGCGCTTAGGTTACAAAATAAAGCTCAATTGACCGCAAACCCCTAAAATTGCATAGTGCCCGCGCACGTCGTGCCGCCTTATTGCAATCAGCCGTGTGGGCAGCGGATATTAGCAATAACGTATATTTGCACGTTCTGCGGGCTGTGGGGACAATTGAGAAAAAATTAGGACGCGTGAAATGATGGAAAATAAGAAGAAGCCGAATCCGATTGATATACACGTCGGAAGCCGCATCCGACTTCGGCGCACGATGCTGGGGATGAGTCAGGAGAAGCTGGGAGAAAGTCTCGGCATCACCTTTCAGCAAATCCAGAAGTACGAAAAGGGCACGAACCGCGTCGGGGCGAGCCGCTTGCAGAATATTTCGAGCATACTGAATGTACCTGTTTCATTCTTTTTCGAAGATGCGCCAGGTGAGCAATCTTCCGCTCCGGGCGGCATGGCAGAGGCATCGAGTTCAAATTACGTGGTCGATTTCCTTTCCTCGTCGGAAGGTCTTCAGCTCAATCGCGCTTTCGTCAAGATTTCCGATCCCAAGGTCCGTCGCAAGGTTGTGGACCTTGTGAAGGCCTTGGCCGCCGACGGTGATGTGGACTGACGTTGACCACATTGTTCGGGAAGAAGCGGTCGAAAGGCCGCTTTTTTCATTTGAGGCAGAAAAAATAGGGAAAGCTACCCTTCTTAAACCAGACTGTGCCATATAAAGATATATTTATGTGGTTCTGTCCTTGTCATGACGATTGGAAGTGACTAGGACAGTTGCGGTTTGTTCTTGAGGGGAATCCCAGCATGCGCGCCAATTACCTGTTCACCAGCGAGTCTGTCGCAGAAGGCCATCCTGACAAGGTTTGCGATCGTATCTCTGACGAAATCGTGGATCTCGTTTATCGTGAGGCGGCCAAGACGGGGGTCGATCCCTGGAAGGTGCGCATCGCCTGCGAGACGCTTGCGACGACGAACCGTGTGGTCATCGCCGGTGAAGTTCGCCTGCCGCCGAGCCTGATGAAGCAGGACAAGAACGGCAACGAGGTCATCAATCCCTCAAAGTTCAAAGCTGCAGCGCGCCGCGCGATCAAGGACATCGGCTACGAGCAGGATGGCTTCAACTGGCGCACCGCCAAGATCGACGTCCTGCTGCATTCCCAGTCCGCCGATATTGCCCAGGGCGTGGATAACGCCGCCGACCATCAGGGCAATGAAGGGGCTGGCGACCAAGGCATCATGTTCGGTTACGCCTGCAATGAAACGCCGGACCTGATGCCGGCGCCGATCTACTATTCGCACCGCATTTTGCAGTTGCTCGCAACCGCACGCAAGAAGGGCGAAGGCGATGTGGGTAAACTGGGACCTGATGCCAAGAGCCAGGTTACTGTGCGCTATGTCGACGGTAAGCCCACGGAAGCCGTATCCATCGTTCTTTCCACGCAACATCTGGACGAAAGCTGGGACTCGGCCAAGGTCCGCAAGGTTGTCGAACCCTATATTCGCGAAGCCCTTGGTGATCTGAAGATTGCCGACGATTGCAAGTGGTACATCAATCCAACCGGAAAATTCGTCATCGGTGGACCGGACGGAGACGCAGGCCTGACAGGCCGCAAGATCATCGTAGATACCTATGGCGGTGCAGCGCCCCACGGCGGCGGTGCCTTCTCGGGCAAGGATACGACGAAGGTCGACCGGTCGGCTGCCTATGCAGCACGCTACATCGCGAAGAATGTCGTGGCAGCGGGATTGTCCGAAAAGTGCACGATCCAGCTGTCCTACGCGATCGGTATCGCCCAGCCGCTGTCGATCTATGTTGACCTGCACGGCACTGGCAAGGTAACCGAAGACCAGGTCGAGGCGGCTATCCGCCAGGTGATCGATTTGTCGCCAACCGGCATTCGCCGTCATCTCGACCTCAACAAGCCGATCTATGCAAAGACGGCTTCCTATGGACATTTCGGGCGCAAGGCCGGCCGCGACGGTTCGTTCTCCTGGGAGAAACTGGATCTCGTAAAGCCGCTCAAGGAAGCTCTGAAAAACTGAGGATAAAAGCGATGGACTCCGAACGTCGGTCGCGCGCCACCGAGGCGTTTTTCGGCCGGCGCAAGGGTAAACCATTGCGGGAGCGGCAGGCCGACATGATGGCCACCAGACTCCCGGAACTGAAGGTGGACTTGTCCCAGCCCGCACCCGCGGCACTGGGGCAACTTTTTCCAGAGCCTGTTGAGCGTATTCGTCTGGAAATCGGCTTTGGCGGTGGAGAGCATCTCATCCACCGTGCCAAGGAGAACCCGGCAACCGGTTTCATCGGTGTCGAGCCATTCATCAATTCCATGGCTAAATTGCTGGCCCATGTCGAAGAAGCGGGCGTGAACAACATCCGTCTTTACGACGATGATGCGACGGTACTCCTGGACTGGCTTCCCGACGCATCACTGGATCAGATTGATCTGCTCTATCCGGATCCATGGCCCAAGAAAAAGCACTGGAAGCGTCGCTTCGTGTCGCAGGTCAATCTCAACCGCTTCCATCGTGTCCTGAAGCCCGGCGGCCTGTTTTGCTTTGCCTCCGACATTGACACTTACGTCAACTGGACATTGCAACATACCCATTCGCATGGCGGTTTCGCCTGGACAGCGCAAGAGCCAAGCGATTGGCTGACCCCGTTTGCGAACTGGCCCAGCACGCGCTACGAGGCGAAGGCTCGCCGCGAAGGTCGTTCATCCGCTTACTTGACCTTCGAGCGCGTTTCGATCGCTTGAAGTGCCAATCGGTTTGGCTTGGGAAGATCGCAGCGATAAATAACTCTTGGGCAGCCCGTCATCTAAAGCATGTCGCGCAAAAGTGCGCCGCGTTTTCGCGATAACGACATGCGTGAAAACAAAGAGTTAAAGCGTCAGGAGCGAATCTGAAAGATCGCGACGCGCTTTAATACCATGACGGGCCGTTTGCCTCTCAGTGGAGGCTGACGGTCTTCAAGTCGTCTTCCGCTGCCTTGAAAAACGTGCTGGAACGGTTATCCGTCAGAAGGATCGGTGTGCCATCGGCCCCGAAAAGCGCCCAGAGGTCAAGGCCGGGATCAATTTCCGGAGCTTCCGGAAAGCAGCGGCTGACATCTTCAAGGCGCATCTTACGAATGTAACCCACTTCGCCAGCGCCAAGATGCGCAAGTTCGTTGAGTGTCAACTGGGCTGAGGTGTTCTTCAGGAGCATGGACGCCTCCGTCTTACTGATTCTGGCAAAACTGCCACGAAGATCAGTCTGAGACGGAAATATTAATTTTTCGCACCATGCGCTCCGGTTCCGGCCGTACGAGATCGACCGAGAGCAACCCATTCTTCAACCCGGCGCCTGCGACCTGCATCCCATCTGCCAGAACAAACATTCGCTGGAACTGGCGCGCGGCAATACCACGATAGAGATATTCCCTCTCGCCCGGGTCAGCCTGGCGTCCGCGAATGATGAGCTGGTTTTCCTCCACGGTGACGTCCAGATCGTCTTCGGCGAAACCGGCAACAGCCAAGGTGATGCGCAGCTTTTCCGGTTCCCCTCCAATGCTCGGGCGCAGGCGCTCGATATTATAGGGAGGATATCCGTCATTGGCCTTGGTCAGGCGTTCGAGTGTCTTCTCCATTGTGTCGAAGCCCAGGAGAAGCGGGCTGGCAAACGGTGTCATCCGGCTCATCAAACAGTCCTTGAAACAAGCGACCTATTACGCACCCTTACGGCATGCGGCTGTGCGACAGCATATGGGAACTGGGATCGGCAAGTGCAAGCGCCTGTCTGGATCCTGTGATGCAGCAGCCTGCCGACCTTGCCTGCTACAGGAATCTCCCCGGTATCAGAGATGCCCTGCAACGCCGTCCGAAGCGGGAATCGATGGCTGTGCACCGGCTTTCAGGCATGCAAGGGAACCGGCGATGGCCGCGCGACGGAGTGCCGCGGCAAAGTCAAAACCCTGGTCAAGGCTTGCAGCAAGATAACCACAGAACGTATCTCCTGCTCCAACGGTATCGACGGGTGTTATCTTGAGGCCAGTTGCTCTCAGGATCTGCCCCTTGTGGATCGCTACCACGCCATCGGCACCGAGCGTTACCACCAGCGTCTGGCCGGTTCTTTCTGCCATCTGCTGCATCTCAGAAACGCGTTCATCAGCTGAGAGACCAGACCGACCAACGAGGAGTTCGAATTCGGTTTCGTTCGAAACGACGATATCCGCGAGGCCAGCCAGCCGGATGGCGTCATCCGTTAAAGGGGCCGTGTTGAAGATGGTGGTGGTTCCTTGCGTCTTGGCAAGACCAAACGCAGTTTCGATCGCGCCTGCGGGCACTTCCATCTGCATCATCAGGATGTCCCGTTCCGACAGCAGGCAAACACTTTTCTCTGCGTCCTCCGCAGAAACGACCCCATTGGCGCCGGGCACGACCGCAATCATGTTCTCGCCATCACCGCCCACGAGAATGATGGCGGTTCCCGTTGGGTCAGAAACCGGGCGCACCGTATCCAGTAGCACGCCTGCTTCCTTCAGCAAGGCGAGCGCGGGTTCCGCAAAGCCGTCCTCACCCACGGCACCCGCCATGCGAACAGTGCTGCCTGCACGCCGCGCCGCCAGTGCCTGGTTCGCGCCCTTGCCGCCAGCAGCTGTTGTGAAGCTTTGTCCCGCAACGGTCTCGCCCGGTTTCGGCAAACGAGTGGTGGTGGCGATGAGATCCATGTTGATGGAGCCGAAAACGGTAATCATGATATGAGCCTGTCGTGTCGAACTGTTTTGGAGACACTGCCCGACAGCATCAATCCTCGTCAACCACCCTGAGCTTCAGCATTCCCGTTCTGCTTTCGATGCTTTTCGGTTCCACCGTCGTTGCTTCGGCTGGAGTTGATTCGCGCGCCAGGTCGAGAGAGGCAATGCGATCTCCGCGGCGGACAAGCTTGTCCGAGGATGTCAGGATCTGCTCCACGTCCTTCTGCGCCGCCGCGAAGTGGGATTGCAGTTTTCGCGTCCGCTCATCCAGACGACCGAGATCGTCCATCAGGCTTGCGACTTCGCCCTGGATGAGATGGGCCTGCTCGCGCATACGCTGATCCTTCAGCACAGCCTGAATGACCTGAATGGACAACATCAGCAAGGAGGGCGATACGATCACGATGCGCGAGCGTTGCGCCTTGGTCACGCACGCCTCGAAGTGCTCGTGAATTTCGGCGAAGATCGACTCGGAAGGCACGAAGAGAAAGGCCGTCTCCTGTGTTTCACCTTTGAGGAGATATTTTTCCGCGACATCGCTGATGTGCTTTTCTAGATCACGCCGGAATTGTTGTGCCGCGACCTTGCGCAGGTCCGGCTGTGTGGCGTCCCGGAATGCATGCCAGGCTTCCAGT
Organism: Rhizobium rhizoryzae; assembly: GCF_011046895.1. Lineage (NCBI taxonomy): Bacteria > Pseudomonadati > Pseudomonadota > Alphaproteobacteria > Hyphomicrobiales > Rhizobiaceae > Affinirhizobium > Affinirhizobium rhizoryzae. The sequence goes on along the minus strand of NZ_CP049250.1, from coordinate 597,510 downwards.
GGAAACTTGGCGTCGATCACCAGCGGCGGAGTGTCGTTTGGCATGTCGATCAGGCAGTCGGGCCGCATTCCATTCGAAAGGGTCGCCTGGAATTGATAGCTGCCCTTCGGCAAGGCATCGGCGATGATGGCTTCCATCCGGCCCTGCCCAAAGGCACCGCGGGTCTGCTTGTTGGAAAGAATGGCCTGCAGGCCAACGACGTCCTTTGCCAATGTCTGGATATTGTTCTGCGCCGCGTCGATGACTGCCAGACGTTCCTGCAATTGCCGAAGGTTGTCGTGCGTAGACTTGGTCTGTTCGACGATGCTGCTGCCAAGCCGATGGGCCATGCCATCCAGACGCTGGTTGACGGCGCGATTGAGCTCCGCCTGCCGCAAGCCGATGGCTTCTGTCATCGCGGAAACGCGTCCCTGCATCTCCATTTGCGCCCGCATCAGTTCCGCAAAACGCTGATCCAATGCCTCTTCGCCTCCGGACCGACGGGCTTGTAAGAGCCAGAACAGCAGCGCGAGCACAGCCACTCCCAGCACGATGAGGAGAGTGCTGTTGCTTTCAACGAGCTGCATGAAACGGTCTGTATTCGAAAAGTCTTGGCTTTGCATGACCGGAAGCTAGCCCAACCGTGTCCAGATAGGAAGATCAAAACAAGAACAAATTGCATTTGCGTTCCTTTTGACGCGTGCAGGGATGTTCCATCTTGCAAAAAGATCGGCTATGGGAGGCGCATGACGATCAAGCCGCTTATCATTCTTCCCGATCCTCTTCTGCGTCAGGTTTCCCAGCCGATCGAGCAGGTGGATTCCGACGTTCTCAAGCTTGCTGATGACATGCTGGAGACCATGTATGACGCGCCGGGCATCGGCCTGGCCGGGATCCAGATTGGCGTTGCGCGCCGCATTCTCGTGGTCGACGTCTCGCGCGAGGATGAGGAAAAGAAGCCGATCGTCATCATCAATCCCGAGATCGTCAGAAGCTCGGACGAGCGCTCCGTTTACGAAGAAGGTTGCTTGTCGATCCCTGAATACTATGCGGAAGTCGAGCGTCCTGCGGCAGTGACGGTCAAGCATGTCGGTCGGGACGGCAAGGAGCACCTGCTTGAGGCTGATGGCCTGCTGGCAACGTGCCTTCAGCATGAGATCGACCATCTGAACGGTGTGCTCTTCATCGATCATATCTCGCGGTTGAAGCGTGAAATGGTCATCAAGAAGTTCACCAAGGCTGCCAAAGCCAAGGTTTGAGCGCGCACGGCGCTGATCTTCAATACGTACCGGTCAGGATGGAGGTCTGAATGGCTCTTCGCATCATCTTCATGGGGACGCCGGATTTTTCCGTGCCGACTTTGAAGGCTCTGGCCAAGGCGGGTCATGAGATCGTTGCCGTCTACAGCCAGCCGCCTCGTCCGGGTGGCCGGCGTGGCTTGGATCTTCGAAAATCCCCCGTCCATCAGGCTGCGGAAGAACTGGGCATACCGGTCTTCAACCCGGTCAACTTCAAGGATCCTGAAGATCGGCAGATATTCCGGGCCTTGAATGCCGATGTGGCTGTCGTTGTCGCCTACGGGCTTCTGCTGCCGGTCGAGATCCTCGAGGGTGCGAGGCTTGGCGCATATAATGGCCACGCGTCGCTTCTTCCGCGCTGGCGTGGTGCAGCGCCCATTCAGCGCGCAATCATGGCCGGGGACGCAAAGACCGGCATGATGGTGATGAAGATGGAAAAGGGGCTGGATACGGGCCCTGTCGCGCTGACGCGCGAGGTCGCAATTGGCGCGACCATGACCGCAGGCGAATTACACGACATCCTTATGGAGCAAGGCGCAGAGGCCATGGTAGAAGCCATGGCTAAGCTGGAAGATGGGAATCTGCCGCTGGTTGCCCAGTCGGAGGATGGCGTTCTCTACGCCTCCAAGATCGACAAGAGCGAAACTCGCATCGATTTCACGCGCCCAGCCATTGAGGTGCACAACCACATCCGTGGTCTTTCGCCGTTTCCTGGCGCATGGTTCGAGGTTGAACTGGGCGGCAGGCCGGAACGTATCAAAGTTCTGTCGAGTGAATTGGCAGACGGAAATGGCCAGCCGGGCGAGGTTCTGGATGATCGCCTGTCCATTGCCTGCGGCTCTGGTGCGGTCCGGTTGAAGCGACTGCAAAAAGCCGGTGGCAAGCCCCTCGACGCACAGGAATTTCTGCGCGGTACCCAGTTGCCGCCCGGTCTGAGGATTGGTTGATGCCACGCTACAAGATGGTCGTGGAGTATGATGGCACGCCCTATGTAGGCTGGCAGCGACAGGAAAACGGTCATTCCGTTCAGGCTGCAGTTGAAGCGGCCATTCTGTCGCTGACCTCGGAAACCGTTGTCATTCGCGGAGCGGGCAGAACGGATTCCGGCGTTCATGCGCTGGGTCAGGTCATTCATGCCGATCTTTCGCGCGAATGGGCGCCTTTCAAACTGCGCAATGCGCTGAATGCACACCTGATGATGGCGAGCGAAAAGGTGTCGATCATCGATATCAATCGGGTGTCTGATGATTTTGATGCCCGTTTCTCGGCGCTACGCCGCCACTATCTCTACCGCATCATCAGCCGTCGCGCGCCGCTGGCGATCGAAGCGAAGCGTGCCTGGTGGGTGTCCAAGGATCTCGATCACGAAGCCATGCATGCGGCCGCGCAGATGCTTGTCGGTCACCACGATTTCACCACCTTCCGTTCGGCGCACTGTCAGGCGGCAAGCCCGATCAGGACACTCGACAGGCTGGATGTGACGCGGCAGGGAGAGTTGATCGAGATCCGCGCTTCTGCCCAGAGCTTTCTGCACAACCAGATCCGCTCTTTCGCAGGAACGCTGAAGCTGGCGGGTGAGGGCAAGATGAGCCCGCAGGATGTTCGCGCCGCGCTGGAGGCCAGAAGTCGTGCGGCCTGCGGGCCGGTCGCTCCGCCGGAAGGACTTTACTTCATGCAGGTCGATTATCCGGATCAGCCGGGATAGACGCCGAGAAAGCGTTCCAGGACGTCGGACAGCAGCAGCGACGGCACGATCAGCACCATTGTCAGCGTCGCAATCGTCAATCCCTGCGGACCAATGATCATGCGAAAGATGCGCGACAGGCAGACGACCAGCGCCACGATCGCACCAAGCCAGATGAGAGCGATCAGGCCGGTCAGTCCGGGCATGAGCACCAGCAAGATGCTGAGCAATCCGTAGAGATAGGAAAATGGCACGGACAGCCAGTTAGCCGTGAAAACAATGGCCGGGAATTGTCGGGCAAGCCCCATTGTGAGAGCCATCAGACCGGCAAGAACGAGCGGCACCAGCCAGTTCGAGGCCTCCAGCAGGGCCATGCGGAAAAAGAATATCCCGCCAAGCCGGAAGCCGGGGGGCATGGTTTCCAGAAAGGCAAGCCGCCACCAGATCCAGGAAAAGCCGATGGCCGGAATGCACCAGACGATGGCCCAAAAGGAGCGCATCATTCCACGGTCGGTAAAATCGACCAGTGCCAATCCTGCCCGGTCGCCTTTGACCAGAAGCCAGAGACCAAGCACGTAAAGCTTCACTTCGGAGAAAGAGGGCAAGAATCACGCCTCGCGATGGAACAGGATTTCACGGATAGGGAATATTGAGTCCCAGAGATATTTCAAGTGTGCGGATGGCCCAGAGCGACGCAGCCAGAACCAGAAGCAGGAAACCGCCACGCTTCCACGCTGGGCCGCCCACGAGTGTCAGAAGAATACGCCAGATGAGATAGAGCGGGATTGCGATTGCTACAATCCAGAATGACATATTCAGCATCCAGGACAGGAGGCCGGTTCCGCGTGTCAAATGTAGGATCGGCTGAACTAGTCCGGCGATGGCGTAAAGCACGGGAACGCTGCCCCAGTTCGCCATGACCACCATCGGCCTCAGTAGTGGACGATAACCAAATGCCAGCCCGAACAGGATGGTGCAGATCAGGACGAAGGCCCAGCTCGCCAGTTGCAGCACCATGGCCTGAAACACAAAGATCACATGTCCGCGTGCAGGATCGGCGAGAACCTCGATATAGGCGGCACGAAGCAGGATTGCGTTGAGCAGGAAGATGGGCAGGCAGTAGGCGATGGCCCAGAAGGAGCGTGTCAGACCCTCATCGGAAATGTCGAATAGAGACAGTCCACGGGCATCTCCACGGGCAATCTGCCACAGTCCTCCCCAAAGGGAGCGGACCTCTTCAAGCCTTGGCATTCTCGAACCATTGCTCGATGAAGTGAGCGTAGATATCTGTCAGCTTTTCCAGATCTGCCACGGCCACCCGCTCATCCACCATGTGCATGGTCTGTCCCACGAGGCCGAACTCCACCACCGGGCAGTAGTCCTTGATGAACCGTGCGTCCGATGTGCCGCCTGTCGTGGAAAGGGCAGGGTGCCTGCCTGTCTTCGCCTCGATCGCCTTGGATAGCGACGAGATCAACGCGTCGTCACGGGTCAGGAACACGTGGCTTGGTCGCTCCGACCAGGTGATGTCATAGCGAATGGCGGGGCGGCCTGCGCGCAGTTCCTGATCAGTGGCAGCTTCGTTCAGCCGCCGGATCAGTTCGGCTTGAATGCTGTCAGCCGACCATGTGTCGTTGAAGCGTACATTGAAGGCAAAGCTTGCCTTGGCGGGAATGACGTTGGTTGCGGAATTGCCTGTGTCGATTGCCGTGACTTCGAGATTGGTGGGCGGGAATTCGGCAGTCCCTGCATCGAGTGGCGGGCTCATCAATGCCTTGGTCATGGCCGTGACAGCGCGAATGGGATTATCTGCCAGATGCGGATAGGCCACATGGCCTTGCACCCCATGCACGGTTACGAAACCTGAGATCGAACCGCGACGGCCGATCTTGATCATATCGCCCAGTTGATCCGGGTTTGTCGGCTCGCCGACAAGGCAGGCATCCCAGCGCTCACCCTTCGCCGCCGCCCATTCCAGCAGCTTGACGGTGCCGTTGATGGCAGGGCCTTCCTCGTCACCGGTGATCAGGAACGAAATGGAGCCTTTCGGTGCGCCATGTGTTTCGATGTGGCGAGCGACAGCGGCGACAAAGCAGGCAATACCGCCTTTCATGTCAACCGCGCCGCGCCCAAACATCTCACCATTGGCAATATCGGCAGAGAAGGGCGGATGCGTCCAAGAGGCTTCATCGCCAACCGGAACCACATCCGTATGACCGGCAAACATCAGGTGCGGCCCGGAGGAACCCAGGCGCGCGTAGAGGTTCTCGATGTCAGGCGTGCCCGGCTCGGTAGCCGTGACACGCTCGACGGAAAAACCCAGTGGTTCGAGCATGGCCGTAAGAGCTGAAAGCGCCCCGCCTTCCTTCGGTGTGACCGAAGGGCAGCGGATCAGCGTCTGCAGGTTCTGGACAGGATCTGTAACAGCCATGATCTCGACAATGCTCACTATGCTCAATCAGTCGCGCAGCAACTCGTTGATGCCGGTCTTGGAGCGGGTCTTTTCGTCGACGCGCTTGACGATGACCGCGCAATAGAGATGCGGCGCAGGCTGGCCATTGCCCATGGTGGCGTTGCCGGAGGGCATGGAGCCCGCAACGACAACGGAATAGGGAGGAACTTCGCCATAGGTGACTTCGCCGGTTGCGCGGTCCACGATCTTGGTGGACTTGCCGATGTAGACGCCCATGCCGAGCACGGAGCCTTCGCGAATGATGCAGCCTTCCACCACTTCAGAACGTGCGCCGATGAAGCAGTTGTCTTCGATGATGGTCGGGCCTGCCTGCATGGGCTCCAGAACGCCGCCAATGCCGACACCGCCAGAGAGATGGACATGCTTGCCGATCTGGGCGCATGAGCCAACGGTCGCCCATGTATCGACCATGGTGCCTTCGCCCACATAGGCGCCGAGGTTTACGAAGGAGGGCATCAGCACGACGCTTGGCGCGATATAGGCGGAGCGGCGAACGACGGCATTGGGCACCGCACGGAAGCCGGCCGAACGAAATTCCGTTTCGCCCCAGTTTTCGAACTTGGAAGGAACCTTGTCCCACCAGGTGGAAGCGCCGGGACCACCCTTCACGACTTCCATGTCGTTCAGGCGGAACGACAGAAGCACGGCCTTCTTCAGCCACTGGTGAACAGTCCAGTTACCGTCTTCGCCGCGTGTTGCGACGCGCAGCTTGCCGCTATCGAGCAGGTTCAGCGCCTCTTCCACGCTGTCGCGCACTTCGCCGCGCGTGCTGATTGAAATGCTGTCGCGCTCGTCGAAAGCCTTTTCGATCAGGGCTTCAAGGGAGGCGTAGTCCTGGCTTGCTGTGCTGGTCATCGGGAAATCCTGCGGCTGTCGCTCGTAACGTGATGGGGTAGGCTCTCTTGCCGACTGGCAAATTGGTGCCTTTTGCTCTAAGCGAGCGCCATCCGGGCGTCAATGCGAATTGGCGCCCTCCGTGATTCGTATCTTGAGGGATTGTGCGCAATGGCGAAAGCAGGCGATGAGAAGAAGATGCGGCGCAAGGATGGTGTATGGGATCCGTTGAAGGCGAGTTCCGTCGACAAGCTGCGCGCCCGTCAGGTTCCCAAGACGCCGCAGTCTGAGTCGCCGTCCTATCGCCTTGCCTATGTGGATGAGGATTTCCTGTGCCGCCCGGAGCTGCGCCCCGTCCGCCTGCAATTGGAACTGCTCAAGCCTGAAATGATGCTGACCGAGATGGGCATCAAATCCACAGTCGTACTGTTCGGCGGTGCGCGCATTCCCGCACCCGGCGCGGAACCCTGGGCTGCCAAGAACGATGTTCAGCGGGACAATCTTAAGAAGGCTTCCGTTTTCTACGAGGAGGCTGAGAAGTTCGCGGCACTGTGCGCCCGCCATTCGGCACTCTCGAATCACCAGGAATTCGTTGTCGTCACCGGGGGCGGCCCCGGGGTGATGGAAGCGGGTAACAAGGGCGCATCGGAAGCCGGTGCCCCCACCATCGGCTTGAACATTCTTCTGCCGCATGAACAGGCGCCAAACCAGTATGTGACGCCGGAGTTGAGCTTCAACTTCCACTATTTCGCCATCCGCAAGATGCACTTCTTGATGCGTGCACGCGCTGTCGTAGTGTTTCCGGGTGGTTTCGGAACTCTGGATGAGCTGTTCGAGGCGCTGACGCTGATCCAGACACGCCGCATGGAACGCGTTCCGTTGATCCTGTTTGCCCCGGAATTCTGGAACCGCATCATCGATTTCGAAGCGCTTGCCAATTTCGGCACCATCGCTCCGGACGATATGGATCTCATCAATTTCGTGGAGACAGCAGATCAGGCCTGGAAAGTCATCGCCGACTTCTACGACCTGAACGGCAAGAAAGAGTAGAGACTGAAAAGGTCCGCTCCCGGCGGCAGGAGCGGACCTCGCAATGCAGCGGCTGGATAGCGCGCTGCGCTACCGGTCGCGATTAAAGCGGCTGGCTCGGGATATCGTCGATGGAAATGACGCCATCCTTGTTGCGGTCCATGCGCTCAAACAGCTTCGTTGCGGCATTGGCAGCTTCATCCTTGCTGATCTGCCCATTTTCGTCCGTATCGACAAAGCGGATGAGGGCAGCTGCCGGCATCATGCCCGGTCCCTTGCGTGGACCATCCCAATCGTCTCTGCCCCCATGATCGCGGCCATGGTCGCGTCCGTGGCGACCTTCCGCCATGTCGTGATGGCCGCCATGCTTTGGTCCATGGCCTGGCTTGCCGTCGGGCTTGCCGTCGGGGCCTGGTGGCGGTGGCGGCGGAGCGTCGGCACCCTTGGCCTGCTCTTCCGGCTTTGCCTGGTCATTTGCAGCCCGTTCAGCCTTGCGCTGCTCCCGGAATTCTTCCATGCGCGCCTTGTGGTACTGGCGAATTTCACCGGGCGTCAGGTTGCCGTCCTTGTTGGCGTCAGCGGCATCGAACAGCTTGGTCTCCCAGGCGGCAACTTCTTCCTTGGTAATCTTGCCGTCCTTGTTCGTGTCGGCGTCTTTCAACAGCCGTACGAATACCAGTTCCTGCATCATCCCGCCACGGGGGCCATGCCCTTCTCTGTCCGGGCGACCGGGCGCGGCGAAGCTTGCAGGCGCCAGCGCGCCCACCAGAAACGTTGCGCCAAGCGCGGCGAGTGCAACTCTCTTGAGTGTCATGTGGGTTGCTTCCTTTCCCTTTGTCTTATGACAACGAAGGTAGGAGCAGAGCCGTTCCGACACCACTTAAAGAACCGTAAGGCTGGATGAAACTTTGGTAATCTCGGTTGTGGCGAGATCAGTTCAACCGCGGTTCAACGTTTGCAGAAATGTCGCAAGGTCGTCGGTAACGTAATCGATGTTCTCGTCGTCTTCGCGCACCTCTTCCCAGCGCTCGATAACGAATTCGCCCAGATTTCTGGGTGCAAGAAGAACCGTCTTCATGCCAAGCGCCCGTGGAGCAATGAGGTTGCGCGGCAGGTCTTCGAACATGGCCGCGTGGGCTGTGTCGATCCGCTTCAACTGCGTGAACTTGTCGTAGGTTTCACCCGCAGGCTTCGGAACGTAATCGGCAGCGACAATATCGAAAATATCGTCGAAATGATCGAGGATGCCAAGCGCGCGGGCCGCAGCCTCCGCATGCGATACGGTGCCATTGGTGAAGATGAACTTGCGTCCGGAGAGAGCCTTGATTGCTTCGCCCAGCTCGGGATGTGGCAGGAGCGCCGAGTAATCGATGGCATGCGCCTTTTCGAGGAAGGCATTCGGATCGATCTTATGATGGATCATCAAACCGCGCAGCGTCGTCCCATGCTCATGATAGTACTGTTTCTGCAGTTTCCTTGCCTCTTCCGGCTCCAGCTGCAGAAGGGTCGCGACGAAATCCGTCATGTTGCGATCGATCTGCGCAAACAGATTGATGTGATGCGGATAGAGCGTGTTGTCGAGGTCGAAGACCCAGTCACGGACATGCGAGAAATCGGCGGGGTCAGGTATGTTCGTCATCTTTGCCATGCGCGCTTTATGCCTTGAGCCGAGGAGAATTGAAAGGGGAGAACGCTTACGCATCCGAGCGGACTTGGCGGCTCATGACCTGCATGTTAGCCCAGCATGATGGAACTCTGGATCCCCATCACCATTGCGGCTGCATTCCTGCAGAATCTGCGCTCTGCCCTGCAGCGTCATCTGCGTTCCAGCCTCGGCACCCGGGGCGCCAGTTTCGTGCGCTTCGGCTACGGTTTTCCGGTTGCCGTTCTCTACGTCGCTGCCCTGCATTTTGTTGGAGGCTATTTTCTGCCGCAGATGAACTGGCCCTTCGTTGGCTGGGCAATCCTCGGTGGTCTGGCACAGATCTACGCGACGATCATGCTGGTCTATCTGTTTTCCTTGCGGAACTTCGCGGTTGGAACTGCCTACTCGAAAACAGAGCCCGTGCAGGCGGCGCTGTTCGGTCTGGTGCTGCTCGGCGAAAGACTTCAGCCGGGAACCGTCCTTGCCATCATCATCGGCGTTATCGGTGTCATGCTGATCTCGGTTGCACGCACGCCACTCAATGCACGCAGTCTATTGGCCGCGCTTTTCAGCCGCACAGCCCTCATCGGCATTGCGTCGGGCGGTGTCTTCGGAATCTCGGCCGTCGCCTATCGCAGCGCGTCTCTGTCCCTGGACGGACCCAATGCCGTGGTGCAGGCAGCCTTCACGCTGGCCTTTGTCACCGGGTTCCAGACGCTCTACATGCTGGTCTGGATGGTGTTTACCGACCGTGCCGAAATCGGCAAGGTCATCCGGTCCTGGCGGTCGTCGGCGCTGGTCGGGCTGGCCGGTGTTCTGGGATCTGCGGGATGGTTTACGGCCATGACGCTGCAGCAGGTGGCCTATGTGAGGGCGCTGGGCCAGATCGAACTCGTCTTCACCTTCGCAGCCTCGGTCTTCCTGTTCAAGGAGCGCATCAACCGGCTGGAAGTCTTGGGATGCCTGCTCATTCTGACAGGCATCCTTGGTCTCATTTTCGTCTGAGCGATATCAGGGAACGATGAGTGTTCCTGCGCCACCTTCTGTGTAGATTTCCAGAAGAACCGAATGCGAGGTCTTCCCGTTGAGGATGACAACGCCCTGGACGCCCGCCTTGATGGCGTCGATGCAAGTCTCGACCTTCGGAATCATGCCGCCGGAAATCGTACCGTCCTTGATGAGCGCCTGCGCCTGCGCAACAGAAAGCTCCTTGATCAGGTTCTTGTCCTTGTCGAGCACGCCTGGCACATCGGTGAGGAACAGCAGACGGTCGGCGCGCAGCGCGCCTGCAATCGCGCCGGCAAACGTGTCGGCGTTGATGTTGTAGGTCGCGCCATCACGGCCCGGAGCAACAGGCGCGATGACGGGGATCATTTCCGACTTCGCCAGAAGGTCGAGCAGCGTACGGTCGACTTCCACCACTTCACCGACGAAGCCAAGGTCCAGAACGCGCTCGATATTCGATTCCGGATCGATCACGGTCTTCTTCGCCTTTTCGGCAAACACCATGTTGCCGTCCTTGCCGCAAAGCCCGATCGCCCATTCGCCCGTCTGGTTGATGAGCGCGACGATTTCCTTGTTGATCGAACCGGCCAGCACCATTTCGACGATCTCGACCGTCTTCTGGTCGGTCACGCGCAATCCGCCCTCGAACTTGGATTCGATCCCCATCTTGGAGAGCATTGCGCCGATTTGCGGACCGCCACCATGCACGACAATCGGATTGACGCCCGCCTGCTTGAGAAGTGCGATGTCTTCGGCGAAAGCGCGACCGAGCGCCGCGTCACCCATCGCATGGCCGCCATATTTCACGACGATGGTCTTGTTCTCGTAACGCTGCATGAAGGGCAGGGCCTGCGCCAGCAACTGGGCCTGCATCTCGCTTTCGGAAGGGGACATGAAAACACCTCTGGAACCTTGGTGCGGCCTTTTAACCCATGTTTTTGACGGAGGAAATAATCCGTTTGAAACAAATGACCGTAAGCGGCTTGAGACTGCCAAATGTGCCGTGGGAGATGAGTGCAATGGGTGAGACCGATCTCCCGGATCTGCTGGCCCGGGTAGCCTTGCAGGATCGTGCCGCTTTCCACGCACTTTATCTTGCCGCATCCCCGAAACTTTTCGGTATTTGTCTTCGTCTCCTCAAGGTGCGGTCGGATGCGGAAGATGCGTTACAGGAAATCTTCGTCAAGATCTGGTATCGCGCCGACCGTTTTGTCGGAGGACAGACCAGCGCAATGCCCTGGCTCTGCGCGATTGCGCGGAACCATTCGCTGGATGTGCTGCGAAGCCGCAAGCAAGAGACGGAAAATCTGGACGATGAAGCGGACAGCCTTGTTGATGATGCTCCGGATCCGGAGGCGCAAACTGTGATCAGTGGCGAAGGAAGGCGCATTGACAGGTGCATGCAAGAGTTGGATCCTGATCGGGCACAGGCGGTTCGCGCGGCTTATGTCGATGGCATGAGTTACCAGGAACTGGCGGAACGATACGATGTGCCGCTGAATACGATGCGGACGTGGCTGAGGCGCAGTCTTTTGAAACTGAGAGAGTGCATGGACCGATGACTAGGCCGGACCAGAGCGAAGGGGATCGCGCAAGAGACGAAGTTCTTGCTGGCGAGTATGTTCTGGGCGTGCTGCCCGCCGAAAAGCGTCAGCAGGTCGAACAGCGAATTCGGCGCGACCGCGCCTTTGCGGCTATGGTCGCACGCTGGCAGGAAAATCTGTCGTCCATGGATGATGAATACACTCCTCAACTGCCACCGGACTCTGTGTTTCCGCAAGTGCAACAGCGCCTGTTCACGAGGGGCTCGCAACAGGCGCAGCTTTCGGGACTTGGGCAGCGTCTGTGGTCATCGGCCCCTGTTTGGCGAACCTTGGCCCTTGCCTCGTTCCTGATGCTGATTGGTGTCGCCATCTTTGGTCTGCAGCCTCCGTCTTCCCTGAAGACAGGCGGACAGATGCAGGCGCAACTGAAAGGGCAGGAAGGGACCAATATGAGCCTGCTCGCAAGTTACGAGCCGCGCAGTGGAAGGCTCGTCATGACACCTGTCGCCAATACCCAGGCGGAGCCGAAGTCTCTGCAACTGTGGATGATTGACGGAAACGCCCCGCCGGTTTCACTCGGTCTGATGCCGGAGGGCGCAAACGGCGATGTCATTGTTCCAGACACGATGCGACGCCGTATTACAAATGGTGTCACGCTGGCCGTAAGCCTGGAACCGAAGGGTGGCTCGCCATCCGGCGGTCCTACCGGTCCCGTGCTGATGTCTGGCCAGATGGCTGCTCGCTGATCAGTTCATTTATTTTAGATTAGCTGAAACTTTCTCTTCGCAGCCTTCGTCCTTCTGTATGACCCGACCATTCCGGGCCACCCAACGGGCAAGAGTCCCGTCGGCGTTTGAACGAAGGAAGAGGAAATATCCATGTTCAAATTCGCGATGCACACATTGGCAGCTGTCGCCCTGGTAGCGGGTACCGCCGCTCCCGTCTTCGCTGCAAATCCGAAGGTCGGCGGCGCGCCGATGTATGAAACAAAGACCATCGTCGAGAATGCCGTCAACTCCAAGGATCACACGACGCTGGTTGCTGCTGTGAAGGCTGCCGGTCTTGTCGATACATTGTCCGGCAAGGGCCCCTTCACCGTGTTTGCGCCGACGAATGCCGCATTCAAAAAGCTGCCGAAGGGTGCGGTCGATAACCTCCTGAAGCCGGAAAACAAGGCGCAGTTGCAGAAGGTGCTGACCTGCCATGTTGTCGCGGCTGATGCCATGTCCGGCATGATCGCCAAGATGATCAAGGACGATGGCGGTACGCACGACGTGAAGACGGTTGGCGGATGCATCCTGAAAGCGAAGATGAACAAGGGCCGCATAACGCTGACCGATGAAAATGGAAGCGTTGCTCGTGTCACGATTGCCGATGTGAAGCAGTCGAACGGCGTGATCCACGTGATCGACCGCGTTATGCTGCCGAAGACCATGTAAGAGTCAGACCAAGGTCCGGCCTGGCTCACCGATGCGTCAGGCCGGACGCCCGATCGTCTTCAGGATTTCCGCGCGCAGAGCATCGAGACCTTCGGACTTTTCCGACGATGTCGCCAGAACCTCCGGATAGGCGGCGGGTCGCTTTCGGATCTTCTCCAGCGTTTCGTCGACCAGTTTCGGTACGGCAGGTGCCTTGATCTTGTCGGTCTTTGTCAGGACGATCTGGTAGGAGACGGCCGCCTTGTCGAGTAGCGACAGAACCTCATCATCGTTCTTCTTCAGGCCATGGCGACTGTCTATCAGAACATAGACACGCTTCAGTGTCGCGCGGCCGCGAAGATAATCGAAGACCAGTTTCGTCCAGGCATCCACCTGTTCCTTCGGGGCCTGCGCATAACCGTAACCGGGCATATCCACCAAGGCCATCGGCGGCAGATCGTCGCCTTCACCGGAATAGCCATCGGGGACGAAGTAGTTGAGTTCCTGGGTGCGGCCGGGCGTATTGGACGTGCGTGCCAGACCCTTCTGCCCCACAAGTGCATTGATCAGCGAAGACTTGCCCACATTCGAGCGTCCTGCAAAAGCAACCTCGAGCGGTCCTTCCGGTGGCAGGAATTTCATGGCGGGAACCCCGCGAATGAAAATCCAGGGGTGCCCGAAGATCGGCTTTGTGCTTTTGGTGTCGCTTGTCATGAATAGTGCCTTTGTTTCAGCTCCCGTGCATTCAGGGTTTCGATGCCCGAGTCAAGCAGAACGCGTCAGGTTTTGTGTTTCCTTTGGTCCCGGCCTGTTCAGCAGGTAGGTGAAGAGAGCCCCGAAGACAATCGCTCCGCCGATCAAGGTTCGCTGTGAGGGGATTTCGCCATGCAACAGAACCATCCACATCGGAGCAAGGATCATTTCCAGGGTGCCGAGCAGGGCAGCGAGCGCGGACGGGATCATGCGGGCGCCAGTCACATAAAGCGCCATGCCTAGGCCGAGGTTCAAGGCTCCGAACGCGAAGAGCAGCGCCATATCCTGAGCCGGCGCAAGGAATGAACCGGCCTGAGTTGCTGCGGCAAGCGTTGCAATCAGAGAGCCAAGACAGGCGGCAGGCGTCATCCTGATGCCTGGGTGGCGCCGCGTGATGACCGTCATGCCCGCAAAGATAAGGGCTATGGATGCGGCGAGCGTAAGCCCGATGACGGAAAGGCCTTCACCCAGCGAAGACGAGACCATAATCCCGACACCGCACATTACAGCAATGATGGCCAGCCATGTGACGGGTGTTATCTGCTCCTTGAGGAAGATGCGAGCAAACAGGGCTGCAAAAAGCGGGATGGAGGCCATGAAGAGCACAACGTTCGCAACAGGTGTCATGCTGACGGCCAGAACAAAACAAGTTGAAATGACAGCAAAGCCAGTGGCAATCACCAGCCCTGGCGTTCCCATGGATGAAAACAGCCGCGCTGTTCCTCGAGGCCCATCTCTCAGTATCATGAAGCCAAGCAGGAAGAGTGCAGCAAAGAAGCAGCGCCAGAACACAATCGTCCAGGTGTCATCGATCCGGATGAAGCGCTGGATTGCGCCGCCATAGCTCCAGACGAAAGCAGACGCTGCCACAAGGAGAATACCCATGAAGCGAGACGAAAAACGGTTGGGTATCGGTGTTTCGCCTTTCAGCAACGGGCAACCTCCTGAAACAAAAAAGCCCCGGCTCTGTTGAAGCCGGGGCTGGATGAACCGCGCTATTTCGTTCCTGCCGGTTTTCGCTGGAACATACTCTTGAGATTGCCGAACAGTTCGATCTTGGCACCATGACGCTTCATGATCAGAGCCTGCTGCGTGATGGAGAGGGTGTTGTTCCACGCCCAGTAGATGACGAGACCGGCTGGGAACGACGCCAGCATGAAGGTGAAGACCAGCGGCATCCACGTAAAGATCATGGCCTGCGTCGGATCCGGCGGGGTCGGGTTCATGCGCATCTGCAGGAACATCGTGACACCCATGATGATGGGCCAGATGCCGATCATCAATGCATGCGGCACGTCGTAGGGCAGCAGGCCGAAGAGGTTGAACAGCGATGTCGGATCGGGCGCAGACAGATCCTGGATCCAGCCGAAGAACGGTGCGTGGCGCATTTCGATCGTGACGTAGATGACCTTGTAGAGAGCGAAGAACACCGGGATCTGAAGCAGGACCGGCCAGCAGCCTGCAATCGGGTTGATCTTCTCTTCCTTGTAGAGCTGCATCATCGCCTGTTGCATGGCCATGCGGTCATCGCCATGCTTTGCCTTCAATTCCTCCATCTTTGGCTGAACGCGCTTCATCGCGGCCATGGAAGCGTATTGCTTGCTGGCAAGCGGGAAGAACAATGCCTTGACCACGATGGTGGTGCAGAGGATTGCAACGCCGAAGTTGCCGAAGAAGCGGAAGAAGAAATCCATCAGCTTGAACATCGGCTTGGTGATGAAATAGAACCAACCCCAATCGATGAGCAGATCGAACTTCGGAATTGAGTAGCTCGCTTCATAGCCGTCGACGAGCGGTACTTCCTTGGCGCCTGCAAAGACGAGATTTTTGATCTCGGTCGGCTGGCCCGGCTGGACGGTGAAGCTGTCGGACTTGAAGTCCGCCTGATAGCGCGTCTGACCGTCCGCGAGATAGCGGAACTGGGATTCGTAAGCGAGCGTCTGCGGCGGAATGAGTGTTGCGGCCCAATACTTGTCTGTTATGCCAAGCCAGCCGCCGGTCGCCTTGGGATTGACCGTGGCTTCCTTCTCGACATTGCTATAGCTGTGTTCGGAAAGACCAGCCTCGGAGCCGATGACGCCGAGAAAGCCTTCATGAATCACATAAACGGATGGATGGTTCGGCTTGTTATAGCGTGTGACGCGTCCATAGGTCGAAAGATTTACGGGTGCGCCGGTCGGGTTCTCGATCTTGTCGGTCACCGTCAGCATGTAATGCTCATCGATGGCGACCGTACGGTTGAACACAAGGCCTTTGTCGTTGGTGAACGTCAGCGTCACCGGTGTCTGCACGGTCAGCTTGGCACCTGCAGGAGCCGTCCATACGGTGGACGGACCGGGAACCGTTCCGGTTTCCTGGCTGCCGATGTAGCCAAGTTCGGTGAAATAGCCGTCCTTCGTGTCGGCCGGAGAGAAGAGCACGATGGTCGGGCTCTTCGGATCGACCGTCTCATGGTATTCGCGAAGGCTCAGATCGTCGAAGCGAGCGCCCGTGAGGTTGATGGAGCCGGAGAGTGCAGGCGTGTCGATCACGACGCGTGCGGACTTCGCAAGAGATTCTTCGCGCGTGACCTGGGCCTGAGCCTGTGCGCTGGCAGGCAGGGTGCCGTTCGGCTGTACGCCGGATTGAGCGCCAGGGCTCTCCGGCTGGATGATTTGGCTTTGCCCCTGGCTCGCGAGCCGGGCTTCCTCGGCGCGACGCTGGGCTTCCAACCTCGGATTCATATAGAGGAATTGCCAGGCAAGAACGATCACCACTGAAAGGGCGATCGCGATGAAGTAATTGCGATTCTTTTCCATCATGCTTTCCTGGAACGGGTCTCCTCGGACCGCTTGTGTTTCGGTCTGCTTCCGATCCGCTCGGAAAGCGCTTTCGTCACGTCGGCGAAAGGCGCGCTGAGTAATTCGCGCCGCGCGACAATGACGTAGTCATGACCGTCTTTCATTGCAAACTGGGCGCTTTGACGAACTGCTTCGCGCAGCCGTCGCTTCATCCGGTTTCGCTCAACAGCATTGCCCTGCTTCTTCGTGACCGTGAAGCCGACGCGGGGCTCGCTTGCGGGATCCTTGCGGTCGAGAACCTCCAGAAGGAAGAGGGGTCCACGCCGCTTCTCACCGTCCCTCACGGCAAGAAACTGCGGCCGACTTTTCAGCCGCCCGACAGTTCGCTGCATAATGTCTTTCGACTTCATTGCCCGGTCAATCTCGGGCTATCGACACTTAGGCCGACAGACGCTTGCGGCCACGTGCGCGACGGGCAGCAAGAACCTTGCGACCGCCAGGCGTAGCCATGCGGGCACGAAAGCCGTGACGACGCTTGCGAACAAGCTTGGATGGTTGGTAGGTACGCTTCATTTTTTTAACACCGCGGTGTGCGGCCCTTCTTGAAGTTGCTCCGTGAGGAGCAAGAGCGTTGTTTGAAAACGTTTCGGCCACAGGTGCGCTGTTGCGCTACAGCCTGATATGCCGGACGTGCGCGGCTTATAAGGGCATCAGCCGCGCAAAGTCAATCATTGCCGCCTTCACATCACGGTAACTCTGAATCCAAGTTTGGTTCGTTCACCTATGCGAGTGTACCATTTACGATACAAGCTCTGATTTATGTTCAGGTTTCCTTAATTACTAGATGGCAAAATTTTGGGCAATTGAAGCTGTCCGGGAGCGGGGGCTCAGTAACCGGCGACACGGAAGACAGGAAGGGCGCAATGAGAATTCGAGGCAAAATTAATTTACTTGTTGGTATACTGAGTCTGGTTGCATTGGTTGTCGGCGGACTGTCGCTGTTTGCAATTCTTGAGTACAGCAATCGTATGGCAGCATTTGATAACGCTGCCACGCGTGCCTACAAGGGCGAAACCCTGAACCGCGCGGTTACGGCCGTGGTCATGGAAGCGCGTGGCATCTACGCTGCGAAGGACGCAGCAGACGCCGAGAAGTTTGGCCCCGGCCTCATGAAGAGCCTGGATCAGATTGATCTGGTTCTGGCTTCCTGGCAGCCGCTGGTTCCCAAGGAGCAGCGTGCTGTTTTCGACGCCATGGTCTCGCGCGCAAAGGAATTCCGTGCGTTCCGTTCTGAAACGGTGCGGCTGGCGAAGGAGGAAGGTCCTGTCGCGGCCAACAAGCAGGGTAACAACGAAGCGAACCGTAACAACCGAAAGGCATTTCAGGCCGAAATCGACGCTGTCGTTGCTGCCGACCTTGCCGAACTGGACAGCGTCCAGAAGAGCACGGAAAGCTTCGGTCAGACACTGTTCGTCATGATCGCCACGATTACTGCCATCGGCGTTATCGCAGGCGCTGCTGTCGGCATGTTCATTGGCACTCGTTCGCTGAGCAACCCGATCCTGGGCTTGACTGAAGCGATGAAGCGCCTTGCCAACGGCGACTATTCCACCGACATCCCGTCCATGGGTCGTCAGGATGAGATTGGCGACATGGCTGCTGCCGTCGAGGTATTCAAATCGAACGGTGTCGAAGTCAATCGCATGAACGCGCAGGAAAGCGCAAACCGTGCCAAGAGCGATGCACTCCAAAACCGCATGGCCAGCGTTCTGGCGGCGGCTGCGAGCGGTGATTTCTCATCGCGCATCAATAAGGAATTCGGTGATCCGGCACTCGATCGCTTTGCTCGCAACGTCGATGAACTGCTCGAAGCGGTTGACTCCGGCCTGACCCAGACTGGTGCAATCCTGAAGCGCCTCGCCGTCGGCGATCTGACGGAGACGATGCGCGGAGAATTCCGTGGCGCCTTTGCCGAACTGCAAACCAATGTCAACGAGGCCATCACTGGTCTGCGCAAGACTATGGAAGAGATCCGCAACGCCACGAGCTCGATCAACAGCAACTCTGAAGAGCTCCGTATCGCGGCAGACGATCTTTCCCGCCGGACAGAACAGCAGGCCGCCGCGCTTGAACAGACTTCGGCAGCCCTTGATGAAATCACGGCCGTTGTGAAGACCTCTACGACTCGCGCACAGGAAGCCAGTGAAATGGTGACCGAAGCCAAGCAGAGCGCTGCCCAATCCGCAACTGTTGTTCGTGACGCCATCACAGCAATGGGCCGCATCGAGCAGGCTTCTCACGAAATTTCTCAGATCATCAATGTGATCGATGAAATCGCCTTCCAGACGAACCTGCTGGCTCTGAATGCAGGTGTCGAAGCGGCTCGTGCCGGTGAGGCAGGCAAAGGCTTTGCCGTCGTTGCCCAGGAGGTTCGTGAACTGGCTCAGCGGTCTGCGAACGCCGCCAAGGACATCAAGACGCTTATCACGAAGTCCGGCGATGAGGTTGCTGGCGGCGTGAAGCTTGTGCAGAAGACGGGCGCTTCGCTCCACGAAATCGAGACGCAGGTTCTCAGCATCAACGATCACATCCACTCGATCGCGGTTGCTGCCCGGGAACAGGCAACTGGCCTGCACGAGATCAATACCGCCATCAACCAGATGGACCAGGTCACGCAGAAGAACGCTGCCATGGTGGAAGAGACGTCCGCCGCGACACACAAGCTTTCCAGCGAAACGGCAACACTCTTCTCGCTGCTGTCACACTTCAAGATTGGTGATATGGTCGTCGCTGCGCCTTCGAATTACGCATCCGAAGCAACTGCGCGCCCGGTCGTCTCTCGTGTGCCCCGTGCTGCCGATACGGCATCTGCACCCAAGGCCTCGCCAGCCCGCAAGATGATGGGCAATCTCGCCCGTGCTCTTTCGGTACCAAGCGCTGCCGTGGCGGTTGCCGCCAGTGGCGAGAACTGGGAAGAGTTCTGAGAACTGCCGAATTAACGAACTGTAATGAAGGTTTGGCGTCCGAGGGCTGGAAAAAGCCCTCGGGCGCCATTATCATTTCGTCTTGAGCTAGGTAGGCCCGAAGGCTTGCTGTCAAATGGGAACGGAGTTCCGCATGAGCAGAGTGGCGGATCTATCCGCCCGACAGACACTGGCAGGAGACGATGCGGACGCGGCGATACAGCGGATGCCGCGGCGCCTCCACGGCCTGTCAGGGCGCCTCCTTTGGCTGACAGTCGCCTTCGTCATGTTTGCCGAAGTTCTGATATTCATACCGTCCATCTCCGTGATGCGCACGACCTGGCTGCGCGACAGGCTCGATACGGCCGCTGCGGCTGGCATCGTCATCGACGGCCTGCAGCCAGCTGAATTGCCCCGCGAGGTCCAGGACGACACGCTGCTTGCGACCGGGACGAAGGTTCTAGCGCTGCGCAAGGATGGAACGTCTCGACTTCTGGCGGCCATTGATGTGCCTCCACAGGTTGATGACCAGTACGATCTCGCCAATGAAGGCGCCGTGAACGCCATGCAAAATGCGCTGGATACGCTGCTTCTGGGCGGCGGGAAGGTGATGCGCGTCTTCGGTCCGATCGGTGAGACCGACATGATCATTGAGCTCGTCATGACGGACGATGCCCTTCGCAAGGCGATGATCAGCTTTTCTAAGCTTATGTTCGGTATTTCACTTTTGATCTCAATGGTGACAGCCGGACTGATCTACGTATCGATCAACCGCATGATGATCAGTCCGATCCGCCGTTTGACGCATGGCATGCAGCGCTTTTCCGATCGTCCCGAAGATCCGGACCGAATTTTTCAGCCGGGCAGGGCCAAGGGTGAGCTTGAAGTGGCCGGTCAGCATCTGGCTGCCATGCAGATGGAATTGCAGCGCACACTCAAGCAACAAAAGAATCTTGCCGATCTTGGTCTCGCGGTTTCCAAGATCAATCACGACATGCGCAACATCCTCGCCTCGGCCCAGCTGATGTCCGACCGGCTCGTGGACGTGGAAGATCCCATGGTGCGAAGCTTTGCCCCCAAGCTTCTGCGCACGATTGATCGGGCAGTCGGCTACACCAACGAGGTTCTTGCCTACGGTCAGGCCTCGGAGGCGGCGCCGCGCCGCAGGCTGCTGAAGCTCGCCGACCTCTGTCAGGACGTTCGAGAGATGCTGGCCATTGATCCGGAAGGAACCATTGGATTCGTCGAGCAGATTGCGGAGGATCTGGAGGTTGACGCCGATGGTGAGCAGCTGTTCCGCGTGATCCACAATCTGTGTCGAAACGCCGTTCAGGCACTCAGCCAGGCTGAGCCGGGCGAAGACGGGCAGGCTCACCGTATTTCGCTCAGTGCGCAGCGTGTGGGATCGGTTGTCAGCATCATCATCGACGACAATGGACCCGGCATGCCGCAGAAGGCCCGTGAAAACCTCTTCACGGCGTTTCGGGGCGCTGCCCGCTCTGGTGGAACGGGCTTAGGCCTAGCCATAGCGCGTGAGCTCGTGCTCGCGCACGGGGGTACAATTGCGCTTGTTGAGAAGCCGGGACGGGGCACGCAATTTCGCATAGAGATTCCTGATCGACCAGTCTCACTGGAGAGCTATCGCGCGAGGGCATGAAAATAACCGATATTTATCAATAGCTTGACCATATATTTCAAGAAAATGACGTCTGATTTTTCAAAAGCGCTTGCAATCCTAAACGTAACGCTTTAGAGGATCGCCAACGCCGACGGACAGTCGGTGAGGCAAGCACCCGTAGCTCAGCTGGATAGAGCACCAGACTACGAATCTGGGGGTCAGGAGTTCGAATCTCTTCGGGTGCGCCATTCCTCTTCCAACGACATTGATAGAACGTGAGCGGATCACCGCCATCCGTAGCTGAACGTCAGGCCGCTTTCGTGGCCATGTTGCTCTACGTCGGTCGCCGCACCGCGACCGTACTGAAATATGCCGTAGGCATTGTCGTCGCCGTTCTGGCGCAGTGTCGCGGAGTGGTCGCTGCCGCGCTGCCGGATGAATCCCACATTGTCTCTCCCGTTCTGCGCGACGCCAGCTTCATTGTGTGAACCGTCCTGCCGGATCTCTCCTTGCTTCAATCCCCGATACATGGAGTAGAGCCTTATGCCGGTCGAAAGCAGGTCTCCACCCTGATCCCGCGAAGGGTTGAGCGTGAAGGAGACCGACCCTCCTGCATAAGCGGGCGTTTGCGTGCCAAGCGACAGGGAAAGGGCTGTCAAAGCAAGAGCGGCTACGGGTGTCTTCAGCAGGCGGTTCATCATCGGTCTCCTCTTGATCTGAGCCTAAAGAGACCTTGCCATGCCGTGGCTGAATGGCTGCGGAATCAGGTGTTTAACTCTCGTTTAACTTCTTTGGTCGGACATGCCATGCGGCATGGCGGGCCGCAGATCGGCACGATCTTTCAAAAGAAAATCCGGCTCACGGGAGCCGGATTATCAAATCGTATTGCTGGTGTGTGGTGGGACTCAAATCTTTGCGGCAACGGTTTCCGTGCAGTTCGCGCTGGTCCCGCCGGCTTTTACCTCCAGCTTCGCGTCATAGCTCGATCCTGAACCAAGTGATACCATTCCCAGCGAATTCGGCTTGGCAGGATCCGCATTGAACGGTCCACCTTGCTGGATCACGCTGTTGCCGCCTTGTCCTGATCCATCGACCATAAGTCGGTAGGTGCCCTCTACGCTTTTCTCCGCGAACGCGAGAGCTTCCAGTGTGACGTTGCCGCCAGATTTCGTGACGCGAAGCTCGCAGCGTAGCGGACCCTTGCTTGAGCCCGCGATGGCAAGCCCTGCCGTTCCGCCCACTGCTGCGAGCAGGAGGGCGACGATGACGGTGCTCTTGGCATTGGTATTGATGAACATGGCCATTCTCCAAACAAACTGGCATGCGTGGGCGGATGTCGTGGCTTGAAATTAATCGCAGGACTGGACGAAGGCCGCGATATTACCGCTGCCGGCCTGCGCTACATTCGCGCTACAGCCACGGCCCACCTGAACACCGGCAGCGATATTGCCATTGCCGTCCTGGGTGAGGATAGTCTGATGATCGGAGCCGAACTGGCCGACACCTGCGCTGTTGCGGCTTCCGGTCTGATAGGTGCTGGCGGAATTGCGGTTGCCGTCCTGGCCCGTGACGGAGAGGTTGTCGTAACCGCGCTGATGAGAGGCCGCTGAGTTGCCGTAGCCGTTCTGGTAGGATCTTATGCGGTTCCAGGATCCATGCTGCGCGCCGCCAGCGGAATTGGACCATCCGTATTGATCGATCCGGACATCGTTGGCCAAGGCCGGCACAGCAGCAGTGAGGCTGGTCAGGGCTGCAAGAGCGATGAGAGTTTTGCGGATCATGAAAGCGTCTCCTTGTGCGGATCGTTCCGCCATTGAACGCTTTCTTTTTAAGTTGCCGATGCGGAATGGCGTCTGAAGACGCCATTTAGCTGCCGTTCATGCCGTGATTGATCACACTGTTCTGTATTCGCGGTCGAAATAGATCAGGCCTTGGCCCTCGCTCCGGATATCGATCGTCTCGACAGAGCAGAAAAGGACGTCATGAGTTCCGCCATCGGCGACGGAGGAGATCGTGCAGTCGAAACTCGCAAGGGCTCCCTCCAGACGCAGGCAGCCGGTCTCCGTCCGGGACCAGGTCGCTGCCGCGAACCGTTCGTCTACCGGTGTCTTGCCGCCAAAAAGGCGGCTGAGGCTTTCATGTTCGCTGGCCAGAATGTTGACGCAGATTGCGCGATTGGCCGCAACCGCCGGATAAGCGGAAGAGCCCTTGTTGAGGCAGACGAGAAGCATCGGAGGAGAATCCGACACAGAACATACGGCGGTTGCCGCAAAGCCCGCCCGGCCACCATCCCCATCCGTGGTCACGATGGTGACCGCAGCAGCCAGACGCGCCATGGCATCTCGGAAAATCTGGCGCATGTCAGTCTCGGTGGCGGAGAGAAGTTGAGGCGAAGCGGGCATTTTAGATGTCTCCAGAGGGGCAATCGTCTTGGACGTTACGGAGGAAGCAGCGTTAAGGTTCAACGGCGTGGCTCTCAAACTGTCATAGCTTGTTTAAGATGAAAGAAATTCCTCAACCTCGGCGTTGAAGCGATCCGGCAGGGTAATGTTCATGGCGTGACCTCCCTGGTCCCAGACAGACAGGGTTGAATGGGTCAGTCCCTGGTCAAGCCGCACGGACCGGGTGAACGGTACCAGCAGGTCGTCTTTCGTCGCCATGAGCAAGGTCTTGCAGGAGATGCGATCAAGCGCTGCATCCACATCGAAGGCTCGAAGTGCAGCGATACGCCGCGTCACGTTTTCTTTGCCCTGAAAGTGCAGCATGCCATGCTCATCATCCCGGGCAAGCCGTTCGGCGTTTTCGCTCATCCACCATGAAGGGTATAGAAACAGAGGCTGTGCCTTCACGAAGGCAGGCACACCGGACTTCTCCAGCAATTCCAGGCGGATATCGAAGCAGCGGCCGGAATGCGGGTCGGCCTTGCTCCAGGCGTTGATCAGAATGAGTTTGTCGATAAGGCCAGGCTTGCGAAGAGCGATGTCGAGGCCAATCAACCCACCCAGCGCATGACCCATGAAATGAAAGCTCTTGAGGCCGACAACCTCGACGATTTCCAGCACATCGTCGGCCATGGCCGCAATGCCGCCTGTCACTGGAACTTCGCCGCCTGTTTGTCCGCACCCACGATGATCATAGGTAATGACACGGAAATGCTTCGAGAGCGCCGGGATCTGTGGTGCCCAATAGGCACCTGAGCCGCCGAGTCCGGATGAAAGAAGAATGGTTGGCGCATCTGGTTCGGACAGGCCGTGGATCTCGTAATGCATGGTCTGCTCTTGGCTGAAGTGGGCAGGGAGCCTCCCCGACGCCAAGGCGCGAGGGGGAGGCCATCGGTTTATTTCGTTCCGATATGTGCGACGGTGGCAATTTCCACCAGAGCGTCCGGCTTCACCAGCCCGCACTGCACGCAGTAACGAGCCGGCTTGTCGCCGGGAAAATATTCGGCATAGACCTTGTTGATGGCCTGATAGTTCGACCAATCGGTGAGGAAGATGTGGTTCATGGTGACATCTTCCATCGTGCCGCCCGCCGTCTCGATAACCGACTTGATGGTCTCCAGCACATGGCGTGTCTGCGCCGCCGCGTCGCCCACGTGCACGACGTCGTTGTTCTTGTCGAAGGGAAGTGTGCCCGAAACGTAAACCACGCCATCGGCGAGCGTGCCGGGGGAGTAGGGCGCGATCGGCTTCTGCGTGCCTTCGGGAACGATGATGGTCTTCGGCATGATCTCTCTCCTGATATGAAAATGTTATTCGGCCGCTTCGGCGGGTGCTGCCTGACCGATCGCGCCGCAGAAATCATTGACGGTGGAAACCCAGCCGAAGAATTTCTCGACATTGTAGACCGTCGCCTGCTGGATGAAGTCCGGTCCCAGATGATGGGTCGCGTCTTCCAGCATCACGCCGAAATATTCGAGATGAAAGGCGTCGCGCAGCGAGCTTTCCACGCAGACATTGGTGGCAATGCCAACAAAGACGAGATTGCGTATGCCGCGTGCGCGCAGCACGCTGTCCATGTTGGTGTTGAAGAAACCGGAATAGCGGGTCTTCGGCACCAGGATATCGCCCGGTTGCGGCTGAAGCTCGTCCACGATGGCGTAATCCCAACCACCCTTGGACAACAGCTGGCCATGCAATTCCGGGCGTTTGCGCATGGTCTTCAGCGCGTTGGATTTGTGCCAGTTGGGTGAGCCGGGGCCGCCAGCCTCCACGTAGTCCTTGTCCCAGCCGTTCTGGAAATAAACAACCAGAACGCCTGCCGCGCGTGCCGCATCCAGCGTTTTCTTGATGTTGGAAATCGTCCCCTTGGCGCCTGAGATATCGAAGCCCGCGAGATCCACATAACCGCCTTCGGTGGAATAGGCGTTTTGCATGTCCACCACTACGACGGCAGTTTCAGACGGCTTCAGTGAAATCGGTTCGGGTCGAGCCGGAAGCGTCACGCTCTTTGCCAGTTCCGGGCGAGGCTGATAGCCTGCAACAACGGTCTCGCTCATTCTGCGGCCTCCAGCATGGGCTGGATGTGGGCGCGGCTCTTCATCAGCGGCTGTACGAACCGGCCGAACTTTTCGATGCCCTCCAGGAAGTCGTCGAAGGTCAGCATCACGCCGCCGGTGCCGGGCACTTCGCTCATCTCATCCAGCATGGCTGCCACTTCCGCATAGGAGCCGATCAAGGTGCCCATGTTAATGTTGACGGCGGAAACCGGATTGGACATGTGGCGCACGTTGGTATCGGAGCCGGATTTGGTGTCGGCGGCACTCTGCAGGCCAAGCCACTTTATGGCTTCTTCATCCGCACCTGCCTTGTAGTGTTCCCACTTGGCGAAGGCGGCTTCTGTCGTTTCTTCCGCGATCACCATGGTCAGTACGAAGGAGCGTACTTCACGACCGGTCTTTTCCGTGGCGGCCAGAAGCCGCTCATTGGTCGGCGCAAAGGCCTTGGGCGTGTTGACGCCCACGCCGAAGCAGAAGCTGTAGTCGGCAAACTGTGCCGAGAACGCCATGCCTGAATTCGAAGAACCGGCGCAGATGAGCTTCACATCGCCCTGCGGCACCGGCTTCATGCGGCAATCATCCATCTGGAAATACTTGCCCTTCAGGTCGGACTGGCCGGTGGTAAGCAGGTCCTTCAGAACGGTCGTGTATTCGCTCAGATACTCGTACCGGTCTGAGAAATAGTCATCTCCCGGCCACAGGCCCATCTGGCTGTATTCGGGTCGCTGCCAACCGGTCACAAGATTGACGCCAAAGCGTCCGCCCGAAATCGAATCGATGGTTGTGGCCATGCGTGCGACGATGGCCGGTGGCATGATGAGCGTAGCGGCAGTGCCGAAGAGCTTGATCCTGGAGGTAACGGCGGCAAGACCCGCCATGAGCGTAAAGCTTTCCAGATTATAGTCCCAGAACTCCGTCTTTCCTCCAAAGCCACGCAGCTTGATCATTGAGAGCGCAAAGTCGAAGCCGTACTTCTCCGCCCGGAGCGTTATCTCCTTGTTCAGCTCGAAGCTCGGCTTGTACTGCGGCGCATTTTCCGAAAGCAGCCAACCATTGTTGCCGATTGGAATGAAGACACCGATTTCCATGAAATTGCTCCTTTCAGTCGTTTTCGGTCCAGAGACCTGCTGAGACAGAGGTAGCAAACGGCGTGCCAAGCTGATTAATGCAACAAAATCAGAGGTTTGATTTTTGGAGACTGGGAAAATTTATCAAATGGTCAAAAAATGCCTATCCGTTAGACAGGCAGCCGTCCTCCCGAGCAGCTGATGAGCAGTGCGCTGCTTATATTTTGATCTAGATCAATTGGTAGGCAAAGTGTCGGCGCCGTATTTTATCCGGCGCGGATGCGCAGTTTGGTAAAATTAAGAACCTCGATATGCCGGTTTGCGGTAATCGAGATGACCTTTTCGCCCTTGAGCTTTGAAAGCTGGCGGGAGACAGTTTCGATTGTAAGGCCGAGATAATCTGCGATATCCAGCCGGGAGACGGGGAGGTCAAACACGCGTCTCTCGCCTTCTGCGTCCGGATCCAGATGCGTGGCAATCAGCAGAAGCAGGCTGGCTACCTTTTCAGCAGCGGTCTTGCGGCCAAGTGTAACCATCCAGTCTCGTGCCTCATCCAGTTCCCGCAGGGACTGATCCATCAGTCTTTTGCGCAGTTCCGGGTTTCCGTCGATCAGCCTTTCCAGAATGCGACGCGGTACTCGGCAGACATCCACATCCGATGCGGCTTCGGCAGTCATCGGGCTTTCGCTGGCATAGAGCCTGCCGACAAGATCCGGGGCAAACTGTAGTCCCACGATCTGCTGCCGGCCATCCTCAAGCGTCTTCGAGAGCTTCACCACGCCCCGCATGATGTTGTCATAGGCATCGATATCGGTGCTTTCACCGACGAGTTCCTCACCGGCGGGCTGGCTGACTTGCCTCGTATGCTTCGAGAGCAATGTCAGTTCCATGCCGTTCAAGGCGCCACACATGCCCTTGTGGCGAACCTCGCAGCTCTTGCAGAGTTCGGGGATGTCTGAGTTGTGAATGTCGAGGCGTGAAATATCCATGGCGCGCCTGTTATAGCGGCTTCTTGAGGAGGCTTCCATTCCACTTGATCTTGATCAAGGAATGGCGGCTCCGAGCTTCTAATGTCGCTGCAAAAGGAACATCCCATGCAGCCAGAACTTATCCGTCGCTATGCCATCGCGGTTCCCCGTTACACCAGTTATCCGACTGCGCCCCATTTCCATGCGGGCGTGAACGGCGAGACCTATGCTGATTGGCTTGCACGCGAAGACGGAGAAACAGGCCTTTCGCTCTACCTGCATATCCCGTTTTGTGATCGGCTCTGTTGGTATTGCGGCTGCCATACCAAGCAGACCAAGCGCTACGAGCCGGTGGCCGGATATATGGATGCTCTGCTGGCAGAGATCGAACTGGTCGCTTGCCATCTGCCAAAGCGCCGTAAGGTTGGCAGCATTCATTTCGGCGGCGGCTCACCGACGATCCTCTCGATCCCGGATCTCATGCGGATCAGGGGAGCGTTGGACCGGAATTTCGACGTAGAGGAGGGGGCCGAGATCAGCGTCGAGATCGATCCGGGTTTCGTAGATCGCGAGAAGCTGGAGGGCTGGCGAGCCTTTGGTGTGACGCGCGCGAGTGTTGGAGTGCAGGACTTCGATCCGAAGGTTCAGGCCGCCATCAACCGTCCTCAGTCTTTCGAGCAGACGCATATGATTGTTTCGCTTCTGAGAGAGTTGGAGATCGGAGGCATCAATCTCGATGTCGTCTACGGCCTGCCGCATCAGACACGCTCCAGTCTGGAGAGAACTCTCACGATGGCACTGTCCATGCAGCCGGAACGGTTTGCGATCTTTGGCTATGCCCATGTGCCGTGGATGAAGAAGCACCAGACCTTGATCGACGAGAAAGCGCTGGCGGGTGTCGAGGAGCGTTTCGCCATGCAGCAACTTATCAGCGACATGGTAACGGCTGAAGGCTACCTCGCGGTCGGAATCGATCATTTCGCCAAGCCAGGTGACAGTCTCGCTGTCGCGCTCGACGCAGGCGAAGTAAAGCGCAATTTTCAGGGTTACACCACAGATAGCGCTCCGAGCCTGATTGGTCTGGGTGCTTCCGCCATCGGCAAGGTGCAGGCGGGTTACGCACAGAACATCGTGGCGACTGGCGAATACATGCGCGCCGTGAATGAAGGCCGGCTTCCCATTGGAAAAGGCATCGAACTGACGGTGACTGATCGTGTAGTCGGAAGCGCCATCGAGCAGTTGATGTGCTCTTACGGCTTCTCCATGCGCGATCTACGCCGTGAATATGGCGCTGCAGCGGATATTCTGTTGGCCGATGCCGCTCGTCTTCAACAGCAGGATCAGGATGGGTTCATCAGCTTTGATGGTGACCGCTTCGAAGTGAAAGAGGCGGGCCGGGTGTTCGTTCGCACGATTGCGGCCGGCTTTGATCAGTATTTTGGCCGAAACGCCGCGCGCCACTCAGTTGCTGTCTGAAGAGTTGCTGTCTAACGAGGGCTGGCCCCAGGCGAAAAAGCCCGGATTGGCGAAATCAGCATCGCCACTCTGGCCCGTCTTTCCGTATTTCAGGGGGGTGCCTTCGGCAGTCAGGGTCATGCCGCCGGCGGCACGTAAAACTGCATCCCCTGCCGCAGTGTCCCACTCCATGGTTCGATTGTATCGCGCGTAAAGATCTGCCGCGCCTTCCGCCAGAACACCGAATTTCAGGGATGAGCCGACAATACGGCAATCTTTCACGCCAAGCGAATCCAGATAGGGACCAATAAAGGCGTCGCGATGTGAGCGACTGGTCAGTGCAACCGGCGGCGTCTGCCGAGGCCGGACGCGGATTTGCCTCCGCTCGATAACCTCATCGTTCCCGCCAATCGCAAGCTTCCATGCGCCTGACACTCCGCCGACATAGGCTGTCGCCAGAACTGGAGCGTAAACGATACCCGCCACCGGCACCCCATGTTCAATCAGGGCAATGTTGACGGTAAATTCTCCATTGCGGCTGATGAATTCCCGCGTCCCATCCAGCGGATCGATCAGCAGGAACCGCCCGCCACTGATGTCCGGCTGAATGCCTTGCGACATCTGCTCTTCCGCGATCACAGGAATATCGACAAGAGCAGGCGCAAGAACCGCCAGGATTTCCGCTTCCGCGGCTATATCCGCCTCCGTGACAGGCGAGGAATCCTCTTTCGTGTCCACGCTGCAACCGCATTCATAAATGTCGAGGATGATCCGTCCGGCTCGCAAAGCGGCGGTCTCGAACAGGGCGAGAAGTTGCGTTTCGAAATCAGTCATCCGTCTGGAATGCGGCACCTTGGTACGGAATGCAATGCCGAAATTGTTGCGTGGGATTGGATCAGAAAATTGCAGAAAGGTATCAGTCTGCGATTTCGCTCGCTTCGACTTCGGATTAATGTCGTCCCTTCAGATATATCAGGAGTGAGCGTCTATGCGCTGGAAACGAACAATGCAGCTTCTCGACGTTCATGCCGAGGGGGAAATCGGCAAGGTCGCGATCGGGGGTGTGCCGAAGATTCCGGGCGCGACAATCGCCGACAAGCTGGCATGGTTGAATTCCGATCCCAAGGGGCAAGAGCTCAGGCGGTTCCTGTGTCTCGAGCCGCGGGGAAATCCGATCGGCTCCGTCAACCTGCTGTTGCCGCCCATCCATCCGGACGCCGATGCGGCATTCATCATCCTCCAGCCGGACCAGGCGCATGCCAGTTCCGGGTCAAATTCCATATGCGTCACGACAGCGCTGCTAGAGGCTGGCATCGTGGAGATGCATGAGCCGGAAACCATTGTCGTTCTGGAAACGGCGGCTGGCCTCGTTCGGGCAAAGGCCACCTGCCATGATGGACGATGTGAGCGCGTGGAACTCACCATGGTGCCTTCCTTCGTTCACGAACTCGATGTCAGTCTCGATACGAAGTGGGGACGAATTTCGCTCGACATCTCCTATGGCGGCGTTTTCTACGCGCTTGTCGATGTGCAACAGCTTGGGCTGACTATTGAGAAGAAAAACGCAGCCGCCCTCGTGTCTGCGGGCATGGAGCTCAAGGCTCTCGTGAACGCTGCCTTCCCAGTGGCGCATCCGGAAATTCCGGCCGTTTCCGGTATTGCCTATGTTATGTTCCGCGACAACGATCCTGATGGAGTTATTCGTACCTGCACGACGATGTGGCCAGGCAGGGCGGACCGCTCGCCGTGCGGTACGGGCAATTCCGCCAATCTTGCAACGCTCCATGCGCGCGGAAGGATCAAGGTAGGGGATGCGCTGACCTCGCGTTCCATCATCAATTCGGAATTCCGTGTAGGGTTGAAGGCCGAGACGACGGTTGCCGGAAGACCGGCCATCATCCCGACAATCAGCGGGCGAGGCTTCACATTCGGTCAGCAGACTGTGGCCCTCGATCCGTTCGATCCACTGGCTCGCGGATTTGCGATGACAGATGTCTGGGGTCCGTCGGCTGGCGATATTCCGGATTGATAACTAAATGTCGACCAGCGAGGACGGTACGGTCACATCGCCGGGGCCGAGCACCAGCATGTCAAAGCCGCTGCCAGTTGAGGCAACGTCCGGGGATGGCTGTGAAGCCACTCCGGCCGCCTGCATTTCTGCAAGCTTCTGTGCGCCGAACTTATCGCCAAGCGATGCGGCCTGAGCGTAAAGTTCGGCGGCCTTCTGCGGATTGGCAGCAATGCCTTCGCCAGATTCAAACATGATGCCAAGGTTGATCATGGCATCCTTGTTGCCTCGCTTTGCAGCGAGG
Organism: Rhizobium rhizoryzae; assembly: GCF_011046895.1. Lineage (NCBI taxonomy): Bacteria > Pseudomonadati > Pseudomonadota > Alphaproteobacteria > Hyphomicrobiales > Rhizobiaceae > Affinirhizobium > Affinirhizobium rhizoryzae. Next base: position 566,187 of record NZ_CP049250.1, on the reverse strand, counting down.
TCGTACCAGGCGATGGCCATCTGGTTATCTTCCGGCACCATCTGTCCTTCGTCGTAGATGGCGCCAAGATTAAACGCTGCGGTGTCGTCACCGTTTGCAGCGGCAAATTCGAACCAGTGGATTGCCTTTGCGGCATCCGCTTCGGTGCCGAGACCATCGCGGTAGGCGACACCGAGATTGTAGGCTGCAAGCACATTGCCTGCTTCGGCGGCCTGCGAGTACATGCGGAATTCAGAGGCCTGATCACCGATTCGGCCCAGAAGCATGCCAAGATTGACCTTCGCGGCAGAATAGTCGGCCTTTACAGCGGATTCGTAGGCCGCCATCGCCGCATCTGCCTGCTCAGTCTTGTTAAGAGCACGACCAAGCTGGAATGCAAAACGGGGATTGCCGGTCTCTTTGAAGGCTACCGAGCAGGCATTGACTGCATTGGTGTCAATCTGCTCAATGCTAACAGGCTGATACGCCTGGTTCCGGCTGCGATCGTAAGGGCTGCCCGCCATCTGGTCGCATTGTTCCTGCATAGCGAGCGAAACAGCGCCCGAAGCCTGCTGCTCCGCATTCAGGTTCGCTGTCAGTCCGCCCAAAGCGATGGCACTGCTTGCAAAAGCGAGGCTTAATTTTTTGATACTGGAAGAACGTATTGTCATTCTTCTCTCCGGCCGTTGATCTTGTCTCTTGACTTGGTTGATTGACGAACGCTGTACTTGCGTAACGGTTCCTTAAGATCGATCTGGATCACGTGTTGCTGATCGCCCTTGATCCATCATGTCGCAGGCGTACCAAAAAGCGCAAAGAGGCAGTTGTCGGATTTTGCTGGTCGGTGCTATTGCGATGGCAACTCAGAACAGCGGAACAGCACCCATGAAAACCATCAGCATTCGTCGCCCGGATGATTGGCACCTTCACCTGCGCGATGGCGCCGTGCTTGCAGGCGTAATCGGTGATACATCGCGGCATTTCGCCCGTGCCATCATCATGCCGAACCTGGTGCCGCCGGTGGTGACGACGACAGACGCAAAGGCCTATCAGGAGCGCATTCTTGCTGCTGTTCCGGCAGGCCACCGCTTTGATCCGCTGATGACGCTTTATCTGACGGAGCATACTGATGCGAACGACGTCGAAGAGGGCAAGAAAAGCGGTCTCATCACGGCCGTAAAGCTTTATCCTGCCGGGGCAACGACGAATTCACATGGCGGCGTGCACAACATCGACAAGGTCATGCCGGTGCTTGAACGCATGGCAAAGGTCGGGCTGAACCTGTGCGTTCATGGAGAAGTCACAACGCCGGAAGTCGATATTTTCGATCGCGAAGCGGTCTTCATCGAAGAGAAGCTCGATGTCATCCGTCGGCGTATTCCGGAGTTGAAGGTCACGATGGAGCATGTGACGAGCAAGGTCGGTGTGGATTACATTCTCGCAAGCGACCGAAACCTTGCCGGATCCATCACCACGCATCACCTCATTATCAACCGAAACACGATCCTGGTTGGCGGCATTCGTCCCCATTACTATTGCCTGCCCATTGCCAAGCGCGAAACGGACCGGCAGGCCCTGCGGAAGGCCGCAACATCCGGCGACCCCCGTTTCTTCCTCGGCACTGATTCTGCCCCCCATGTGGACGGCATGAAAGAATGTGCGTGTGGCTGCGCCGGTATCTACACGTCCATCAATACCATGAGCTGTCTTGCCCATGTGTTCGAGGATGAGACCGCTTTGGATAAGCTCGAAGCCTTCACCTCGCTGCACGGACCGGCATGGTACGGGCTTGCACCCAATGACGAGATCATGGTGCTGGAAAAGCGCGACGAGCCGCAGACCTATCCCGCAAAGATAGAGACTGATGCGGGTCCGATTACGGTGTTCGATCCGCAATTCCCACTGCATTGGGCTGTCCGTGATGCAACCGCATAAGGTTGCAAATAATCTAAAATAGTAACTTTTCCGATAGAATTGCGCCCTAACCTGCGCAGCGAAGAAACGTATGATGACGTTGTTCGGAGCGGGCATGATGCTGGATTATCAAACACTTCTGATCTCGTTGGGGGTTTCGACCGTGTGTCTGCTCCTGACGTTTCTCGGAACGTGGATGGCGCGTCGGCAGGATGGTTTCCTGCTGACCTGCGTTACTGGTCTTGCATTTCTGGTGCCTGGCATTTTTTCCTATAGTTACTACACCGAGGTGCCGCTTCAACCCGTCGCGATCCTGTGTTGTTCGTTGATGTTGATGGGGTTTGCCACTATTTACGGCGCTTCCCGACAGTTTCGACTTGGGTGTTCACCGGTGCGCGATGCAGTGCGTTGTTCCGTTCTTGCAGGCGCCGTAACAGTCACACCCATTCTCTTTGGGCTGGACGGGCTTGGTTTTGTCGGCCTGAATGTGGCTGCTGCGATCATTCTGTTTGCCACGGCCTACGAGTATTGGCTTGCGCGCGCGGAAGCGCCGGGGCCGCTTTTGGGCATGACATTCCTCTATGCTGCCACAGCGATTTCCTTCGTGCTTTGTGCGTCAGCAATCGCGTTCCAGGGTCAATGGGTTTTGGGTCAGGCGCCGGACAATTGGGCGGAGAATCTGAATATCGGCGTCTGCATTGCGGGCATGACCGGGATCGGCGCGATGTCGCTGATGGTGCATCAGGCGCGACTGACGGAATTTCATCGTAAGGAGTCCCTGACCGATGCGTTGACCGGTCTTCCGAACCGACGTGCTCTTTTCGAAGCCTATGAGAAGAAGAGCTTCACGCATGAAATGGCGGTCGTCGTTTTTGACATCGACCGCTTCAAAGGCATCAACGATCAATTCGGGCATGCGGCGGGTGACGCGATTATCCGCCTTATGGCGGATGAATTGCGGGACTGTGTTGGCTTGACCATGGTCTCGCGCCTGGGCGGCGAGGAGTTTGCTGCGGTCATTCGCACAGCCGCACCGGGCTATGCCGAATGGTTGGCAGAACGTGTCAGGCGCCATTTTGCTGATCGGGAGATTCGGGTCCTGAACGATACGATCCGGGCAACAGTCAGCGCGGGCATCGCTTACGGACGCAGCGAGGGCAGTGACTTCGATACGATATTGAGGCTTGCCGATCTGGCACTCTATCAGGCCAAACGGAGTGGGCGTAACCGTATCGAACTGGCGAAACCGGATCTGATGGCGCAAGTGGCAGACAACCGTTCGCTGGCGTGACGAGGTCCGTGGAAAACTCGTATTGCCCGAGCTTTCAACATCTGAGTCCGGATGTCCCGCTGGTTTCCACGCCCTGTTGCTGCTATGGCGCATAAAACCGGGCAAGGAGATCGCAGATGATACAGATTACCTATCCAGACCGCGCCGTTATGGCTGAATTGATGGCGCGGATGCTCTGGGAAATTGGTGCCGTTCACTTCCGTCCGGAACAGCCCTACAAACTGGCTTCCGGCATGGCGAGCCCGGTCTATATCGATTGCCGAAAGCTGCTGTCCTTCCCGCGCATTCGCGCCACGATCATGGATTTTGCTGCCTCTGTCGTCACCCGCGGAGCCGGCTTCGAGCAGTTCGACTGCGTCGCCGGTGGAGAGACCGCTGGCATTCCGTTTGCGGCACTGCTGGCCGAACGTCTGGCCCTGCCGATGATCTACGTGCGCAAACAGCCCAAAGGACACGGGCGCAATGCGCAGATCGAGGGAAATATGCCGGAAGGCGCACGGGTTCTGGTGATTGAGGACCTGACCACCGTCGGCGGCAGCATGTTCCAGTTTATCGATGCCATTCGTGCTGCGGGTGGCGTTGTCGATCACGCGATCGCATTGTTCTACTACGGCTTCTTCCCGGAGGCCGAAGCGCGGTTTGCAGCAGGCAAGGTTCAGTTGCACCATATTGCCACCTGGCGCGAGGTTCTTGCCGTCGCAAAGCAGCAGCAGCTTTTCAGTGAAGCAACGCTTGGAGAGGTTGAAAGCTTCCTTGACCAACCGCTCGCCTGGTCTGCGCGCAATGGCGGCGTGGCTGAGCTTGGCTTGCCCAAGAAATAACGAATAAAAGCTCAAATCCAGGGCAATTGTCTAATTGTTCTGGATTTTACCGATAGATTGATTTAATCGATTGAATGGGTCTTGCCGACCCGATGGGAGGGTTACGATGATCTTGTGCTGTGGTGAAGCGCTTATCGACATGCTGCCGCGGGAAACGACGCGAGGAGAAAACGGCTTCGCACCATATGCCGGCGGTGCGATTTTCAATACGGCCATCGCGCTTGGTCGTCTCGGCCAGCCAGCCGCCTTTTTCACCGGGCTTTCCGACGACATGATGGGGGACATCCTGCGAGATACCCTGAAGCAGAGCCATGTGGACTATCGCCTTTGTGCAACCTCTTCGCGCCCCACCACGATTGCCTTCGTGAAGCTGGTCAACGGGCATGCAACTTATGCCTTCTACGATGAAGGTACCGCAGGCCGGATGCTATCGCGCGATGATCTGCCTGAGTTGAGCGATGAGATTGAGGCCATGCATTTCGGTGCAATCAGCCTCATCCCGGAGCCTTGCGGAGAAACCTATGAGACCCTGATGGCACGCGAATATCAGAAGCGCGTCATTTCCTTTGATCCCAACATTCGGCCAGGCTTCATCAAGGACCGTGAAAAGCATCACGGTCGTGTGGCGCGCATGGCGGCCATGTCCGACATTATCAAATTCTCCGACGAGGATCTGGAATGGTTCGGCATGGAAGGCGATCACGATGAGCTTGCGAAGTACTGGCTCGACCAGGGTGCCAAGCTGATTGTCATCACGCGTGGTGCAGAAGGTGCAGTGGGTTACACGGCCTCCTTCAAGGTTGCTGTCCCGGCAGAGCGCGTTACCGTTGTCGATACCGTTGGTGCGGGCGATACCTTCGATGCGGGCATTCTTGCCTCGCTGAAGCGGCAGAATTTGCTGACCAAGAAGAAGGTTGCCAATCTTTCGGAACAGGCGGTTCGAGATGCGCTGGCGCTCGGCGCCAAGGCCGCGGCCGTAACCGTATCGCGCGCTGGCGCTAACCCGCCCTACGCGCACGAAATCGGTCTCTGATTTCAGCAATGGTCAAAACAAAAGGGGCGGTGACCAGTGGTCGCCGCCCCTTTTTGTTCGTTCTTACACGTGCGTTTAGCCAAGTAGCGCCTTCACGAGGCCCGCCGTGGACGCATCCTGTCCATCCGTGCCCTGTTTGCCCTGAACGACTGGCAGGAGGCCGGTTGCCAGTTCCTTGCCGAGTTCAACGCCCCACTGGTCGAAGGAGTTGATCCGGAAGAGAACGCCCTCGACGAAGACGCGATGTTCGTAGAGCGCGATCAGGCGACCGAGTGCGAAGGGCGTCAACTGATCATAGACGAAGGTGATCGAAGGCCGATTGCCGGTAAAGACGCGATGCGGCGCAATGTGATCGGCTTTCGCTTCGTCCATTCCGGATTTCATAAGCTGCGCCTTGGCTTCCCCAAGCGTGCGCCCTTTCATCAGTGCCGCTGATTGCGCCAGGCAATTGGCGATCAGGAGCTCGTGCTGGTGGCGCAGATTGGGCTCGAAACCCTTTGCCGCCACCATGAATTCTGCCGGGATCACGCTCGTTCCCTGATGGATGAGCTGATAGAATGCATGTTGCCCATTGGTGCCGGGCTCGCCCCAGACCACCGGACCGGACTGCCCTTCGACCGGCGTACCGTCGATGGTGACGCCCTTGCCGTTCGATTCCATATCCAGTTGCTGCAGATAGGCCGGAAAGCGGGAAAGCCGCTGATCGTAGGGAAGAATGGCACGGGACGGATAGTCCAGCACATTGCGATGGTAGAAGCCGATGAGACCCAGCAGAGCCGGAAGGTTCTCGCGCACAGGCGCCTCTCGGAAATGTTTGTCCATGGCATGGGCGCCATCCAGGAAGCGACCGAAATTCCGCGGGCCGATAGCCAGCATCAACGGCAGGCCGATGGCGGACCAGATCGAATAGCGCCCGCCCACCCAATCCCAGAAACCGAATATGCGGTCGCTTTCGATACCGAAGGCTGCGACCTTTTCCAGTGCTGTCGAGACAGCGGCAAAATGGTACTTCACAGCCTCTTCGCCGAGTCTGTCTGCAATGAAGGCGCGCGCTGTCGCCGCATTGGTCATCGTTTCGATGGTCGTGAAGGTCTTCGATGCGACGATGAAGAGCGTCGTCTCGGCATCGAGCAGCTTCAGGGTGTCGGCAATATGCGCGCCATCCACGTTTGAAACGAAATGTGCGCGAGGCCCATCGTGGAACGGGGCAAGCGCAAGCGTCGCCATCACCGGTCCGAGATCCGAGCCGCCAATGCCGATGTTCACGACATCCGTGATCTTCTTGCCGGTCGCGCCCTTCAGGGCGCCGGAGCGGATGCCATCGGCGAACTTGCCCATGGCATCCAGAACCGCATTCACGTCCGGCATCACATCCTTGCCGTCCACAAGCACCGGCGTGTTGGAGCGATTGCGAAGCGCAGTATGGAGTACGGCGCGGTTCTCGGTGAAATTGATGGCCTTTCCGGCAAACATCTCTTCCCGCTTTTCGGCAACCGCGCCCTCTGTGAAAAGCTTTTCAAGCAGCGCCATGATCTCGTCATTCACCGCGCATTTTGAAAAATCCATCAGCAGATCATCAAAGCGGGCGCTGAAGGAACTGAAACGCCCTGCATCTGCCGCGAAAGAAGCACGCAGGTCCGTGGCATTCGTGCGGGTTACGGTCGCTTTCAGCGCATCGACAATCACTTGCATGGTACTTCCTCATGCTCGTCTGGAGATGAGTGGGAACCTATTCGCTTTGCGGCGCAAATCAAGTCGCTTTCAATCGATTTAGTTCTATTGGCCGACAGCTGATTGAACGGTGCCGCCCAAAGATTCGCCCAGCCTTCCGACCTGATCCCCATAGCTTCTCCGGGTGTTCGGATCGAAAATGGCGATCGGGGTGCTGACGGCAACACTGGCTGCGTTTCCGACTGTTTGAGCCGTTCCGATGGCGATGGCGCCAAGCCCTTCGCCAAGGCCTACCTTCGAATCGGTCACCGTCTGGCCTGCGATCAGGCGGTTACCAAGCAGTTTGACCACTTCCGGGCTTTCGGCAAATTTCCCATGATTGAGCCTGTCGCCGACCTGCAGCGCCGTCAGATCAAGAACGGTGATACCGGCCTCCTCCAACCGGGAGCGATAGGGCTCCTGACGAGGATCGATCTGGCCGAGACGATCGACATTGCCGGAGATCCGCTTCGACAGCGCAAGGGCTCGGTCGTCCTGAGAGACGAATAGCGTAAACTTCGGTCGCTTTGGCCCGATTTCATCCATCTGCCTGCCAAATACATCCACATCGAGGTCAGGGGAGGCGAGGATCACGTTCTGGATTTTCGAATTGACGCGCCCGTCTCGAATGGCCATCTGCCGAAGCGCTTCCACGGTCAACCAGGAGCCCATCGAATGAGCCATAATGGTGACTTCTCCAACCTTGGGATCTTCCGATACCCGGCGCAACATGGATTCGAGCGCATCGCGCGAGAAGTTCGTGCTTTCCTTGTCGTAGTTATAGGCAAAAATGCTGCCGCGTGATGGCCAAGTGAACAGGATGGGCGCGACATCTGCGCGACTGTCATGCACAATCTGCGCAAAGCGATAGACCGCATCTTCGTATCGATTGTTGAAGCCGTGGACGAAGATCAGCACGCGACGGCTTTTCGGCAAGTGCTCCCGCACCCAGCCTCGTGCCTTGTCGGGCGTCAGTTCATTGACGGAAAGTGTTGCGAAATCCTTCGATGGATCGGCGGGCAGGCGTGTCGGCCATTGAACCTGACCTATGCTGCGCTTCGAATCCGGCGGAATGGAAATCTCGATTTCCGTCAATTGCGGTTCTCTTCCCCGTTCGCCGGAAAAAAGAACGCCGGGTGCTGGTGATGCCTTGCGGGTCGTTGCCACCAGGACATCCACTTTCGATGCGTTCGCGGAAGTTTCTTTCACCGGCACGAGAACGCCTTCCGGGCGGCCTGCGCAGGAACCCAGGAGAAGGCCGATGAACAGGGTGACGGCGAGCCGCTTCGAACTAGGAATTTGGACGATCACGATCCACACCATCAGAAATACGAAAGGCCGCCCGTCATGAGCGGCCTTTTAAGGGTTTAACCAAGGGTTTGATTTGCGTCCAGATGACATCTGGCGCAAGTGCCGCCCGTGCTGATCTTTACTTCGGACGAAGCTCACGCCGGAGGATCTTTCCAACCGGCGTCTTCGGCAATTCCGTCCGGAATTCAATGAACTTGGGACGCTTGTAATTGGTAAGGCCACTTGCGCAATGTGCCTTCAGGTCTGCTTCCGTTAGGCTCGGATCGCGCTTTACCACGAAGAGTTTCACCGCCTCGCCGGAGTTTTCGTCAGGCACACCAACGGCTGCGCATTCAAGAACGCCCGGATGGCTGGCCGCAACCTCTTCGACCTCATTCGGATAGACGTTGAAGCCGGACACCAGGATCATGTCCTTCTTGCGATCCACGATCTTTGTGTAGCCGCGTTCATCCATGTAACCCATGTCGCCGGTCCGGAAGAACCCGTCGGGCGTCATCACCTTTTCCGTCTCGTCCGGACGATTCCAGTAGCCTGCCATGACCTGTGGTCCGCGAATGCAGATTTCGCCAACCTCACCAAAGACGAGGGGGTTACCATCCTCGTCACGGATGCTGACCTCGGTCGAAGAGACGGGCAAGCCGATGGTTCCGGTAAATTCGGGAATATCGATGCGGTTGACGGTCGCGACCGGGGAGGTTTCGGAAAGGCCATAGCCTTCCGTGATCGGGCAGCCCGTCATCTTGTGCCAACGTTCCGCAACAGGGCGTTGAACGGCCATGCCGCCGCCGAAGACCATCAATAGGGATGAATGGTCCAGCTTCTGGAATTCAGCATTGTTCAGCAGGGCGTTGAAGAGCGTGTTGAGACCCGGGAAGATGTGGATCTTGTGTTTCTGAATATCCTTCACCAGGCTCGGCAGGTCGCGCGGGTTGGCAATGAGAACATTGTGCGCACCGATTGCGACACCCATCAGGGAATTCACCGTCAGTGCAAAGATATGATAGAGCGGCAGGGCGCACAGGAAGGTCATCACGGCAGGTCTGTCACTGCGAACGAAAGCTGTTTCCAGCCAGTAGGCCATCTGGTCCTTGTTCGACAAGAGATTGCGATGCGTGAGCATGGCACCCTTGGAGACGCCGGTCGTCCCACCGGTATATTGCAGAAATGCAAGATCATCCAGGTTCGCGTCGGCGGGGGTCAGCGTGGCTTTCGCGCCGTCGCCAAGAACAGTCTTGAACGAAATGGCAGTCGGGATGCTCCACGCTGGAACCAGCTTCTTGACCTTGCGCACGACGAAGTTGACGATGTGCCCTTTCAGTCCCAGCATGTCGCCCATCTTTGTGACGACAACATGCTTGACCGAGGTCTTTGACAAAACCTGCTGAACCGTATGCGCAAAGTTCTCCAGCACGAAGATCGCCTTCGCTCCGGCATCGTTCAGCTGATGCTCCAGCTCGCGTGGCGTATAGAGCGGATTGACGTTGACGACCACGAACCCGGCACGAAGAATACCGAAGACGACGACCGGATTTTGCAGAATGTTCGGCATCATCACGGCAACGCGGTCGCCTTTTGCAAGGCCGCGTGCCTGTAGCCAGGCACCCACTTTCCGGCTTTCCTGCTCAAGCTCGCGAAACGTAAGCGCCTTGTCCATGCTGGAATAGGCCGTCCGATCGGCAAAGCGTGCGCAGCTTTCGTCGAACAACTGTCCGATCGAGCGATGGGCCAGCGGCGGCAGTTCGGCGGGCACTGTCGGCGGGTAAGAAGCAAGCCAGATCTTCTTGGCCGCCGGGTGCAGGGCTGTTTGAGACATTTCGTTCATTGGCGGCGTTCTCCTCCTCAAGCCGAGAGACGGGCGAGCCTCCACTCCCATCCTGCCTCTCCGATGCTGTTGTATACGGATCTTACACCCGATTTATTCCAACGCTAAATAACTTTGACGTAAGCGTCAATTATTCAACGAGGGTCTTGAACGGATTTTTGCGGAACCTGTCTCTTCGTGAAGGGTTAGATCATCAGAACTTCAGCAAGAGGAGGTGCAAAATGTTGCATCAGGAAACGACCCGCGGCCAGGATCCATATGCGAAGGATACACGTGCTCTCATCGCCAGCGACAAAGTGGAAGGCACGAGCGTTTACGGGGCTGACGGCAAAAAGATCGGTTCCATTCAGCGCATCATGCTGGAAAAGCGCGGCGGACGCGTTGCCTATGCCGTACTCAGCTTTGGCGGTTTCCTTGGCATCGGCGATGACTATTACCCGCTGCCTTGGGAAAAGCTTCGCTATGACGAACAGCTTGACGGATACCGCATCGATCTGACGAAGGACCAGATTACGGGTGCGCCCAAATATAGCGATCTGGATGATGATACCTGGTATCGTGAAAAAGATCGGACGATCTACGATTACTACGGCGTACCGCCATACTGGATGTGACCATCCCGATCAGGACCCGAAAGGGTCCTGATTTGTATCAGGTTGTCGCGCGCTGTTCCCGGGCGCGCGCAGCAGTCAATTCGGAGGTCGTGTGGTTCAGGCGGTCTGCAAGCACGCGCATGATCTCAACCGCCATATCCGGAAAATCATTCATCAGCCCTAGAAAATTTTCCTTGCTGATCTTCAGGACCTCAAGGCGCGAGGTTGCCCGGACGGTCGCTGTGCGCGAAACATCGCACAGGATCGCGATCTCGCCCACGATCGAGTTTTGCTCGACATCAGCAACTTTTACTTCATCGCCATTCGAATTGACCAGAACGTCCGCCGTGCCCGAAAGCACCACATAGGCGGCATCGCCGGGATCGCCCTGACGAAACAGGTTTTGTCCCTCCCGACAATTGAGGCGTTCGGAAGCAAAAGCCAGGAGCTTAAGTTTCGCCGGAGCGATCTTCGAAAACAGCGGCACACGCCGCAGCATTTCGACTTCATCTTTCAGCAGCATCCGCACACCTACCCCTGTTCCTCCAGCAATACGATATTATGAGACCAATTGCTTGAACATACCGTTCTTCTCGAAAACTTCATCATAGGCGCCGTTTTCGACAAGGTTTCCGCCCTTGAAAACCAGAATACGATCGAAAAGTTGCGCAACATCGGCGGTGGGCAGAACCCAGATGATTGCCGGTCGATACCCATCCCTGTGCAGGTCGCGCATGACATTTGTCACAATCTGATCCTGCGCCCTCTGGTCCAGCGCTGGCAGTGGCCGGTTGAAGATGAAGTAGTCTGATCGTTTCAGCAGTGCCCGCGCAAGATTGAGCTTCTGTCGCTGCACATTGGTCAGGCGGCGACCTTGCGTGCCCACATCGAAATCCAGCCCGATCGACAGTACGTTATGCTCGAGATCCATCTCGGCAAAAATATCGCGGGCGATGCGCTTGATGCGGTCCGAAGCATCCGCTTCGCTGTAGGCGATGCGGCCGAAAAGCACATTGTCGATGAGAGAGGCAGACTCCGAAAACCTGGAGGGATCGTGCCGCTCGATCATGGTTGCCAGGTCTTCCGGCAGATCGGCATAAAAGCTTTGGCGCGCCTGGACGATCTTGTCACGCAACTCGGGTGTCAGGAGGCCGAAGCGGTGACGCGGCTCGATATAGGCAAAGCTCAGGCGGATGATGTTGATGCGGTCCTTTGAGGATGCCTCTTCAGCCGTCGTTCCTTTGAGCGATTGCAGAAGCTCCTCATAAGCCGGAATGTCTTCGGCGGACATGAAGGTAAGCTGCTGGAAGAACGGATTGTCCGGAGGCAGATCGCGGAACAGCTCGACGGCAGTCTCGGCAATCTCGAGACCCATGGCGTAGAGATCGTTGCTCAGCCCCGTTTCCCGCATGATCTGCTTGAAATAGGGATGTGCAGCGAGCGCGGCAGGCGTCAGCATGGACTGCTTCATGGTTCCAAACAGCAGGTTCTCGCCAACGGTCGCCTGATCGTTGTAGCTATCCGGCCGGAACGGCACCACGGTTCCCTCCAGATCCTCCTCCGCGAGGCGCCGTTGCAGCGCCGCTCGAACATCGACAATCACCTCGCTCATGGCCGGATGAGCCGCAAGATCGACCTTGGAGCGCAGTGCCAGATCGAAGATATCCTGCGAAATCATCACCGCATCGAGAACGGGGCGAATGACCTTGAGGAGGTCGTCAGGGCCTGTGGCGCCAGCCGCGTCATAATCGATCCAGTCGCTGTTGAGGTCGAACGATGGATTTCCCGATCGCTGCGCTTCCAAAAGGTTCCGCTTGAATTCTCTCGCCTCGCTGCCCTTGTAGGTCGTTTCCGTCAGGGGCGCATGCTTCAGGCCGTAGAACAGGTTGTCGCGCAAGCTGCCGTGAAAGAAATGCGCGTCGGAAGAGACAAAGCTGATGCGGCGACCGGTGACCGATTCCGGCATCTCCAGAATATCCTGCCCACCAATCGTGATCTTGCCGCTATCCGGCCAGACGACGCGACCGAAGGCTTCCGCTATGGCCTCGCCGCCAGCGCCATTCTGGCCGAGAACCGCAATCGTCTCGTTTGGCTGGATTTCCAGCGATACCCTGTTGAGAATCGGTGCACCGCTATCATCGGTCACAAGAAGGTGCGATGCGACCAGCGGAGCAGCCAGCCTCTCGACAGGCTCCCGCATCACGGTTTGTACATTGGCGGGAACGAGATGTTCGACGTCGAACTGCTCGACCACCTGAGCGTATTTTACCTGAACATCCTGTCGTGCCTGATCCCAGTCGATCAATTCCTTCAAGGGACCGGGAAGATCCTTGTAGGCCGCGATGACCGCGACGAGCTGGCCGATATCCAGACGACCCTGCAGTGCAAGATAGCCGCCGATGACGTAGAACAGGAAAGGTGTGACCTGCGCCAGGAAGTTATTGATGAACTTGACGAGAAACTTCCACTGGTAAAGATCATAGCGAATGTTGAAGATCAGGCCCAGTCGCTGGGCAATGTCTGCGCGCTCGAGGTTCGAAGTATCATGTGCGTGGATGGAGTGAATTCCATCGACGATTTCGCTGACGCGCCCGGATAGTTGTCGTGCCGTCAACTGGCGCTGGCGACCCAGTTCGAGCAGGCGCCGCCTCATGCGTGGAATGATGATGGCCTGGACGCAAACGATGCCCGCCGCAATCATGCCCAGCCAGAAATTCTGGATGATGATGAAGGCGAGCGCGGTAATGGCTTGGCCGCCGAGAAGTGCTGGCTGGACGAACGCATCGCCTGTGAAGCCGCCAAGAGGCTCGACCTCGTCCTTGATCATGGTGGCGATCTCGGCGGATTTTACCTTTTTGAACTGGTTTGGCGGGAAGCGCAGGACACGGTCGATCAGATCAAAGCGGATGCGCCTTAGCATCCGTTCGCCAAGTCGTCCCTTGTAGGTATTGATGTAGAATTTGAAGAGGCCGTTGAGAACGACGAGGCCAAGGAACACGAAGCTGAGTGCGAGGAGAGTCTGTAGCCGGTCAAGCTCGAAACCGCCGAACAGGTGAACTTCTCCGATCAGCGGAAGCGTCGGAGACAGTTCCATGAACGTACGGGTGGCATCGACATCCTCGAAACCCTGGCCCTGGATCGGTCCGTTGACGATCTGCTTTGGCAGGTCGAAAGACAGGAAGTAAGGGATCATCGACAGGGCAACGATCGCAAGAATCCACAATTGCTGCCGGGAGGTGTTGCGCCAGATGTACCGCGCCAGTCCCTTTTCCATCCTCATCGACAGGTGACCTGCTTCATCGTCGCTCCATCACATCGGCCTTGCGCGGATATAAGCCAGCCGTCTGGAGAAACTAGCAGTTTTGTGGCGCCTTCCAAGGGCAGACGAACAAGCAGATGTTCAAAACGTGACCGCAGGCCTATTGCAGAAACTTGTCGAGGAGGCGCGGGGCTCGCTTGTCCGGCTTGCCCGCCGCCGCGTCGCGGTGCAGCAGGATAAGCCGTTCGGCTTCGGAAAGTGCCTGATGCCGAAGGTCGGCGACCACATCATCCCGTCTCAAGGCCTCTGTTGCAGGCGCTGGCTTCATGATCGTCACTTTCTGGCGCACGCCGCGCAGCTTGCGGTCTCCAAGATTGATCCACTCACCCTCGCAGTAATCCGCAAAGGCTTCGCTGGCGATCACATCGCACTCATGCTTCTTCGTCAGTTCCTGAAGGCGGACGACTTCGTTGACGGCAGAGCCGAAGGCGGAAAACGTCAAGCGGTCGCGAAGACCCACATTGCCGAACATGACATTGCCGATGTGAAGGCCAAGGCCGAATGAAATCGGGTGGAGGCCTGTCTTTCGACGCTCGGCATTGAGATCCTCCATCCGGATCTGCGCCTGCCTGACCGCGGACATGGCCGCCTGCGCTGCCTCGCGGGATGGTTCGCGATGTCTGTCACAGGGATAGACCGCAAGGAAACCATCGCCAAGGAAGCTCAGGATCTGGCCGCCATTGCGATTGAAGGGTGCTGCCAAAGCATCAAAAAAGGCGTTCAGCGTGTCGATGTAATCCTGACGGCTTTCCTTGTCCGCAAGCGATGTCGATTCTCGCATGTCGCCCATCACAAGCGCGGCCCGGATCGTTTCACCATCGCCGCGGCGAACCTGCCCTTTCAGAACCCGCTGCCCGGCATCCATGCCCAGATAGGTGGTCAGCATGTTGCTGGCGAGCTTGTCCAACACTGCCATCTTGGCGGCAACCGCCAGGTGGTTTTGAAGCCGCATAAGGGCGCCGACCATTTCCTCGGTGAACCCCCCGGGCGCGTCTGTCGACCAGGAGCCCATCATGCCCTGCACCGAATCATCACCGAAAGGCTGCATGAAGGCGATATAGTCCGTGACATTTTCACGCCGCAGGTCCTCGAAGACCGGAAATTCCACCGGACCGTCAGCCGGGATCTTGCGGCGCAGATAGTCCAGTCCATTGCTCAGGAGCTGGAAGTACGGGCTTTTCAGGAAAACGTCGTTGTTGCCATTGTCGTGGCGGTATCCCTCGATTTCCAAACCGCTTTGCTGTCGCCAGGTAAAGCCGAGCGCATCGTAAAGGGGATGCAGCATCGCAAACGAAAGATGTACGCGAATGACGGGCAGCCCCGCCGCAGCAATGCGCTCGCAGAAGCCGCGGACAATCTGCTCGAGAGAGGCCCCGGAAAGAGCCGTTCGAGTCAACCAGTCGGCAACCTTGTCCATGAAGATCGAGGAAACAGGAGCTGTCGTCATAGCAATGCCTTGAAGAGATCTGTGCCCGCTTTTGAGGCACTGCCGCGTCGGTGATGCAACCCCGAAGGTCCGGGACCACATTGGCTCGGAGTAGCTTAATATGAGTACAGCCGAATACGTTCTTCAGATTGGTATGGACCATTCCTCAAACAAGCCCGCTCTCCGGAAATTTTACGATGGCCGTTTCACTTTCCGTCGGTCGAGCGACAAACGTGATCGATATTTACGGGCTCGTCGGTTTGGGCCTGTTCACCAATTGGCTGGCTGCCAGGGCATATCCGCCGCTTGCGCCGTCGATAAAATGCACATGATTGTGGGAAAGCGGATTGAACACGAGGCAGGTCATCAGCGCGCTGTCCTGACTGTGCAGCCCGTAGTCACAGATGCCATTACCCTTCCCGGTCTCCAGCATGGACCGAATCTGCGCAAGCTGATCGGCATCCACGTCGAGCGTCATCTTGAGGCCGTCGTCAAACTTGCGGAAGTCCGAATTCTGGGCAACCTCTCGAGCATACTGACGCGCATTAAAGCGCCCCAGTGACAGGTTGAAGCGATAGAGCAGGATCGTCAGCCAGATCTGCATTCGGATCGCCCATTTTCGCGCGCCTCTCTTGTCCGGTGTTGCCGTCGCGTGGGCTTCCCGCTCAATGCTTTGCTCATTGTAGCGCAGGGGCGGGCCCTTTTCCGGCACGGGATGGCTGTCCCGGGAGGATTGGCTGGTGATCGCTATCAGTCTGACCATCAGATCCCGAAACTCATTCATCGTCGACAGCGACATCGGGCTGACGATGAGTGAGACGATCTGACCCCGCTGGCTCGGGATCGAGTCCCAGCGGCAGGAAAGGCCTGTAAGATCCGGTTGAGCGGCGTTCTCTTCCTCAATGAGAAAGTGCCCTGCCTTCATTTGCTGTTCGGCCCAGCTGGCGCCGCCGCCATTGAACATGGCGTAAGATACCGAGGAACTTGCAGCAAACCGCGCAACGCCCACATCGCGTCCGGCCTTGCGCACGTCTGTCATTGGAACGAGAGCAACGCGCATATCAAGGCGCAATTCTTCCTTGACCCAACGACAAACCGAAGAAAGCGCCTGACGTGCATCCAATCGCTTTGTGGGCGGAATGGCGACAAGGGCGCCGTCTCCGCCGAAGACAAACGGGTAATCCGTCTCGTCCAACACGTTGAGGATTGCGGATATGACGCTGGCGCCCGCCATGTTCACGTCCTTGTATCGTCCCTCGGCAATCGCACCTGTCGAACCGACGATATCGGCAAGCGCCAGGAACCAGTCTCCCGGAAGAGGGGTATAATTTTCCGCATCCGTCACACCTTCGAACCGCGTCAGAACGGGAAGGGCGGAATAGAAAAAAGCGTTGCTCTCGGATTGCATGGCAAGAGGCTAACATGAACCCTTGGTGGGCGCACGCGCATTCTCTTGTTCATTACGCTGAGCCCGGATCCAGATCGAGGCCCTCAAGCGCCTTCCGGACGCCCTTTTCAAACACATAGACCTTGAGCGGTTCGGTTCTTCCGCGAACGCTGATCTCGCGACTGGGGATGGAGGAGAAGTCGAGACCCGCCAGATCCGCTACGGGAGCGGACATTACGAGCTTCGTGTCCAGATCCTTGGCAACGGCTTCCAGACGGCTCGCAACATTCACCGTATCACCGATGGCTGTCAGCGTACGTGCATTGCCGTAACCCAGTGTTCCGACCACAGCCGGACCCGTATGAATGCCGATCGCGATACGAAGCGGGTCAGGAAGCTCTCCCGAAAGCTGCTCGTTCAGGTTTTCGATCCCCTCGATGATGCGGCGCGCGGCGTCCAGCGCCTGTCGACAGGCAAGCTCTTCGGAACCGGTTATGCCGAACAGCGCCATGGCCCCATCGCCGATGAACTTGTCCATGCGGCCGCCCGCCTGTTCCACGGCCTGCCCGACAACGTTGAAATAGCGGTTCAGGAGAAAAACGATATCGAACGGCAGCCGGCTTTCGGTCAGGGTCGTGAAGTTGCGGATATCGCAAAAGAGAACCGCGATTTCACGCTCGCGTCCGGGAATGGCCTCATAGCTGTCCGGCGCTTCATCCGATGGCGTCTTGGCCATGAGCAAGGGGGTTACGGTAACGGGTCCCGTCGGGCGCAGTTGACAGGCAAGGCGTACGCCCTTGCCGGCCTTGATGCGCGAAAGGGTCCGTTCCTCCTGTGCATCGCAGGCTGGAAGATTATCCTCTCCTTCGATGACCTGAACGCGACATGTCGAACAGCGACCCTTACCCCCGCACACTGCATAGTGAGGACGGCCTGCCATTCGGCTTGCCTCCAGAACGGTGTATCCTCGAGGGACACTGATGGCCTCGCCGCCCGGATACCGGATGGTAATGAGGTGAGCCCGCTCTCTCAGCCAGCGCACAGCGCGGAGCGTAAAGACGCAAAGCACCGCTGCCAGAAAGGTTCCGTGCATTGTGATACGGATCCGCATCAGGGTGGCATTGGCATCCGCCGAGAGTGACGTCGGGTCGTAATATCCGCCGGGATAGCCGCTGAGCAGATAGACAGGCGTTGCCATGGTCCGCCCCATCTGCACGAAGCCCAGCAGCGAGAGCGTCGGCAGAAGAATGCCGATCGTCAGCACGCCCGGCCAGATGGCGGAATACCAGGGGCGGTATCTCAGCCAGAAATGGATGCCGATACAGCCATGCAGCCAGATGACGACCAGCGCGAGAGATTGCTTTGCACCGTTGAACGGAGACTTGCTCCACAGGGTATGGACGACCGTCTCATAGCTGTCGCGCAAATAGAACAGGGAGGACGAGAGGCGGGTTGCAACAATATGATCGATCAGGAGAACCGGCACCAGAAGACCAAGCGTGATCTGCGCGGCTTCCGACCATGGCATGGCAAGGCTGCGGCGCATGTAAAGCGAGCCGAGTACGAGAATGATGTGGACGATGAAGGAACCGTAGAGCAGGGTCGAGCCGATCTTGTTGCGCCAGATCGGCAAGAACCAGCGTCGGGCGTAGTCTGCCATCTCAACCGAGATGAGGCCGAACACATGGTTGGTCATATGCATTGCGAGGAAGGTGAAGATGATCAGGCCTGACAGGAGCCGTGCGCGCCGCAACTGCTGCTCCGTCACTACTGATCGTATCGCCCCAGCGGCCATGCATCCTCGACTCGTTGGTCCATACTTGATGCAGAAATGGCAGCTTTGCGGTCCGGTGTAAACGTCCGGGCCTGCGACCACATCAATGGGTTTTGCTTGTCTTCGGCGATTCGGTCGAAAGGGTGGCAGGATTAAAGCGAGACGACCATTCCATCGCGGGCAGCGAAGGTGTCGGCGAAGTGTTCCTGCGCCAGGCGTTCCATCAGCGCCATTTCATTGTCCGTGCGTGATGGTGCATGGTGGAAAAGAGCGAGTTTTTTCGTCTTGGCCATATCCGCCAGCTTGACCGCCTGCTCCCAGCTGGAATGGCCAAAGCCGCAATAACGCTGCATTTCCGCATCGGTAAATGCCGAATCATAGATTGCGAGGTCAGCCCCTTGCATCATTTCGAGAGCCACGGGATCCAGCTTGCCCGGAACATGCTCCAGATCAAACACCAGAGCAACGGAGCGGCCTTCCCATTCCACGCGATAGCCGACGCAACCGCCGGGGTGGTTTAGGGAGAAGGTCTTCAGCGTGATGCCTGGGCGAGGCGTCAGGATGTCTCCAGGTTTGAAATCCCTGAATGATAAGGAAGCCTTGCAGATATCCAGCTTGATTGGGAAAAAGGGAGGGCTGATGAATTGCTCGATCATCTCCTCCGTCGTCATCACGCCGTGCAGATGTCCGGACCACATGTTGACGACAGTGCTTGGTACGTACATCGGCTTGAAGAACGGCAGCCCGATAATGTGATCATAGTGAACATGCGTAAAGAACAGATCGACCTCTGGCGTGCTCTCGGCGAGCATATCGAGGCCCGCCTCGCGGATGCCCGAGCCCGCATCGAAGAGCAGCCTGTGTGTCCCGCAGCGGACCTCCACGCAGGCTGTATTTCCCCCATAATGGATGAAGTCTGGTCCTGAGACCGGAACGCTGCCGCGCGTTCCCCAGAACTTTACCTGAAACACGTCGTCCTTCATGAACCCTGTCGATTTCCACCATCACAAAAACACGATGAAGGAAAAGAATGAACTTTCAGCTAGCCAAGGCTCTTTTGACTTGGAATGCAAGCCCTTGCTGTGCATTGTTTGTATTCATAACGGGTAATTTAGGGCTTCTCAGCCTGAAATTGTAAGAACCGTGGTGAGATCAACGCCGATCACATTTCCGTGCAGGTGTATGGTTCTTGAAAGGAAGAGTGAATGGTGCCGCTTACGTGACTCGAACACGTGACCCCGTCATTACGAATGACGTGCTCTACCGACTGAGCTAAAGCGGCCCGGCGAACTGTCCGTTCGCTGTGTGAGGGGGCTGATACAGCGAATGAAAACAGATTTCAAGCATCATCTGGCATCTTTTTCGCCGTGGCGTCATCATCTGGCAGGAGCTCTCGCCCTCTGTCACCATCCGAATGGTGGGCAACGCTTGCAGTTCCCGCGGCAAGAGGTTACCGAAAGGTAAAGCAAAGCCAGTGCGATACATAAGAAGGAAATTTCGTGAGCGGTTTGGAAACGGCAATCCGGAATGCGCTCTCGCGCTCAGATCGCAACGATCCCAGTACTCGTGCACGCATTTATCAATCTGCCCGGCAGGCGCTTGATGCTGGCCTCAAGAAGCAGGATATCACCGATCCCGAAGTTATCATTGCTCAGCAGGCGCGGCTTGAGGAACTGATCCTCCAGATCGAAAGCGAGGAAGAGGCACGGAGTGCGCAAGCAATTCCCGATCTCTTGGCCGAACCTGATCTCGATATCGCGCCGGGCGCCCCGATGCCTTCGTCCAATGCGGCGGAAGCGACCACTCTTGGCGGTCAGACACGAGAGCAGGTGCCCGCGGCCTCGGTTCCGGATACGACCACAGCAGATCTCTCCGCAATGCGCGCGGAACCGAGCCAGGACAGGCTCGCGCCCAACCCTTCTGTTGCCGCGCCCCAGCAACAGAAGCGGGGCTTGTTCAAGCGTAAACGCCGACCCGCTGCGTCGGCGGCGCCTGTCTCAGACACTGCGCCCCTCATTCCGGGAGAAAAGCGCAAGCGCCGCAAGCGGGGGCTGATCTCTCGCCTTTTCATCTATCTCATCTTCTTTACATTCCTCGGGATGGGGATCTGGTGGGCCTATACGGCGGGGCTGTTCATGACGGCGGCCGAGCGCGACACAAGCGTACCCAATCCTCCAGCATCCGTCCGGGAGGAAGACTTCTCTGGCGCACCATCCAACGCCATGGATCCGAAGCAGGGGTTTTCCGCAGATTGGCTTGAAATCTACGGCAGTGCGCGAAAGGGCAAGGTGACACCCGGGGCGCAGGCCAAGGCAGAAACCATCGCGATGGCCGATGGACCGGCTTTGCGCATAACGTCGGCATCGCCGGATGCCGCAGGAGATGTCGGGATCGAAGTGCCGGTCGAAGTTCTGCGCGAACTGGCAGGCAAGACATCGACAATCGCGCTGACCCTGCAGGCAGGGGCCGACCAATCGGTGCAGCTCGCTGTACGGTGTGATTTCTCAAGTCTGGGGAATTGCAGCCGCCATCGGGTGATGGCGACGCAGGAACGTTCCGACACACTGTTCCGTGTGACCTTTGACAGGACACTCGTCCCGACCCAGCCGGGCCGCATCCTGATCAACAGCGATATTCTGGGCTCTCGCCAGCCGATCGTCGTCTATTCGATCCGGGTGCTTCCAGGCCAGTAATCAACGTGACACCTATAGGTCATCGGCCCCGAAGCTGAGGATCTTGTTGTCGATTTCGCCAATCGCCTTCTTGTCTTTGCCGTCATAATCAATCGTCAACAGAATATGCCGGATGATGTTGAGGCGCGCGCGGCGCTTGTCGTTGGCCCGGACCACGGTCCAGGGTGCGAATTTGGTATGCGTTTTCTCGATCATCAGATCGCGCATCTGTGTATAGTCTTTCCACTTGGTCAGGGCCGCGATATCCATCGGCGAAAGCTTCCAAGTTTTCAGCGGATCATGTCTGCGGTCGTGGAAGCGCTTCAGCTGCATCTCCCGTCCGATGTTCAGCCAGAATTTGAAGAAGTGGATCTTGTCGTCCACGATCAGCTGCTCGAAACTCGGAACAACTCTCAAAAAATGCTTGTGCTCTTCCGGAGAGCAGAAACCCATGACCGGCTCGACGCCAGCCCGGTTATACCAGGATCGGTCGAACAGAACCATTTCCCCCTTTGTCGGGAAATGCGTGACGTAGCGCTGGAAATACCACTGACCGGCCTCCGTCTCCGTAGGCTTGGTCAGAGCAACGACACGCGCATAGCGAGGGTTGAGCGCACTGTGGATTGAAAAGATCGAGCCACCTTTGCCGGCCGCATCGCGCCCTTCGAAGAGCGCCATGATCCTCTGCCCGGTCTGCCGCATGGATATCTGCGCCTTCACGAGCTCGATCTGCAACGCCGTCAACTCATCGTCGTAATCTTCGCTTTTCAGCTTCTTCTTGTAGGGGAAGTTGCCGGATGTCAGCGCAGCTTCATCGATCCAGTCGGGCAGTTTTGGATCATCGATATCGAAAACACGCAGCTTCCCCCCGATATCCAGTTCTACTGCGCGACTTCCCTCAGAATCGACCATGCCTGTCCTCCAGATTGCTGATACCAACATTGAACGGAAGTCTTGTCTCTTTGATCCGCTTTGCAAGTCCCGCAACCATTTTTTCCTTATCGTGCGAACCCGCAATGTATATCTGTCATACGGATCGGCTATCTCCAGCAATCGCGTTGCGGGGAGGTGACTGATGGTAGAGATGGGATCGAGCGGGGAGGCGCAGAGCTGGATGGAAGGAATCGGCAAGCGCCTGCGACAGGGCTGGATCGTCATCGCCGTGGCAACGCTTCTGGCGACTGTCGCTCTGCTCGCGCACGTGCCTACCGGACTTGTCCTGGCAAGCTGGATCCTTCTCTTCTTTGCGGTCTTGACGCTTCCGGGTGCAGACAGCAGACCGATCGAATTACCGACTGTCGCGCTTCCTGCAACGCCTGCGCCACCGTCGCCAATCGAGCTTGGAAGCATGTTCGAGGCCATCGACATGCCGGTGATCCTGCTCGGTGCCGATGGCAACATCCTGCACATCAACAATGCTGCGTCGAAAGCCTTTGGCGATCTTGCGCGTGGTCAGCACCTCTCGGCACGTCTGCGCTCTCCGGGCATTCTGGACATGGTTCGCGAGACGATGCGCACGAATCTGCCGAACCAGATAGAGCATTCGGAGCGTCTTCCCTCCGAGCGTGTTTATATCGCGCGGATCGCGCCGATCCCTGCAATCGAAGCTTTGCCAGGACGGCTTTACGCCTTGTCCTTCCGGGATGTCTCCGATCTCAGAAGCCTTGATCGGATGCGGTCGGATTTCGTAGCAAACGCGAGCCACGAACTGCGCACGCCTCTGGCTTCCTTGCGCGGCTTTATTGAAACCCTGCAAGGACCAGCTAAAGGCGATGCGGCAGCGCATGAGCGCTTTCTTGCCATCATGCTGGATCAGGCGACGCGGATGAGCCGGTTGGTCGACGATCTGTTGTCGCTTTCTCGGCTCGAAGTGAAATCCCACATCGCTCCGGACAAGCGTTTGGATCTGGTGCCCCTTGTTCGGCATGTCTGCGATACGCTGGCGCCACTTGCGGAAGATCTCGGCGTCGAAATGCGCCTCGAGATCCCCGATGGAGCCGTTGAGGTGACAGGCGATCGCGACGAACTCGTACAGGTCATCGAGAACCTCGTCGAAAATGCCTGCAAATACGGTCAGGACGGAAAGATCATCGATGTCTATCTGCGGCGAGACGAGAACGAACGCGTCGAATTCGGTGTTATCGACCGCGGGCCCGGTATCCCTGCGGAGCATGTTCCGCGCTTGACGGAGCGTTTCTACCGCGTGAGCGTCGCCGACAGCCGGTCCAAAAAAGGCACGGGCCTTGGTCTTGCAATCGTCAAGCACATCCTTACCCGGCATCGTGCCCGTCTGATCGTCAGGTCGGAACTGGGTAAGGGGACTGAGTTTACCGTCCGATTTTGACGATACTTTCATAATGCCCTTGGTCTTCGAATAAAAAGAATAGGAAATTCATATATTTAGCCTGTCATAAATGTTTCATTGAACTGACATAAAAGGGTTGTGCTCCGGCAGCTATGAGAGGCAAGCCGAAGTGCTGGCCAAGCAAGAGCCAGCAGAAGGCAGCGTCCATTCAAACCCCCTATCGGGCCCCAATCGGGAGATGATTATGACCGTTCTGAAACTTACCGCAGCTGCTTTGGTTGCTTCCGTTGCATTCGCCGGTGCAGCCTCCGCGCGCGACCAGATCCAGATCGCTGGCTCCTCGACCGTCCTTCCTTACGCCAAGATTGTTGCCGAGACCTTTGGTGAAACCTTCACCAACTTCAAGACGCCTGTCGTCGAGTCTGGCGGATCGGGCGCTGGCCTCAAGGAATTCTGCAAGGGCGTTGGCGAGGCGACCATCGACATCGCGAACTCTTCGCGTCCGATCAACAAGAGCGAAGTTGAAGCCTGCAAGGCCGCTGGCGTTACCGAAATCCAGGAAGTTCGCATCGGTTACGATGGCATCGTATTTGCAGCCGACTCCGGCAATGGCGACATGAAGATCGAGCCGAAGGACCTTTACAAGGCTCTCGCAGCGGAAGTCGTGGTCGATGGCAAGCTCGTCGCCAATCCTTACAAGAACTGGTCCGACATCAACCCGACCCTGCCGAAGGGTCCGATCGCCGCTTACATCCCGGGCTCCAAGCATGGCACGCGCGAAGTCTTCGAAGAGAAGATCATGGCTGAAGGCTGCAAGAAGGCTGGCGCTGCCGATGTCATCAAGGCTGCAATTACCGATGCCAAGCAGGCAGCTGCCAAGTGCGTAGCGATCCGCAAGGACGGCGTGGCTGTCGATATCGACGGCGACTACACTGAAACGCTGGCCCGTATCTCGGCCAACAAGACCGGCCTCGGCGTATTCGGTCTCGCCTTCTACGAAAACAACATGGACAAGCTGAAGGTTGCAACGGTCGAGGGCATCGTTCCGTCGACTGAAACTATCTCCTCCGGCAAGTATCCGGTATCCCGTCCGCTGTTCTTCTACGTCAAGAAGGCGCATCTGGGCGTGATCCCGGGTCTGAAGGAATATGTTGAGTTCTTCACCTCCGACGCCATGGTCGGCCCTGACTCCCCGTTGGCAGAATACGGCCTCGTTGCCGCTCCTGATGCGCAGCGCGAGCAGGTCCGCAAGGACTTTGCTGCCGGCAAGACCATGTAATCAGGTCACGGGGGCTGGCGGATCAACCGCCAGCCCTCCGCCAGCCAGCTTTCATGGCGGGACTGGCTCCATTTCTTCGGACGGGCTTTTCTGAAGGCTCAGTATCCTGTTAACCGGAATTCTGTACGGCCTCTCAACGTGAGGCGCGCGGCGCTCGACTGAGCTGAAACCGCTGGGGCGCAAGCCGGGGGATCTTATGACAACTTCCACGCTTCTGTTGATCACAGCGGCAATTGCAATGATCGGCTATCTGGCCGGAAGCCGCCGCGCGCTCGCGCTTGCAGGCGGACGTTCCGCCAGCATGCACTCGCGGCCCGGCTACTATGGCAGCTTCGTTGCCATCTGGTCCGCCCTTCCGGCGGCTCTGCTGCTTGGCGTCTGGCTTGTTGCCGCGCCAGCCATCATCAATTCCAGTATTCGCAGTGAGTTCCCGGCTGAGGTCAAGGCCCAGTCGCAGGCAAGCCAGGGCCTGTCCTTCGGCATGATTGAAGGCATTGCGCGGGGAATGCGCGCGCTGTCTGCCGAAGAAGCGGCCCAGGCCGAACGCAATCCGGCTGATCTGCGCAATCTCATGGGTGCGCGCGGTGTTGCCATTGCAGGCGACCCGGAAGCGTATATGATCAAGGCCGCGAACGATCTGAACAGCTTGAATGCGCGAAGCAATCTGCTGCGCAATATCGCCGTCCTGCTTGTCGCTGTCGGCGGTGCCGCACTTGCCTATCGGCTGATTGCGCCAAGGTTCCGCGCCCGTAACCGTGTCGAATCCGTCATCCTGGCCAGCCTCGTTGTGGCCTCATCCATCGCGATCCTGACAACGGTCGGCATCATTGCATCGATGCTGACGGAGGCCACACACTTTTTTGCCCGCGTTCCGGCTCATGAGTTCTTTTTCGGAACGGTCTGGGATCCCCGCTTCGCAGCAGCGGGAGCGACGGCATCGGAAGGTCAGTTCGGCCTGATCCCGCTTCTGCTCGGTACGCTCTATATCGGTTTCGTCGCCATGTTGTTTGCGGTGCCGATCGGCCTGTTCGCGGCAATCTACATGTCGGAATATGCCTCGCAGCGGGTGCGCTCCATTACCAAGCCGCTCCTGGAAGTGCTGGCGGGTATCCCGACCATCGTCTACGGCTTCTTTGCTCTGACGACTGTCGGCCCCTTCCTGCGTGATATCTCCTCGCAGATCCACGGGCTTGCAACCGGCGACTACTCGAACTTCATCCAGGCGCAAAGTGTCCTAACAGCCGGTTTCGTCATGGGCATCATGTTGATCCCCTACGTTTCTTCCCTGTCGGATGACATCATCACCGCTGTGCCGCGGGCGCTGCGAGACGGTTCGCTCGGTCTGGGTGCAACACGGTCTGAAACGATCAAGCGTGTCGTGCTGCCCGCAGCACTGCCCGGTATCGTCGGCGCCATCCTGATGACGGCATCGCGTGCCATCGGTGAAACCATGATCGTGGTCCTCGCCGCCGGTGTTGCTGCCCGCATCCAGTTGAACCCGTTCGAGCCGATGACGACCGTGACCGTCAAGATCGTCAGCCAGTTGACAGGCGACCTGGAATTCACCTCGCCGCAAACGCTCGTCGCCTTCGCGCTCGGCATCACGCTGTTTATCATCACGCTATGCCTCAACATCTACGCGCTCTACATCGTGCGCAAATATCGGGAGCAGTATGAATGAGCCAGGTCGTCACACCCACGGCCACTGCTCCAGTGGCACGCACACCGCGTCGCGATATTGGACTGAAGAAGCGGTATGCAGCTGAGCGTCGGTTCCGCGCCTATGGCATTGCCGCGCTTTCGTTCGGCCTGATCTTCCTGTTCGTCCTGTTGTGGTCGGTCGTTTCCAAGGGCTACACCGCATTTCAACAGACAGGTGTCACGCTTGCAGTCGAGTTTTCCGAGAAGATCATCGATCCTCAGAGCCAGCGCGCCAGCAATCCGCAGGTCCTGCTGACGGCCAATTATCCCGTCCTGGCCCGCAATGCTCTGGCCAACGCTCTTGGTGTCGCCCAGAACGACAGAGCCAAGCAGAAAGAACTGGGCCAGATGCTGTCGGACGGCGTGCGCAGCCAGTTGCGTGACATGGTCGTTGCGGATCCATCGATCATCGGCAAGACGAAGACTGTCACGCTGCTTGCGGCCGGGGACATCGACTCTGCCTTCAAAGGCCAGATCAACCTGTCGGTCCCGCAGGAAAATCGCAAAGTATCGGACCAGCAGGTCGGCTGGATGAACAAGCTCGCGGAAGCAGGGGCTCTGGCGAAGCACTTCAACACCGGCATCTTCTTCAACGGTGCATCGAGCCGTCCGGAGGCAGCCGGTGTCGGTGTGGCGCTCATCGGCTCGTTCTACATGATGCTGATCGTGCTGGTGCTCTCGCTGCCCATCGGCGTTGCAGCGTCCATCTATCTTGAAGAGTTCGCGCCCAAGAACCGCTTCACGGATCTGATCGAGGTCAACATCAACAATCTCGCAGCGGTGCCATCCATCGTCTACGGTCTGCTGGGTCTTGCGGTATTCATCAACTTCATGGGCCTGCCGCGTTCGGCCTCGCTGGTTGGTGGTTTCGTTCTGACATTGATGACGCTTCCGACCATCATCATTGCGACCCGTGCTGCGCTGAAGGCGGTTCCGCCCTCGATCCGTGCAGCGGCACTCGGCCTTGGCGCTTCCAAGATGCAGACCATTTTCCACCATGTTCTGCCGCTTGCCATGCCGGGCATCCTGACCGGCACGATCATCGGCCTGGCGCACGCTTTGGGTGAGACTGCGCCTCTGCTTCTGATCGGTATGGTCGCCTTCGTGGCCAATTTCCCGACGACCCCGATGGACCCGTCGACGGCGCTGCCGGTGCAGATCTACATGTGGGCGAACGAGGCGGAACGCGCCTTCGTCGAACGCACATCCGGAGCAATCATCATTCTGCTCCTCTTCCTCATTGTCATGAATGTCGGCGCGATCCTCTTGCGGCGCCGGTTCGAGCGGCGCTGGTAGCCAAGGAGACGGTTCTATGAACATGATGACCGAAGCAGCAGTTGAAAAGGCGCTGGATCAGAGAATGAATGACCTTTCCTACAAGATGATCGGCAAGGACGTCTCCGTCTATTACGGGGAGAAGCGTGCCTTGTTCGACGTGAACCTGAATGTGCGGCAGAACACGGTAACGGCGCTGATCGGACCGTCGGGATGTGGCAAGTCGACTTTCCTGCGGACACTGAACCGCATGAATGACACGATCGACAACTGCCGGGTGACGGGCCGGATTACGCTGGATGGCGATGACATCTATGACCCCGCCATCGATGTCGTGGAATTGCGCGCACGCGTCGGCATGGTCTTCCAGAAGCCGAACCCGTTCCCGAAGTCGATCTACGAGAACATTTCCTACGGCCCACGGATCCACGGCCTTGCCCGCTCGAAAGCCGATATGGACCAGATCGTTGAGGCGAGCCTCCAGCGCGCCGGCTTGTGGAACGAAGTGAAGGATCGCCTGCAGGAGTCCGGAACCGGTCTTTCCGGCGGCCAGCAGCAGCGCCTCTGCATTGCCCGTGCCATCGCCGTATCGCCTGAAGTGATCCTGATGGACGAGCCATGCTCGGCACTCGATCCGATTGCCACGGCCAAGGTGGAAGAACTGATCCATGAGTTGCGCAGCAATTATACGATCGTCATCGTGACGCATTCGATGCAGCAGGCGGCGCGCGTATCACAGCGTACCGCCATGTTCCACCTGGGTCAGTTGGTGGAAGAAAACGATACCGACAAGATGTTCACCAACCCGGATGACCAGCGCACGCAGGACTACATCATGGGCCGCTTCGGCTGAGCCCGACTGATCCTGACCGTCCCTGACACTCCAGATCCGAGGAAAACTCCATGTCATCGCATATCATGTCAGCCTTTGATGAAGAGCTGAAGTATCTCAATCGACGCATTTCGGAAATGGGCGGGTTGGCCGAACAAATGTGCGCCGATGCCGTGCACGCCTTGGTGAACGGCGATAGCGCTCTCGCTCAGAAGGTCATTTCCGACGACGTCATCCTGGACAATGCCGAGCGCGAAATTCAGGAAAAGGCCATCGTTACGATTGCCAAGCGCCAGCCGATGGCGGCGGACCTGCGTGAAATCATCGGTACGCTTCGGATCGCGGCTGATCTTGAGCGCGTCGGCGACCTTGGCAAGAACAACGCCAAGCGTGTGATTGCCGTTCAGGGCACCGGCGTTCCACGCAAGCTGGCGCGTGGGCTGGAGCATCTTTCCGAACTGGCGCTGGTTCAGCTCAAGGAAGTTCTGGACGTGTTTGCCAACCGTTCCGCCCAAAAGGCTGAAGCGATCCGTCAGCGCGACGAAGAGATCGATGCCATGTACACCTCGCTGTTTCGCGAGCTTCTGACCTACATGATGGAAGATCCCCGCAACATCACAACCTGCACGCATCTTCTGTTCTGCGCGAAGAACATTGAGCGCATTGGCGACCATGCGACCAACATCGCCGAGACAATCTATTACATCGCGACCGGTGCACAGCCACAGGGAGAACGTCCCAAGGACGATAGCTCCAACACATTGGGCGCTGTCGTCGAGTAAGCCGGAACGGAGTGATTGCCATGCAGCCGAAAGTTGCGGTTGTCGAAGATGAGGAGGCGCTCAGCGTTCTCCTGCGCTACAATCTTGAGTCTGAGGGCTACGAAGTCGAAACCATTCTGCGGGGTGACGAAGCCGAAATCCGGTTACAGGAACGTGTTCCGGACCTTTTGATCTTGGATTGGATGCTTCCTGGCGTATCCGGTATCGAACTCTGCCGCCGGCTGCGCATGCGGGCGGAAACCGAACGCCTGCCGATCATCATGCTGACGGCGCGGGGCGAGGAAAACGAGCGCGTTCGTGGCCTCGCAACCGGCGCCGATGATTACGTCGTGAAGCCCTTTTCGACGCCGGAACTCATGGCCCGCGTCAAAGCCATGCTGCGCCGCGCAAAGCCTGAAGTCTTGTCCAGCGTCCTGAAGTGCGGTGATATCGAACTGGATCGGGAAACGCATCGCGTTCACCGCAAGAGCCGAGAAGTGCGGTTGGGTCCGACGGAGTTTCGCCTGCTGGAGTTCCTGATGGCCTCGCCGGGACGTGTGTTTTCACGATCGCAGTTGCTCGACGGCGTCTGGGGTCACGATATCTACGTGGATGAGCGAACAGTGGATGTGCATGTCGGGCGCCTGCGCAAGGCCCTGAATTTCTCGAACATGCAGGATGTCATCCGCACGGTTCGCGGTGCCGGCTACTCTATGGAATCCTGAGAGGCTCTCCAGGATCGAGACGAACAGGCCCGGCGAAGGCCGGGTTTTTTGTTGCCCAAGGACAAGGTACAAAAAAACGGGCGCGCGGCCCGTTTTTCGAAAACCTGGATGTGTCTAACGATCAGCCGCGGGAAACGGCATTTGCCGCTCTCCGGCGCTCCGTCACAGGCTGGTAGGCCATGCGGGCGTGGTACTTGCAGTAGGGCGAGCCATCACAGGCTTCTGCGCCGCAGAAGTGAAAGTCTTCCTTCAAAGGATCGCCTACCGGCCACTTGCAGGTGCGCTCCGTCAACTCGGTCAGGACCAGGCGACGCGCCTCGGGCATTGCACGATCATTGACCGGCACCAGTTCCGTCGGCTCAAGGACAGTAATGTCCATGTTGTCTGTCGAGGAAATGATATTGGCCGGACGAGGAACCGAACGGTTTGCCGGCGCAGGCGCGGACGTTGGCCTTGCAGCGAAAGTTGCTGGCCGTGCCGCGGGCGGTGCCGCAGGACGCTTTGGAGCGCGGGTCGGGGTGGCCGGACCGCCTGCCTTCACGCGACCAGGGAGGTTGAGACGGTGCACCTTGCCAATCACGGCATTGCGGCTGACGCCACCCAGCTGTGCGGCAATCTGGCTCGCGCTCAGGCCTTCGGCCCATAGCCGTTTCAACTTCTCGACGCGTTCGTCTGTCCAGTTCATGCAGTCTCTCCGCCTTGAGCACGCATTAGAAGACAGAATCTCTCACCGTTACGGCGAAAGTAATTCGCCGCGCATACTATATCTATACTTTTGGTGACTAGTTCCGCCGCATGCAGTCTAGTAATTGATGATTAACCTAATGGGCGCCGGACTCGCTGACAAGAGTCGGCGGAATCGCTGCGAATCGATTTCCGGGTTTTCCCCAACTTGCTTGAAAGGCGAGTCATTTTTGCCACAGAGAGTTGAGTGGCAGTCAAGCCGCCTTTGTCGCCGTTTTCCGCTGTGAATCAACGCTTTTGTTGACAGGGAGTAGCTAAATGCGGATAGTGCCGACGCCGTCCTTTGGGGCGGCATTTTGATTTCTGGTGGCGCATGCCACCGCCGGTTGGATTTTTTGCCTCAAGGAGTGATGTCGCCATGGCTGAAGCCGCGCTTTTCGACACGTTTGCAAGGGCTCCATTGCGCTTCGTGCGCGGTGAGGGCGTCTGGCTCGTGACGGAAACGGGAGAGCGATATCTCGATTTTGGTGCGGGCGTTGCCGTCACCTCGTGCGGTCATTCCAACCCGCATCTGGTTGAGACGCTGAAATCGCAGGCTGAGAAGGTCTGGCATCTGTCGAACCTCTATGAAATTCCGGATCAGGAGCGTCTCGCGCGCCGTCTGGTCGATGCGACCTTTGCCGACAAGGTGTTCTTCACCAACTCGGGTGCTGAAGCGCTCGAATGCGCCATCAAGACCGCGCGTCGCTATCACTATTCAAAGGGCCATGCGGAGAAATTCCACATCATCACCTTCGAGGGCGCGTTCCACGGTCGTACGATTGCGACCATCGCCGCAGGTGGCCAGGAAAAGTATCTGGAAGGCTTCGGACCAAAGGCGCCGGGCTTCGACCAGGTTCCCTTCGGCAATCTGGACGCACTGAAGGCTGCGATTACCGAGAACACTGCCGCTATCCTGATCGAACCGATCCAGGGTGAGGGCGGTATTCGTGTGGTCGAAAAGGAGTTTCTGAAGACACTGCGCGATCTGTGTGACGAGCATGGCCTCCTGCTCATGTTCGATGAGGTCCAGACCGGCGTTGGACGTACCGGCAAGTTCTTCGCCTATGAGTGGTCTGGCGTGACGCCAGACATCATGGCAGTCGCCAAGGGCATTGGCGGCGGTTTTCCTTTCGGCGCCTGCCTTGCAACGGCTGAAGCGGCGTCCGGCATGAAGCCTGGCGTGCATGGAACGACCTATGGCGGCAATCCGCTTGCCATGGCCGTGGGGAATGCCGTGCTCGATGTCGTCCTTGAGGAAGGCTTCCTGCAGAATGTTCGAGATGTCGCCCTCGTTTTCCGGCAAGGTCTTGCGGCGTTGAAGGACCGGTTCCCCGGCGTGATCGAAGAGATCCGCGGCGAGGGCCTGATGCTGGGCATCAAGGCCGTCGTTCCAGCTGGGGAACTTGCGACTGCCATGCGTGACGAGCACCTGCTGGGAGTACCGGCAGGCGACAACGTCATTCGCCTTCTGCCGCCGCTCGTTGTAACAGCCGAAGAGGCGCGGGAGGGTATTGCCCGTATCGAGCGCGCCGCTGAGAAGTTGCAACGGGACCAGTTGAAGAAGTCAGCTTGAACCTGGGTTTTTGAAACGAAAAGGGCCGCCGGATGGCGCCCCGATGGATTGATCGCATCATGGCAAAGCATTTTCTCGATTTCTCGGCCGTTTCCTCCAACGAACTGCGTTCTATCCTGGATGATGCACGCACGCGCAAACAGGCAACGAAGGCAGGAACTGCGGACAAGCCGCTCGCGGGCAAGATGCTCGCCATGATCTTTGAAAAGCCGTCCACGCGCACACGCGTCTCCTTTGATGTCGGAATGCGCCAGCTTGGCGGCGAAACGCTTTTCCTCTCCGGTACCGAAATGCAGCTGGGGCGCGCGGAAACCATCGGCGACACCGCAAAGGTTCTTTCGCGCTACGTCGATGCGATCATGATCCGCACGACAGATCACAAGCGGTTGCTGGAATTGGCAGAGCATGCCACTGTTCCGGTCATCAACGGCCTGACGGATGAAACGCATCCCTGCCAGATCATGGCCGATCTCCTGACCTTTGAAGAGCATCGTGGGCCTGTCACCGGCAAGACATTTGCCTGGACCGGCGATGGTAACAACGTGCTGCATTCCTTCGTCGAGGGAGCTGCCCGCTTTGGATATCGCATGAATATGGCGGTTCCATTGGGCTCTGAGCCGCTGGACAAATACTTGAACTGGTCGCGCAATAATGGCGGCGAGATCATGCTCTGCCATGAGGCAGAGCGAGCGGTAAGCGGCGCAGACATGGTCGTGACCGACACCTGGGTGTCCATGAACCAGGAACACAAGGCGCGTGGTCACAATATCTTCCAGCCTTTCCAGGTCAACGAACAGTTGATGTCGAAGGCGAAAAGCGACGCCCTCTTCATGCATTGCCTTCCGGCCCACCGCGGCGAGGAGGTGACGGACGAAGTTATCGACGGTCCGCAGTCCGTTGTTTTCGACGAAGCGGAAAACCGCCTCCATGCGCAGAAGTCCATTCTAGCGTGGTGCCTGGGTGCTCTCTGAGCGACCTTCGGTCTGGACGGGATTACGACGGTTCAACCCGGCTCTCCTGCTCGGCTTGACTTGAAGGGACGTCATCCCCATCTCTCGGCTTTCCAATGGGCATCTGCCGCATGAGCAGGTGTATCAACACAACATCGTCGGCCTGTTTCCCCCGGTTCAGCGGTTCCGCTTGACCGGGTTATGTGCGAAATGGATGGCTCCGGCGTGAAGGAGTGACTTATGGCTGAAGCCACCGTCGATTTGAATGAACTGCATTTCGCAGGAGACGACAAGGTCGTGCCCTTTCAGGTTGAAGGGCTGGATGTGCGCGGACGCGCTGTCCAGTTGGGCCCGATCCTCAACCAGATTCTTGGGCGCCATGACTATCCGGCTCCCGTTGCAAGATTGCTGGCGGAAGCCATCGTCCTGACGGCACTGATCGGCACCTCGCTGAAGTTCGAAGGCCGCTTCACGGTCCAGACAAAGGGCAATGGTCCGGTCGATCTGCTGGTCGCGGATTTCACGAGCCCCCAGAATATGCGCGCCTATGCACGTTTCGATGAGGATGCGCTGGCGGTGTCGGTCAAGGCAGGGCGGATATCTCCGCCTGAGTTGTTGGGTGCGGGCGTGCTGGCTTTCACGATTGACCAGGGCCGCGGAATGCAGCCTTACCAGGGCATCGTGCCGCTCGATGGTTCTTCGCTCGAAGAGATTGCGGGCGTCTATTTCCGTCAGTCCGAGCAGATACCGACAAAAGTGCGGCTGGGCGTAGCTGAGCTCTTTGATCGGGACGAAAGCGGTAAACCCCGCCATAACTGGCGTGCTGGCGGCGTGCTGGCGCAGTTTCTGCCAGATGCTCCAGAGCGGATGCGTCAGCCGGATCTGCATGGCGGTGATGGGGATGAGCGTGAGTACGACCTGGCAGAGGATGATGCCTGGTCTGAAGCCAGCATGCTGGTTTCGACCGTTGATACCGATGAACTGACGGATCCACAGGTCGGGATAGAGCGCCTGTTGTACCGGTTGTTTCACGAACGGGGCGTGAGGATCTATGAGCCGCAGTCGGTTCTGGATCGTTGCAGCTGTTCGCGTGACAAGATCAAGGATGTCTTGGCGGGATTTTCTGCAGAGGAAGTCGAGGCAAGTCAGGATAATGGCGAGATCGCCGTTACCTGCGAGTTCTGCTCTACAACGTATCGCTATCCGATAACAGAGATCCAGCCCGCCGAGTGATGCGCGTGAGGAAGACGGTGTCCATGCCGTCTTCCAGTCCACTGGCAGTCAGTTCAGTATGCGCAGCAGGCCCGGCGAATCCAGCGAGAAGGCTGGAATGTCCACGATGAAGGTGCGGCCGTCATCCGTCTGCATCTGATAATGGCCGAACATGATGCCGGATGGCGTATCGAGTGGGCAGCCGGAAGAATATTCGTAGGTATCCCCTGGTTCCAGGCGCGGCTGTTCGCCGACCACCCCCGGTCCCTCGACCTCATCCACCAGCCCGTTTTCATCCGTGATGTGCCAGTAGCGATGGATCAACTGGACTGTCGTATCCGAATGATTGGCAATAACGATACGGTATCCCCAGACGTAGCGGCCATCTTCCGGATCGGATTGCTCCTCCAGATAATAGGGCTCCACTTCGACTTCGATATCCTTCGTCCGTGCGCGATACATAGGCGACACCTCACTGCCTTGATGTACGGATATCGTACAGCTTGCGGGCAGGGTCAAGAAAGACGCGGAAATCCTCCAGCAAAAACATGGAGTTTCAGCGGTTAATGCTAACCGTCAAGGTAAACATCGATTTAAGGCCCTTTGATGGACCGGCCAAACACCGCGGATCTGCATGAAACAGCATTGCAGTCCGCTGTGTCTGTCGAGTAGTTGGTCAGCCGCCGATCTTGGCAATCGCCTGAGACAGATCGTCGATCAGATCCTCGGCATCCTCGATACCGCAGGAAAGCCGCAAGGTGCCGCCGGTGATACCCGCCTCCGCACGGCCTTCTTCAGAAAGGTTTTTGTGCGTCGTTGTTGCGGGATGGGTGATCAGACTTTTCGCGTCGCCGAGATTGTTGGAGATGCGCACGACCTTCAAGGCGTCCTGAAGTGCGAATGCCGCCTCCTTGCCGCCCTTCAGTTCGAAGCAGACCAGCGTTGAGCCACCCGTCATCTGCTTGGCGATGATATCCGCCTGCGGATGGTCCTTGCGTCCTGGATAGATGACCTTGGCAACCTTGGTCTGGTCCGCCAGGAAGTCGGCAATCTTGGCGGCATTTTCCGTCTGTTGCTTCACGCGCAGCGGCAGGGTTTCGAGGCCCTTCAACAATGTCCACGCGTTGAAGGGTGACATGGCCGGACCGGTATGGCGGAAATAGTCGTGCAGGTTTTCGTCGATCCACTGCTTGTCGGACAGCACGATACCGCCGAGGCAGCGGCCCTGACCATCAATGTGTTTGGTTGCCGAATAGACGACGATATGAGCGCCAAGTTCCAGCGGCTTCTGAAAGAGGGGAGTCGCGAATACGTTGTCGACGACAACCTTGACGCCGATCTGGTTGGCGAGTGCGGCAACCGCGGCAATGTCTACCACTTCAAGCGTCGGGTTCGTCGGGCTCTCGAGGAAGAACACCTTGGTGTTCGGGCGGACTGCCGCCTCCCAGTTCGTGATGTCACGGCCATCGACCAGCGTGCACTCCACACCGTATTTTGGTGCCAGTGTTTCGACGATGTAGCGGCAGGATCCGAAAAGTGCGCGTGCCGCGACGATATGATCGCCAGCCTTCACCTGACAAAGAATGGCGGCGGCCACGGCAGCCATGCCGGATGCGGTGGCGCGAGCATCTTCAGCGCCTTCCAACGCAATCATGCGCTTTTCGAACATGTCGTTTGTCGGGCTGCCGTAGCGCGCGTAGATGAAGCCGTCGGTCTCGCCTTTGAACCGGGCTTCGGCGGAGGCGGAGCTCTCGTATACAAAGCCTTGAGTCAGGAAAATCGCTTCGGAAGTTTCGCCGTAAGGGGAGCGCAACGTGCCTTCATGGACGAGCTTCGTTGCGGGGCGCCAGGTCTTGCTCATGTCGTGTTACCACTTCAAAACAAAAAAACCGGTCGCAATGGGACCGGTTCGCACCCGGTCCTTTAGCCACTTGTTTAACGTGGCTGCAAGCCGACCGGCCAAATCACCACGGGATAAGCATGCCTTACGCCCAAGCAGAGCTTGCGTCAATTCCCTGCTTTTGCTTTTGTCGCGCGATTGAAGGATAGGGTTTATGGAACGTACAGCGGGTATTCTGGCAGATCGTGCGATCAAGGCACTCTTCGCCGAGGGTCAATTGAAATCCGAGGCGCCACTGGATGGTGACCAGATCCAGCCGGCAAGCCTCGATCTTCGACTGGGCTCCAAGGCCCTGCGGGTGCGCGCCAGCTTCATGCCGGGCCGCAGCAGCACGGTTGCAAGCAAGCTCGACCGGCTGACGCTGCATGAGATCGATCTGGAACATGGCGCTGTGCTTGAGACAGGCTGCGTCTACATCGTGCCGCTGATGGAAAGCCTTGATCTGCCTGCGGAACTCTCTGCGTCCACCAATCCGAAAAGCTCGACGGGAAGGCTCGATATCTTCACGCGCGTGATGGTTGACCACGCCCAGGAATTCGACAAGATTCCCGCCGGTTACAGCGGCCCTCTCTATCTGGAGATCTCGCCGCGCACTTTCCCTGTCATCGTTCGCCGCGGCTCCCGGCTTTCGCAGATCCGCTTCAGAGTGGGCAATGCGCTGTTGAGCGAGGCGGATCTTGTGGAACTGCACGCGGCTGAAACGCTGGTCGCAAGCGAAACGCCCAATGTTTCAGGCGGTGGCATTGCGCTCTCCATCGATTTGAAGGGAACCGGTCCCGAAGGCTTGATTGGCTACAGAGGCAAACATCATACCTCGGTCATCGATGTCGACAGGAAAGCTCAGCACGAGGTTCTGGATTTCTGGGAGCCGATCTACAGCCGTGGACGCAATGAACTGATCCTCGATCCGGATGAGTTCTACATTCTGGTCTCGCGCGAAGCAGTCCATGTGCCGCCCTCCTATGCCGCCGAGATGACCCCTTACGATCCACTCGTCGGAGAGTTTCGCGTGCATTATGCCGGTTTCTTCGATCCGGGGTTTGGCCATGCTGCTGCAGGTGGCTCAGGCAGTCGTGCAGTCCTGGAAGTTCGCAGTCACGAGGTTCCGTTCATTCTGGAGCATGGGCAGATTGTCGGACGGCTGGTTTACGAGCACATGCTCGAACGGCCGCAAGGCCTTTATGGCACCGGTCTCGGTTCCAACTATCAGGCGCAGGGTCTCAAGCTCTCCAAGCATTTCAAGCTATAGGCTTCACGGCCCGCGATGCGGATACGCGGAAAGACGCATTTTTGCTTGATGGTGCATGACGCCGATGCTAGTTCTCGAATGTCGAGCGCGGGTGTAGCTCAATGGTAGAGCAGCAGCTTCCCAAGCTGAATACGAGGGTTCGATTCCCTTCACCCGCTCCAAATCCAGCCGACGCAATCATCCATCCGGCATTGCGGCCTCATCACGTGGCCTGTGAGGCGTCTTGTGCCAGAAGAATGGGCGTGTCCGCAGTTCATTCGCAGCGCGCCAGGCGGCCCTCGACACCATCATCCAATAATAGGGAAGAGCCATCCACCGCCATCCCACCCTCCGCTTTTCTTCTGCAACCATGCACTTCAGGCCGAGCAGGAGAAACACGGCGTAGCTGCCAAACACATTGAAGAGATCCAGCACGACCAGAGCGCGAGTCGTGAGGCTCGAACCGCTGTCAATGTCGATAAAGACCCGGTAGAGAATCGATATGAGAAGAACGGGCGTGAGCGGGTGCATCAGGGCTGAGAGCAGCATGCCGCCAATCATGAGCTGGAATGTCAGCATGGCTGGAAAACCCAACTCGTGTGTCGCCTTGCCCGGGTTGCGCATGATCACGAGCCAGGTTTGGAACCATCCCTTGAACCAGCGAACACGTTGGCCGAGCCAGATATTGTAATTCACGGGCGCATCCTCGACAGTCTGATAACGCAGGGTCTCAGCCCGGTATCCGTGGCGAAACAGCCGCATTCCGAGATCCGCATCTTCTGTCACGTTGAATGGGTCCCAGGCTCCAACCTCGCGTAGGACATCGGTTTTGAAATGATTGGATGTCCCGCCAAGTGGTAGCGGCAATCTGAACCGGGCCAGCATGGGCAGGAGACCGCGGAAGAGGGCGGCATATTCGAGTGCAAACAAGGCACTGACCGAGCTCTTCTCTGGATTGCCGATAACGAGAGGCGATTGGAGGCAGGCGACGTCGGGAGGTGCCGCAACAAACCGGGTATATGCCTCAAGCAATTGCTTGGGGTGCGGTCTGTCTTCCGCATCGTAGATGGTCAGGTATTCACCGCGAACTCCAGCCAAGGCATAACTCAGCGCTTTCGGCTTTGTTCGCGGAGCACAGGGTGGCACTTCAACGACCTCGAAATTCGGCGGCAGCCGGACCTGCTTGAGGGCGGTCAGTGTGTCGAGGTCGTCGGCCTCACAAACGAGCTTGATATCCAGCCGGGCGCTTGGCCATTCGAGACGCTCCAAACTGCGAATAAGTTGTGCTGCGACTTCCGCCTCTTTGTAAAGGGCGACCATGACGCAATAGCGCGGAAGGGCAGGGGGAAGGTCGATAAGGCGTGGTGGCGGCGACTGTTTCCTTAAAAGGACCAAGGCAACAATGCGTAGAATGATTGCAAATAGATAGGAAACAGAAAGAATGACGTGGATCAGCGGCAGCATGAGTGCGGGGGCATGCAACAGGATCAACAGCAAGGCTGCAAGGATCCCGCCACCGAGAAAGCCCTGCTTGCCGGAAGCGACAATGCGGGCTGATGCATCAGGCGCAGTTTCGAAAAGATGGAAAACAACAGAGCGCACGCGCCGTTCTGCTCCGCATGTCCACACTGCCTTTCGAATGGCGGACGGCGTGGTGACGACCAAAGTCTGACGAAGATCCGGAAGTTTTCTGAGGAGTTCCGCTGTGGCGCCGAGCCTCGCAGCCTGCGGAACGATAGCAACCTTAGGGGCGCGATGCCGTTCGATAACCCGCACTTGAGTGGGGTATTGAAGCTGACTGTCCAGCCGCGGGAGATCCTGAACATTGTCTCCGTTGATCTTCGCCGTAAAAGGCAGTCCGAGCATTTCAGCCATGGCTTCGAAATGCCGTTCTTCGTCAATATGCCGGTTCGCCAGCAATTCCTCCTCAAGCGAGGATTGATTTATGGCCGCCTGCCGTGACAGCCTGCTGACGAGCGTACGAGAAACACCCAGCAGGCGAAGAGCCCCTGCCTCATCGAGGTCCGGCAAAAGTTCTCTTTTGCGTGCAGGCGAGGGCTCATGTTGCGAGCCCTCTGATATCTTGGAGTCAAGAATGTCCTCTTGATATTCCCCCGAAACGGTCAAGCTGGTACACCGTGATAGGCCGTTGCCGATACTTCGATATGGATGACAGGATTGCAACTAATGAGTTTTATTCGAGAAATAAAGCCTGGATTTAGAGTTGCATTTCTTCTTATTTTATCAATTATTTCAATAATTTATGTTCAAGTATCTCAGGCTGCGGAGAACCTCGGGGGCGTACCTGTCCTATCGGACCCGAATGAACGTTTAACCAAGCCTGATTTGTCAAACCTTGCTCGCTTTCGCATATTGACGGCGTCTGATTTTCCTCCGTTCAATTTCGTCGATCAGACCGGACGACTGGCTGGTTATCACGTAGATGTGATCAGAGAGGTGTGTAGAGAGCTGAACATCGAGGCCAAATGTCAGGTCCAGGCTATGCCGTACGCAGATCTGGAGGGGGCTCTCGAGGCTGGAAACGGTGAAGCCGTGATGTCTGGAATTGCGATAACGTCCAGCTTGCGGCAGAAGTTTTCTTTCTCCAGACCCTATTTGTTTCTGCCAGCCCGGTTCGCTGTACAAGGCAAACTCGGTTTGTCTGGCCGGGCAGGAGACGCTTTGGCAGGACGGAAAGTTGGTGTAATCGCCAATACCGCGCACGAGAAAATGCTTGGAGCATTCTTCCCAAAACTCGTGGCCGTTCCTGTGAACGGGCAGGAAGAATTGTTCTCTTCACTCAAGGAAGGCAAAGTCGATGCAATCCTCGC
Source organism: Rhizobium rhizoryzae (assembly GCF_011046895.1). Lineage (NCBI taxonomy): Bacteria > Pseudomonadati > Pseudomonadota > Alphaproteobacteria > Hyphomicrobiales > Rhizobiaceae > Affinirhizobium > Affinirhizobium rhizoryzae. The sequence continues at coordinate 525,837 of NZ_CP049250.1, read as the reverse complement.
AGATGGCGTGAGAGTACCCTTCTGGGTCGCCAGTCCTGCTGCAGAAAAGTGCTGCGTTCTGCTGGATGGCCCCTACCTGTCTCAGCATTATCTGGGTGAAGGGTTCGCGGTCATGCTTCGCAAGGGAAATGCGGTTCAACTGACGGCGGCCGTCGACTATGCTCTGGCTCAACTGGCTGCAAAAGGGCGACTACAGGACATCTATCTTCGCTACTTCCCCAACGGCTTCTACTGAAGCAGCTTGACCTCTCTACCAGCCTTGCCTCATTGGCTGGCCCAGATGATACGGGCGATCCAATCGATGTCTTCAACTGCAAAATTGCGGTTCGGATGGTCGGGATTAAGCGAGGAAAGCTCAATTGAGCGCGCACTCTGCCGTGCAAGAACCTTCGCCATCACCTCTCCTTCGCGTGTCTTGACAACAACGCGGTCTCCCTTTCGAACCTGCGCGCCGGGCTCCACGATCAATCGATCACCGTCTCGATAGAGTGGCAGCATGGAATCGTCCTGAACTTCGAGAGCATAGACATTGTTGTGCTTCGAAACGGCGGCGGGAAACTCCACCACATCCCACCCTTGACCGGCAGGAAAGCCCCCATCGTCAAAGAAACCTCCGGCTCCAGCCTGGGCAAAGCCGAGCAGGGGGATGGAACTCATTTGCGGCAGAAAAACTCCGTCAGGCATACGTGGAGTACCAGTCGGCGCCAGATAGCCCAGGAATTCATCCAGAGATGCGCCTGTGGCTTCCAAAACCTTGGAAATGGATTCCGTGGATGGCCAGCGCTCCCGTCCATCCGGCCCCAGGCGCTTCGACTTGTTGAAAGATGTGGGATCCAGGCCCGCCCGACGGGCAAGGCCCGATGCCGAAAGTTTGTGCTTCTCGGCAAGTGTATCGATTGCCTGCCATATCCCGCTATGTGACAGGGCGGATCGGGACAGAGCGCTTGCCTTGCCAACCTGCTCAGTCTGGACGGCCTGCAAGAGGGAAATGGCTTCGCGACTTGTCTCACTCATATCCGCCTCTTTCGTGCGATCCGGTCGAATGCCCCATGGCAGTTCGCCTGTATTCCAACAACTGGATGAAACAGTTCCGATCAATGCTACGGATCCCGAAACCGCGTACATTCGGTGACGCAGCATAGGGCTGAAGCTCCGCGCAATCTGGAGGTGTTCTCGTCTCAGGGTGTCACCGCCCCACACACGATTAAACACTTCCACGCCCGGAAGTTTCATGGAGCTTTAGCCAAAATTTCGTCGGACGTAAAGAAAAAAAGGAATAAAATCCTTTCCTTAAAAAGCAGTCAAGCAACCATGGCCATGTTGACCTTGCCAAGCTTGATGACCGCCTGGGTTCGGCTATCGACGTTGAGCTTCAACAGGATCGCTGAAACATGCGCCTTGATCGTTGCTTCGGAAACGCCGAGTTCGTAGGCGATCTGCTTGTTGAGCAGACCTTCGGCGAGCATGGATAGAACGCGCGTCTGCTGTGGTGTCAGGGTCTTCAATCGCTCGATCAGTTCCACGACGGCCGGATCTTCTTCGGCATCCCGCTCACCCTGTGATGGGAACCAGACGTCGCCGGCCAGAACGGCTTCGATGGCGCTGCGAATATCGTCCAGTCCCGAAGATTTGGAGATGAAGCCCGACGCGCCTAGTTCCATGGCGCGCCGCACAGTCGCGCCGTCATCCGTCGCTGAGACAATCATGATAGGCAGGCTGCTGAACTCTGCCCGCATGGACATCAGCCCTGAGAAGCCGCTCACACCCGGCATGGCAAGATCCAGCAACATAAGATCCGCTTCCGGCTGGCTTCGCACTGCCTTTCGTGCGTCCTCGAAAGTTCCGGCCTCAATGATGTGAGGCTGCTCGGCCACCGTATTGAGTGCCTGGCGAAGCGCGCCGCGAAACAGCGGGTGATCATCCGCAATGATGATGGTGAGTTCCTGCATATCCATACCCCCTCCCAAGAGCATGCCAGCCTTCCAGGATACGAATTTTAGCGTTCTGAAAAGCATCAAACAAGCCCAAGTTTAAGGGGGGCAGGTCTTGGGGTCCAGCGGTTTCAGGTCCTGTTGGGATCGTAATCCTGTTCGTCGCGCCGTTCGCCGATAATATCCATGAACCTCTGGAAGAACCGTTCCATGATCGAAAGTGATTTTTCGACCTCCTCGTCGCTTGGGAGCCCCGATGTGCGGGATGAGCTTTTGGTCTCCAACTGGGTGACGCGCTTGTCGAGCGCATCGAGTTCCTGCTCGAAGGCCTTTCGCTCGTCGGCAGCCAGACGGCATGTCAGTCCCGAAGCCTCCTCCCGGCAGAAGCTTACGTCGCCGGTTTGCTTGTCGAGGCGGATGAAGCCCTTTTCTGTCCGCTCCAGTTGAAAGCGTGCAGGATCCGCAGCACTCTGCGCCAGGACGGCACCGCTGGAGAGAAGCAGAACGGTGGTGGTAAAGATGGCGCGAGCCGACATTGCTATTTCCTCCCAATATCGCATTTTCGAGTAATGCTACCGATGCGATGGACAAGTGCGCCCGTTTGCGGCAAAGCGCAGGGTATAAGCTAGGACACAGCCGGATCATCGCAATGAGTCATGTCATCTATAAGATCGTGCCAGAACCCCTTTGGGCAAGCGCCGAACAATCAGGCCGTTTCGAGGGTGCGCCTGTCGATCTGGCGGATGGCTTCATTCATTTCTCCACCGCAAGCCAGGTGCGCGAAACCGCAGCCCGCCACTTCAAGGGGCAGGCAGGTCTGCTGCTGGTCGCCATTGATGCCGATCGTCTGGGGGAGCAGTTGAAGTATGAACCGTCTCGCGGCGGTAATCTCTTTCCCCATCTCTATGCAAGCCTGACGCTCGATGCGGTCATCTGGAAGCGCCCCCTGCCTGTGGGACCAGATGGATCGCATGTATTTCCAGAGGAGCTTGTCTGATGCCGATTTTCGATCTCGCCCGCAATGCTCTTTTTCTCCTCGATCCTGAAACGGCTCATGGTGCTTCGATCGCAGCTTTGAGATCCGGGCTTCTTCCATCGGTTCATCTGCCGCCCGATCCGCGCTTGCGGGTTTCCTTGGGCGGTCTGGAGTTTCCCAATCCTGTCGGCCTTGCTGCAGGCTATGACAAGAATGCCGAGGTGCCGGGGGCAATCCTTCGTCTCGGCTTCGGCTTTACGGAGGTCGGCACCGTCACACCAAAACCTCAGGATGGAAATCCCAAGCCACGCATTTTCCGCCTGACCAGGGATGAGGCGGTGATCAACCGGCTTGGCTTCAACAATGAGGGTCACGAGGCGGCACTCGCTCGACTGCTGGCAACGAAAATTCAGGGCATTGTCGGCGTCAACATCGGTGCCAACAAGGATAGTGAAGACCGCATTGGCGACTATGTGCTCGGCATTCGCCGCTTCTATGATGTCGCCCGCTACTTTACCGCCAATATCTCCTCCCCCAATACGCCTGGCTTGCGCGACCTTCAGGCCCGCGAAAGCCTTTCGGCACTGTTGAGCGCAGTGCTTGCAACCCGCGATGAGGAAGCAGCCAGAACGGGGAAAACTGTTCCGGTCTTGCTGAAGATCGCGCCGGACCTGACCGAGGAAGGAATGGATGATATCGCAGCCGAAGCGCTGGCACATCCGCTGGACGGTTTGATCGTTTCCAACACCACGCTTTCCCGCGACGGCTTGCGCGATGAGGCGCAGTCCAGGGAAACGGGAGGCCTTTCCGGCAAGCCGCTGTTTTCCCGCTCAACCACGGTACTGGCAAAGATGCGCAAGCGCGTTGGTCCGAACCTGCCCATCATCGGCGTTGGCGGTGTATCTTCGGCGAAGACGGCGCTCGAAAAAATCCGGGCCGGTGCCGATCTCGTGCAGCTTTATTCCTGCATGGTCTATCGGGGACCGGGCCTCGCTGCCGATATCGTGAGGGGACTTGGCGCGGAACTCGATCGTCTGGACGTCAGGTCTGTCACGGAATTGCGTGATACCAGTCTTGATGCCTGGGCATCCAGACCTCTCTGACTTGTCGGAAAGCCAGACGGCGGCTTTTCGCCACATTCACTAAATTGTTCGGTTAATCTTGAGCATTTGGTGATATCCTCACTCTATGTTACCTTCTGTAACATTGAACGAGGATGGGAAGATGAACATACATCTCAACTTGCCCGCACTCACATTCGGTTGCCTCCTGTTGTGTGCAATCGGTCTGCGTATCGGGATCTGGATGGTCGCTCCGGGCGCTTGAGCCCGAAGCCAAAGCATGTTGCGTAAAAGTGTGCAGCGGTTTTGCGATAACGACATGCGTCAACACAAAGAGTTAGAGCGTCAGGAGCGAATCTGAAAGATCGCGATAAGCTCTAGATCGACGTCAGGCCATGAAGGCTGTTTCAAGTCAGGCAGACAGTACCATCGCCCAATAAGTGCGATTGGTGGACGGCGAGCGTGCCACGGCGACACCTACACGATTGTAACTGCCGAGCATGTTTTGAAGGTGCTTGGGGGAATCGATCCAAGCCTGCACTGCTTCCGTAACCGTGGTTTGACCGCTTGCAATGTTTTCGGCAGCGGGCAAAGGCACGTCATTGCGCTTCATCCGCGCGCCATAATCATCCCCAAAGCCAATGAGATGGCTCATCTGGTTGGCTTTCGCCATACGCACAGCCTGCTCTGCCGCCGCCCGTCCCGTGGGCACGCTTGCAGACAGGGGCGAAAGACCATGCTTCTTTCGCAGTTCATTGACCAATGGCAGCGCGGCCCTGGTATCGTCCGTCGCGCCATCGACTTTTGCTGGGCCGGTGGTCGTTACGCATCCGGCTGTCACGAGAAGCGCACTGCCGCAGCCAAGCAGAAATATACGTCGGGAATTTAAGACGAGATTCGGTGTCATTAGCGTCTGTAGCTGAAAATACGCAGGAGAATGAAGGCTGGTATGACGATGACCGCACCGGCGATCAGGTAATCACCAACGGCGCCCAGCGCATGGAATCCGCGATACCAGAGGTCCAGAACCAGATTTCGGATGCCATAAACGATGTCCCAGGGATGGAGATCGAACATCGCCATGACAAAGCCGACAACGAGGGACACGACAATCAGTTTCACGATTGTGCGGGCTGGCGAATCGCCCAGCATTCGGTTCATCTGATCAGACATTCCTGGCCCTTAAAGTGTGTTGAGACGGATGAGACATAGTTTCGCAGGTGCTCTGTCGCAAGTTTAGACGCAGGCATTCCGATAGAACTTGAGTTTTTTTGTGGCTTGGTTCAGATGCCGCAAATGCAACGAGCCGGTTTCAAGTCATGAGCGCCAACCAGTTTTCTTCCGGTGATGTCATTGCCGATCGGCGCGCCGATTATGCCCGGATGCTGGCGGAAAGTGGCGATCATGCCGCAGCCGCCGAACTCTTCGAGCAGGCTCTCGAAATCGCACCCGATTGGACAGCGGGCTGGCTGTTGGCCGGAGAAGCTCATCAGAAAGCTGGTGCGCGCGAAGCAGCAATCGCGGCATTCGAGCAGGTGATGAAAAGGGATAGGCAGGGCCTGTTCGGCGCAAGTCTGAAACTCGCAGCACTTGGCGCCACGCCCGCGCCGGACGCACCGCCCTCTGCCTATGTCGAAGGGCTGTTCGACGACTACGCCGATCGCTTCGAGATCTCGCTGGTCGAGAAGTTGAATTATTCAGTGCCAGCCAAGCTGTTTGCACTTGTCCAATCTCATGGACCGTTCGATCTGACTGTCGATCTCGGTTGCGGCACCGGTCTCTTTGGTGTCGAAATCGCATCAGACACGGCAAGGCTCGAAGGTTTCGACCTTTCAGCCAACATGCTGGCAAAGGCCGGGGAAAAGGGCATCTACCACCATCTCGGCCAGGCAGATCTCTCCCGCACGGATGCGGATACATCGCTCTTCAGCGAGGACCGGCCACGCCATCGTGCCGATCTCGTCTCGGCGGCCGATGTGTTGATGTATCTTGGAAATCTGGATGTCCCGTTTGCGCTGGCTGATGAACTGCTGAAACCTCGCGGTCTTTTCGCTTTTTCCGTCGAAGATGCTGGTAGTTCTACGGACGGCTTCGTCCTGCAGCAATCACTCCGCTACGCGCATACGCAAAGCTATATCGAGACACTTCTGGCAAGCCATGGTTTTGATCTCGTGGCCTTGTCTCGTACGGACATTCGAATGGATGCCGGAAAACCGGTTCACGGCATCCTTTTTCTTGCGCGCAAACGCGCCTGATTTGTACGATTCTTGTCTTTTGCGTCAGGAGTACTGTCCTATCTTGATTTCGCAAATGCTGCGGCGCACAATCGAAGCGTCGGGACAGATAGACGGAGACTTCGGAGATGGCGCAGAAGATGGCATTGGGTTTCTACAGCACGGATCCGTCGCGTCACACACTCGCTGAAGATAGCCAGGGTCTCATTTGCGGCGCACTGATTTCTGCGCTCGGGTTTTACTTGTTGAACCGTGTTGGCCTGCTCACGGGCGGCACGGCTGGCGTTGCCTTTCTGCTGCACTATGCATTCAACATCTCGTTCGGCCTTCTGTTCTTCATCGTCAATCTTCCCTTCTATTGGCTGTCCTTCAAACGATTGGGCTTCGCCTTTACGGCCAAGACCTTCATTGCCATCGGGCTGGTGTCAATCATGACCGAGCTTGAGCAACGCTACCTGTTGATTGGGTATCTTCATCCCTTCTGGGGTGCGCTGATGGGCGGTCTTTTGCTAGGTTTCGGCCTGCTCGCCCTTTATCGGCACCGTGCAAGCCTTGGCGGCGTTGGCATCCTCGCAATCTATGTCCAGGAGCGTTTTGGCATCCAGGCGGGCCTCATTCAGCTGGCCTTCGATGCCTGCGTCATGGCGGCGGCCTTTCTCCTGCTTGAACCGGGCATTGTTCTCTGGTCCATTGTCGGCGCGGTGGTTCTCAATCTGTTTCTGGCGATCAATCACCGGTCGGATCGCTATATCGTGGTGCGCTGATGGCGAATGTAAGCGAAGGCAAGTCTCCGGTCGGATTCTGGGCATCCAGCACGGATCGGCACTCCATCATCGAGGATATGCAGGGCGTGGTTGCCGGGTCCATGCTTGCAGCACTGGGCGTAACACTTCTCTCGGCGGCTCATTTGTTGATTGGTGGTACGGCGGGTCTCGGCTTCCTGCTTCGCTACTCCACGGGTTTCAGCTTCGGCGTGGTCTTCTTCGCGCTTAACCTTCCGTTCTACTGGCTGGCCTACAAGCGTCTGGGCTTGGCTTTCACGATCAAGACCTTCACGGCCGTCGCCCTGACGTCTGTTTTGACGGAGGTACTGCCGTCTCTCATTCCGATCGCTGGCATAGATCCGCTCGTTGCCGCGCTCTTCGGCGGACTTCTCATCGGAACCGGCATGCTCGCCTTGTTCCGCCATCGTGCAAGCCTCGGCGGTTTCGGCATTCTTGCGCTTTACCTGCAGGACCGGCTTGGCTGGCGTGCTGGCTTCGTACAACTGGGTCTCGATCTCGTCGTTCTGGCTCTGGCCTTTCTGGTAGCCACACCCTTCGTCATCCTGTGCTCGATCCTCGCGGCGGTGACATTGAACCTGACGCTTGCCATCAATCACCGCACCGACCGATATATAGTCCGATAGAGCGTTCCCGGCTGAACGCTCTATCTCTTGTTTTCCGCAATTCCGGACGCAAAACCGCCTCTCACTTTGCTGGAATTGCTCTGACCCCTTCTTTTTCAGGCGGAAATCGTTACTTCTGACCGCGTGGAAAAGACCTTGGCCGATTATCAGAACGCCCTGCCGGACCTCCTGCCTCGCCCCTTCCTGAAATGGTTCGGCGAGAAAGGCTGGTCGCCGCGTGCGCACCAGCTGGAATTGCTTGCACGTTCGACATCCGGCGAGAATATGTTGCTGATTGCACCAACTGGTGCAGGTAAGACACTTGCCGGATTTCTACCCTCGCTGACCGACTTGACCCGGCGCGGCCAACTCCCGCCGGGGTCGCCCTTTGTGGGTGTCCACACCCTCTACATTTCGCCGCTGAAGGCGCTGGCGGTCGATATCGAACGCAACCTCATGAAGCCGGTTTCCGAAATGGGACTTCCGGTGTCTATCGAGAACCGCACGGGGGATACGCCGCAGGCCAAGCGCCAGCGCCAGAAGACGAACCCGCCGGATATCTTGCTGACGACCCCCGAGCAACTGGCCTTGCTTCTGGCCAACAAGGAAGCGGAGCGCTTCTTCAAGGATCTGAAATATGTGGTCCTTGATGAACTGCACTCGCTTGTCACATCGAAGCGAGGCCACCTGCTGTCGCTTGGTCTGGCCCGGTTGAGACGACATGCGCCTGGTCTTCGCACCATCGGGCTCTCGGCCACGGTTTCCGATCCCATGGATCTGAGGCGTTGGCTTGTCCCGCAGAATACGCCGCAGGATGATGGGCCGGAAGCACCGGCCGGTCTTGTGCATGTGACGGGCGGCGCGGCACCGGACATCACCATCATGACGACGGAGGACCGCATACCCTGGTCCGGGCATGTAGCCACCTATGCCATTCCGGCCGTCTATGAAGAGATCCGGAAGCACAAGACGACGCTGATTTTCGTCAATACGCGCTTTCAGGCTGAGCTCCTGTTTCAGGAGCTTTGGACCATCAACGAAGATAATTTGCCGATCGCGTTGCATCATGGCTCTCTCGATGCGGGACAGAGGCGCAAAGTGGAAGCTGCCATGAGCGCGAACAGACTGCGCGCGGTGGTGGCGACCTCGACGCTAGACATGGGACTTGATTGGGGCGATGTGGATCTGGTGGTGCATGTCGGCGCGCCAAAGGGTGCATCCCGTCTGGCGCAGCGCATCGGTCGTTCAAACCACCGGATGGACGAGCCGTCAAAAGCGATCCTTGTGCCTGCCAATCGTTTCGAGGTCATGGAATGTCAGGCCGCGCTCGATGCCAATTATCTGGGCGCACAGGATACGCCGCCCGTTGGGGAAGGCGCGCTTGATGTTCTGGCCCAGCACGTTCTTGGCATGGCCTGCGCCGAACCCTTCGATGCCTTGGAGCTCTACGGCGAAATCACCAGCGCTTCACCCTATTCCGGGCTCACCTGGGAGCTGTTCGAGCGTATCGTCGATTTCGTTGCGACCGGCGGCTATGCGCTGCGCACCTATGAACGCTATGCCAAGATCCGCAAGACAAAGGAGGGCCGCTGGCGGGTTTCCAATCCGCAGGTCGCCCAGCAGTATCGGATGAACCTCGGTACGATTGTGGAGGCGACGGAACTGAACGTGCGCCTCGTCAAGCGCAACCAGCTGGGTTCAGTCGGGCGCGGCGGTATGTCGCTTGGCAAGGTCGAGGAATATTTTCTGGAGCAATTGGTGCAGGGCGATACCTTCCTGTTTGCGGGCAAGGTACTGCGCTTCGAGGGTATTCGGGAGAACGAATGCCTTGTCACCAATGCCTTTTCGCTGGATCCCAAGATCCCTGCCTATGCCGGCGGCAGGTTCCCCTTGTCCACCTATCTTGCCGATCAGGTGCGGGCCATGCTGGCTGATCCGTCCCGCTGGCATGTGCTTCCTGATCAGGTGCGGGACTGGCTGGCAATCCAGCGCGACAAATCCATGCTTCCGGCGCGTGACGAGCTTCTGATCGAGACCTTCCCACGCGGAAACCGCTTCTTCATGGTCGCCTACTGCTTCGAGGGGCGGCTTGCGCACCAGACGCTGGGCATGCTTTTGACACGGCGGCTGGAACGGGCAGGGGCAAGACCGCTCGGCTTCGTGGCGAATGACTATGCGCTGGCCATCTGGTCGTTGAACGATATGGGCGGCATGATCGAGAGCCGTCGTCTCTCGCTGGGTGATTTGTTCGACGAGGACATGCTGGGCGATGATCTGGAGGCATGGCTGGACGAGAGCTTCATGCTGAAGCGCACGTTCCGGCAATGCGCGGTGATTTCAGGCCTGATCGAGCGCCGGCATCCGGGCAAGGAAAAGACGGGGCGGCAGGTCACCGTTTCGACCGATCTCATCTATGATGTTTTGCGCAGCCATGAGCCGGATCACATTCTGCTGGAGGCGACGCGGCGCGATGCCGCATCGGGTCTTTTGGATATCGGGCGTCTTGGCGCTATGCTGGCACGAATCAAGGGGCATGTGATTCACCGCCCGCTGGAGCGCGTATCCCCGCTCGCCATTCCGGTGATGCTGGAAATCGGCCGCGAGCCGGTTGCTGGCGAGGCGCAGGACTACGTGCTGGAAGAGGCGGCGGATGACCTGATTGCCGAGGCCATGGCGTGAGGCAACCCTCACGGGTAGATGAGAATGATGAATTATAGAATGGCGCTCGCCGCGTCACAGACAGCCGGTCCGGTGGCCAGCGCGGAAATCATGGTCAATGGCGTCGCCGCGCATTGCGACCCGCTGGGCGCGCTGTATCTGCCGGATCTATCCTGCCTTGTCGTCTCGGATCTGCATCTGGAGAAAGGCGCTGCCTTCGCGCGTCGCGGCATGATGCTGCCGCCTTATGATACGCTGGCAACTCTCAATCTGCTCTCCGCCGTCATCGCTAGATATGATCCCAAAACAGTGATTTCGCTGGGGGATAACTTTCACGACAGGCGTGGCTCGGAACTCATGCCCGCAGCATTCCGCGAAACGATCGGCGCTCTCGCCCGCGGACGTGACTGGATCTGGATCAATGGCAACCATGATCCGGACGGCATTTTCGATCTGCCCGGCCAGTCCCTGGATGAGCTTTTGCTGTCCGGGCTTGTTTTCCGGCACGAGCCAAGCCTGATTGCAGGACGGGGCGAAGTGGCTGGTCACCTGCACCCTTCCGCCACTGTCGCGCGTCGCGGCAAATATGTCCGCCGCGCATGCTTTGCCACCGACGGCGCGCGTCTCGTCATGCCTGCCTTCGGCGTGCTCACAGGCGGGCTGGATCTCAAGCACCGTGCCATGCACGGCCTGTTCGATCATGCGGCACTGATCGCACACCTCTTGGGACGCGATCGCATCTACTCGGTCCGTTTCGGCAATCTCATCGGCTGATTACCGCGTTACTTTCGCAAAGCCCTTGGCGAGAATTGGACCCGTGGGTCGACCGGTCGGCGATCCGCCTGCCGGCTCAAGCGTGATCTCGTACAACTGCGCATCCTTGGGCGTGGGGAGGCTTGGCGGAACCAGCCTTGCAGACCGGGCCTGGGGCAGTAACCCCATGGAAACGGGTCCGGTCTCCTTGCTCGGGAGTGTCCAGACCTGCATCGTCCGGTCTCCTGGCACGGAAACATCCGCCAGAAGGCGCACCACGGCTCGCTCGGTGCCGAAATCTTCGACAACGGCCTGAACCTCGCCTGTTTCATTCACCAGCACTGCGACGACCAGCGGCTCGGCTGTTCGTGTCAGGTTCCAGCCAAGGGCAACCGCCAGAACCAGGCTGGCAGCGAGGCCTGCAAAACTTGTGACACGCCAGAAACCGGCATTCTGGATTGAGCGATTGTCGTTGGCGACAACTGGCTCAACCTCTTTCTTCTGCTCCGGCACCTCCTGTTGTTGAAGATCTTTCTCGATCCTTGTCCAAAGATCGTGCGAAATCTCAGCAGGTTCGGCTGTCATATCCAGCGGAAGAAAACGCTCTCGCGATTGTGCCACAGCTTGTCGCAGAGCGGCGTTACGCTCCAGCTCGGCCTCCACGGTCTGTATGTCAGCTTGCTCCAGAAGCCCCAGAACATAGTCGTCGGCAACAGCATCCGGCTTTGTCAGATCAATCATGCCATGCACTCCCGCAGGGAGGCGAGCCCTCGGCGTATCCAGCTCTTTGTCGTGCCGAGCGGGAGTGAAAGCCGCCCGGCAATTTCGCCATGGCTGTAGCCGCCGACATAGGCCATCAGAATGCTTTGTCGCTTTGGTTGATCGAGACCCTCAAGGCAGGAGCGCAGCCGCGACGTACGATCGAGCGCCGCCCAGGCGGTCAGAACGCTTTCAGGTTGGTCGGCTTCCTGCAGGCTCTGGATCGCGTCTTCGCTGAGGAGATCCTCGCGGCTTCCGTCTCTCAGCATGTTGAGGGCGCGGTTGCGAATAATGGCATGGATCCAACCGCGTGCGCTGCCGCGATCCGGCGCATACTGATGCGCCTTGGTCCAGATGGCAATGAAACCGTCCTGGACAACTTCTTCTGCGAGGTCGCGTCGCTTCACGATTCTCTGGGCAATGGCAACGAGGCGGCCTGCTTCCGCGTCGAAGATACGCTTCAAGGCCTGCCGGTCGCCGCGCGCACATGCGCCAAGCTCTGTCCCCAAAGGATCTGCCGTCATATCCGCCAAGGTGTTCGTACTCCTAATCTCTTTGTATCCTAATATGGTTCTGCTGAAGATTTGGATGCGAGAGGACAAAAATTTGAAAAATATTTTTTGGCTCTGCATCCAAAGCGCTCACCTCCCGTGTCTCATGGTCAGGAAGCGCAAAGTGAAGCGTCTTCCCCAACCGTTGAATGGGAGAACGAGATGACGATGTTCAAGACACTGATGGCAGCGACTGCACTTCTCGGTGCGTCGGCTGCACCATCTCTCGCGGCGCAGGCTGTTGGCCTTGTCGGAGACAAAACGCTGGTCATGTTCGATACGGAGAAGCCCGCTGTTTCCAAGACGGTGGAAGTTCAGGGCGTGACGAAGCTTGCGGGCATCGATCTTCGCCCGTCGAACAAGATGCTGGTTGGCGTTACCTCCGAGAACGTCATCGTCACCATTGACCCGGCCACCGGCAAGGCAACCGAAGTTGCCAAGATGGACAAGCCGCTGATGATGGGCGAGACGCCAGTTGTCGTGGACTTCAATCCCGCCGCCGATCGTCTGCGCTATATGACCGGTACGACAAATCATCGCGTCCATCCGGATACCGGCGCTGTGACCGTGGATGGCAGCCTTGCCTTCGAAGAGGGCGATATGCACAAGGGCGAAAAGCCGAACATTGTCGGTGCTGCCTATACGAATTCATTCGGCAAGCCCGAAAAAACGGCCATGTACAACATCGATGCCACCATTGGCGGGCTGATCCAGCAGACGAAGCCGAATGATGGAACGCTGAAGGCCGTCGGCAAGCTGGGCGCCGAAAAGAAGGCGGCAAGCTATGCCTTCGATGTTCACACCTCTGCAGAAGGAAAGAACACGGCCTGGCTGGTCGCAGACAATGTGCTGCACACAGTCGATCTTGAAACCGGCAAGGCGATGAAGACGGCAGAAGTCACCGGGACCAAAGGCATGATCCGCGACATCACCTTCATGCCTGCCATGTAATGCTTGCCGTCAGTCCTTGCGGAACAACAGGCTGGCCCCCCAGCCTGTAACGACCGCGACCATGACACAGAACAGGCCATAGGCCAGCGGCTTCTCATGCGCCGCATCGGTAATGGCCTGTTCGAGACCAGTCTTGACCACGCGAAGGGGAAGATCCTTCTGCGCGATCAGCACGCCGCTCTTGAACAGATATGCATGCACCAGATGGACGCCGTCCGGTACATTGGCAGGTAGCCGGAGCGAAGCACGGAAAAGACTGGAGCTGACGAAGCGAACACCGGTCGTATCGTTCTGGTAGAGCCCCCCGCCAACTTTCAGGCGTCGATAGGCTTCACGAAAATCCGTCAGCTGCGCCGCATTCCCGAGATAGCCGGTTGGTGAAAGCGTCAGATGGCTGATACCGAGACCAAGCCGGTTGAGTTGTGCGACAGGCTGAATGTCGGCCAGCGGCTTTGTACTGGCGATCGAGTAAGATTCGGGCGTCTGCTCGAAGGTCATCGATTGCGTGTTCATCCAGATGCCGAAGACGCGCTCCTTGCGCCGAACGGTGGCATAGTCCCGCGGTCCCTCAAGCGTTACCACCACGTCATACTGCCCGATGGCTAGGAACAGTTCGTCGGCATTGGTCAGGGCGCCGAAGACTGTGAGATCTGCACCGCGAAAATCGGACGTGATCGCGATTTCCGTTGTGGATGTGCCGATTTCCAATCCTTCTTTCACCGGAGGCAGCGCTCCCGGCAATCCCTGGGCTTTTGCTGTTGTGAATGGCAGAGCCAGCAGGCCAGCCATCAACAGGTGTCGGACGAGCGGAAGGAGGAACTGTCTCATCCGCGGCCTCCGCCTATCTGCAGCGAATAGAGATCGGCTGGGGTTATGATGAGATCGATTGCGAGGCGCACGCCAACCGCCAGAACGAGAAGGGCAAGGAGGGCGCGCAATTGCTCGCCACGCAGCTTCTGGCCCACGCGAACACCATATTGTGCACCGATGACGCCTGCCACCATCAGAATGGTCGCCAGCACGATATCGACGGAATAGTTCGTCGCAGCCTGCACGATGGTCGTGTAGGCGGTCACGAAGATGATCTGAAACAGTGATGTTCCAACGACCACATTGGTTGGAATGCGCAGCAGATAGATCATGGCCGGAACCATGATGAAGCCGCCGCCCACACCCATCACGGATGTCAGGATGCCAATGCCGAACCCCAGGCCAATGACCGGGATCGCAGAAAGGTAGAGCTTGGATTTCTTAAACCGCATTTTCAGCGGCAATCGGTGCACCCAGTTGTGCTGGCCGGGTCGCTTCAAGGTTACCGGCTGGTTCTTGGCCGCCCGACGCATGGCTCGAAGGCTTTCCATCAGCATCAGGCTGCCGATGGTCCCGAGAAAGACGACATAGAGAAGCGAGATGATGAGGTCCAACTGGCCGAGTCGCCTGAGCCATGAAAAGATCCAGACGCCGACGGTCGCACCTGCCAGACCGCCGATCAAGAGCACGCTGCCGAGCTTCACATCCAGCGTTCCACGCCGGAAATGGCTGATTGCACCGGAGATCGACGAGGCGACGACCTGGTTTGCGCCGGTAGCGACAGCGACGACCGGAGGGATATTGTAGAAGATCAGAAGCGGGGTGATCAGGAAACCGCCGCCGACACCGAACATGCCGGACAGAAAGCCCACAGCTGCGCCCATGCCGAGTATGATGAAGATATTCACCGAAAGCTCTGCGATTGGCAGGTAGACTGTCACTGGAACGCCCCTGAAAACGAAAAAAGCTCCGCCGTCGCGGGCGGCTTCGCGTTAAAGCATAATCCGACCGGAGTGAACGAAGATCGACAAGATTATGCTTCACACACAGAAAGTGGAGCGCCCGCTGCGGCGTAGCGAAAAGTCCAAGTGGCCTGCGGCGCGATCTGGGCGCCGCTAGCCTTGTTCGTCATGCGTCCTGCCGGGTGGCAAGTCAAATCAAACAACTCAAAAAACTGAGATTTGTCGATTTGTCCTTAACCGGTCGATCCGCTGACCTTTGCCTGATGCTGTTCCAGCAGCTTTCGAACAAGTTCCTCGGTAATATTGCCGTCGTCAGACATGCCGTTGCTCTTCTGGAACGACTTGATGGCGGCAATCGTCTTCTTGCCCATAAGGCCATCCGGCTGTCCCGCATCATAGCCATTCTTGTTCAAGATAGCCTGAATGTTGCGGATAGCCTTGCCCATATCGATGGAGCCGGTCGAAGTCTGCGCGCCGCCGGACCATTCGGTGGGGATGTTCACGCTATTAGCGCGCTGGTCGAGAGGCTTGACCGTCCAGCTATCGGCAGCGGCTTTGGCCTTTGCAAGCTGATCCGGCTTCAGTGCCCGACCGACTTCTTCGCGCTTGTCCGCAGCATCCTTGTCTCCAGCTTTGGCCGCTACCGCAAACCACTTGTAGCTTTCCTCCAGGTTCTGGGACGTGCCGTTGCCGCGCGCAAAAAGAATGGCGAGGTTGAACTGGCTGTCCGCGATACCGAGATCGGCGGCCTTCGTGAACCAGTTGACGGCTGCCTTGTAGTCAGCGGTTCCCGTTGCGCCCGACGCATAGAGAACGGCGAGATTATGCATTGAGCTTGCATTTCCGGCGTTCGCGGCCTTCTGATACAGGCTCATCGCCTTCGCCAGATCGCGCTCGACGCCGGTGCCTTTTTCGTAAAGACTGCCAAGACGATATTCTGCAGGCGCAAAGCCACGTTCGGCCGCCATCTGGTACCAGCGCGCCGCTTCCTTCGGGTCCTGCGGGACGCCGTTGCGGCCCTCGGTGTAGCGGGCAGCGATCTCGAACAGAGCCTGAGGATCGCCAGCTGCCGCTGCGTCGGCCAGAGATTTCTGCGCAATGACGGTCGGCACTTCGATCAAGGCTGTTGATTTCGCAGGGGATGCAGTCTGCGTCATCGGCGAGGCCGGAACTGCCTCGACGGGTGTGGTCGGCGCCGCCTGTGCAAGTGCCGGGGCTGGTTCCGTCACCGGAGGGAGAGGCTTTTGCGCATTTTGCTGGAGCGCCGTGCCGTCGACTACGTTGCCCGCGCTCGCTCCACTCTCGGACGAAGCGACTGTGCTGCTGGTGGCAGGTGGCAGGCTCATCTGTGCCGATGGGGTTGTCTTTGTGACAGGTGGAGGTGGCGTAATGACCTTGTCCCCGCGGGTGAGGGTATTGATCAACGGTACGGTCATCAAGACGAGCAGAACCGCACCGATAGCCATAAGAATCGGACGGCGATGACGGGTGAAGGTGCTGCGCAAGCCGCCACTCGCGGCGGACGTCGGAACCGCGGATTTGCTGCGTGCTGTCTGGGCCGGCTTCGCTCTCGATTGACCCGCCTTGGCAGGATCGGTTTCCTGCGCCGCGGCCTTTGCCGCGCGCCGCGCAGCAGCGATATAGTCAATTCGCTCATTGTCGCCGCCGGATGACGCTGTGTTGACAGCCTGGCTTGCGCGCACCCGCTCAAGGATCTTGCGGACGTCCGGCTTGCCGGAGCCCGGCTCGAGAAGATCGTTCTCATGTTCCTGAGGTACGACATCGACCGGATCGATGGAGGGCGCGGGTTCAACGAAGGTGCGTTCCGGCTGGGCAGAACGCTTGCTTTCAGTCTTGGAAGCAGGCTTCAGGCGCTTGGAAAGACTGGAGAGAAAGCCGGACTTGCCTTTCGCTTTGCCGTCTGTTTCCACCGGCTCCAAGAGGTCGTCAGTCTCGGGCTCATGATAAACCGGCGCGGTTTCGCGCATCAGTTCTTCCGTATTGCGCGCAAGAACTCTGGGCTCTGGTTCCACCGGGGATGGCGCAGCCATTGGCGCACGGATAGCGGACTGCGGTTCGAAAGCCCCTGGCGACGAGTAGGAGGACGCCGCGCGCGAAGAGAAGTGGTCCTCCATCTTGTCCAGACGGCCCGCGATCTGAACCAGCGTGCGATGCAGGCTGTCGAACGTGGTTTGCGTGCGTTCATCCGAGGCGCGAGCAAGTTGTTCCAGATGCCGCAGATCCTCTGCCAGCCCCAGGAACTGCGCCGGGTCTGACCCAGTGCCTCCCGCCGTCGTTCCCGCGGGCGTTTTGCGATAGGCTTCCACCACTGTTTCTGCAGCCTGGCGGGCAGCCTCGAGAATGTATTCGTCGCTGGTCGCCAGATAATTCTCGATGGAGGCCATGCGCTGATCGAGATCGGCAGGCAAGCCGGCCTGCTCACGCGGAGCCCTCTGCATCATGCTGGTCAGATCGGCGATCTGCTTTTCAAGATGGGAAAGACCCCGCATGTCTCCAGCGGGACTGCGCGCAGTCTCGCTTAGACGCTCCGCGATTTCGTCCAGACGCTGCTCCAGCCGATCAATGGAGCTGCCGTCATTCAGCAGGCTCCGGTTACCGGATTGGGCGCGGTGCAGATGGTCTATGCGGGCGGCGAGATCGTCGAGGCGCGCCACCAGCTGATCCGCTGGCTGCTCGTGCATTGCATCGATGCGGCGGGAAAGATCGGCCAGGTAGCCGGTCAATTCGGTCTGGTTGTTACGGCCGAGGCTGGCAACCACTTCCTCCAGCTTTTCCTCGATCCGCTGGGTTTCCTGAACCTGCGAAAGGCTTTCAAATTTTTCCGTCAGGTAGCTCATTCGCTCTTCAAGACGACGGAAGGCAGCCTGTTCTTCAGCGCTATCGCGCACCCGACTGTTGCTGGCAACGGCCCGGCTGATTTCGTCCAGACGCTGGTCGACCTGCGAAAAATGATCATAGACCGTGTCCGGCAGCGGCGAGCGTGTGCCGAGATCCTCGATCACGGCTGCCAGCATCAGCACTTTGTCTTCCAGTGCGCGCAGGGCAGGGCTGTCCGACATCGTGCCGAGTTCGGCCTTGATGCCGTCGATGCGGTAAGCGAGCGCGATGAGCTCTTTCTGGATACCTTGCGTGTCGATGTCCTGGATACGATCCTCAAGCTCGTTCCAGCGGACTTCCATGCGGTGGACGCTTTCCTCGCGCGCCAGCCCATCCATCATAGCGCGAAGCTCATAGAGTTCGCCTTGAAGGCGCTGTGAACCTTCCGGCGCCTGATGATGCATGTCCTCTACGATCTGGGCCAGACGGGCCAGTTCGCTCCGCAGTTCATCGGGAAGGCGCCGATCGGCGGAGAGATCGCGGATCGCGTGGATTTCATGGCGCACATGCTCCATCTCGCGGGAAATTCCCTCGGAGATGTCCTGCTTCAAATCCTGACGCAGCATTTGCAGCGCACCGACAAGATCGCCCACGCTATACTCCGGTGCAGCCGCCGTACGATGACGACGGTGCTCTTCCGGGTGGTGAGCCTCAGAACGACGTTCCTCGGTCCGCCGCGGCTCGCGGTGCCGCTGCTCGGAGGGGGCTTCGCGGTAGGCCTGCGGTTCTCTGTAGTCGCGCTCGCTCGCTCGCTCGTCTAGATGTCTTGCGGGGCTGCGCATTGCCGGTGCTTCCGGCTGACGCTGAGCCTGCATGGACGGGCGGGGCGCCGGTCGGTCCGACGCAGGCAAATAGACGTTGCGGTTTTCTTGCAGCGATGCGTGGGCTGCCCGGTGTGCCGGAGCTCTTTGTTCCTGCCGGAGGCTTTCCTCACTGCGAGCAGTCTCCTGCCTGCGTTGCTGATCGCGCTCATCCTGTCGCTGGCGAGGCTGTTCGTGCGCAGGCTGATCGCCTCGCTGATCACGCGTGCGCTCGCCGCGCTCGTTGGGACGCTCATTGCCAAGGGAACGCTGGCGCTGACGAATTTCGTTCAGGAGATCCTTGTCGATCCGCGGCTCGCGGCCGGACGCCTTGAGCAAGCCTTCAATGCGCGCTTCCAGATTGTCGATGGTCTTGTTCAACGCATCGAGAGAGCGTTCCCCGCGCGGATTTTGATTCAGGCGTGATCCGTTCATGTCTAGCTCGCTCGCTTTCCGCTGCGCAACGTTCCGTCAGGTCTGCTGATCCTCACGTCCAGCATCCTGGTCGGCTGACGATAGACTTCGCGCGCATTCTAGGGCTTTAGCCGCCGAACCTTGTTCAGGGCTTGCCCGCGCGCGAAACTGCATTGCGCCGCAGACCGAAGCGCTGGATCTTCGGTCAGGATTCACCTTTCGCGAAACGTAGTTAATACTGTGTTAACAGGCAGGCGTATGAGGCTGGCAAGTTTGTGATTTGGCAGGAACAGTGCTCTGAAATGGCGAGCGGAATATGTGCCTGATATAATACATTCACTCATCGGTCCTTCACCTTTGCACGTGATGATCGACAGCGCTCGTCTGTCGCGAATCAGGCAATATGCGTTGGAGGCAGCGCGGGAGGCTGCGCAACCGCAAGGAGCCGTCGATCCAGGGCAAACCTCTGTCGAAGATTTTATCGCGCCGAGACACATTGCTGGATTGACGTTTACGCGCACGTCAATATTTTAGGAGCACAAATGCCGGTCAAGTCCGGCCGCTGATCTGGAGGAGTTCGCGAATGCCTGTCTTCAAGGCCCCTGTCGCCGATACACTGTTTATCCTGAATGACGTGCTCGGCATCGAGCGCTACAACAATCTACCGGGTTTTGCCGATGCGACCCCGGAAATGATCGACGCGATTGCGAGTGAAGCAGCCAAGCTTTCCGAGGAAGTGCTGTTTCCGGTCAACTATTCTGGCGACCAGGAAGGTTGTGTGCGTGCCGACGATGGCACGGTAAAGACCCCGAAGGGCTTCAAGCAGGCCTATGACGCCTATTGCGAAGGCGGCTGGATCGGTCTGGCCGTGCCGGAAGAGTTCGGCGGGCAGGGATTGCCCTATACGCTGCATGCGGCGGTTGGCGAATATACCTCCGCTGCCAACATGTCGCTCATGATGTATCCGGGCCTGACGCAAGGCGCGATTGCCGCAATCCTCGTTCACGGCAATGACGAGCAGAAGCAGACCTATCTGCCGAAGATGGTGGAGGGCAAATGGTCCGGTACCATGAACCTCACCGAACCCCATTGCGGCACCGATCTCGGCCTGCTGCGCACCAAGGCCGTGCCAAATGGCGATGGCACCTACAAGATATCCGGCCAGAAGATTTTCATCTCCGCTGGCGAACACGACATGACGGACAATATCGTCCATCTGGTTCTCGCCCGTATCGAAGGCGCACCTGCTGGCACCAAGGGTATTTCGCTGTTCATTGTGCCGAAGTACATCGTCAAGGAAGATGGCTCGCTCGGAGAGCGCAACAAGGTCGTCTGCGGTGCCATCGAGCACAAGATGGGTATTCACGGCAACGCCACCTGCGTAATGAATTATGACGAGGCGACCGGCTATCTCATCGGGGCGGAGAACAAGGGCCTCAACGCCATGTTCGTGATGATGAACGAAGCGCGTCTGGGCGTTGGCCTTCAGGGGCTGGCGATTTCCGAAATCGCCTATCAGAACGCCGTCGCCTACGCCAAGGACCGCATTCAGGGACGTTCGCTCTCCGGCCCCAAGGCTCCGGAAAAGGCTGCCGATCCGATTATCGTTCATCCGGATATTCGCCGGACCCTGATGACGATCAAGTCGTTCAACGAGGCCGGCCGCGCCTTCATGCTGTGGACCGCGCTGAAGTCGGACATTGCCCATCGTTCGTCTGACGCCAAGGAACGTCAGGATGCCGACGATCTGCTGGGTCTTGCCACGCCGATCCTGAAGGGCGTGCTGACCGACAAGGGCTTCGATCACGCCGTGATGGCGCAGCAGGTCTATGGCGGCCATGGCTACATCGAAGAATGGGGCATGAGCCAGTATGTGCGCGACGCCCGTATCGCCATGATCTACGAGGGCGCCAACGGCATCCAGGCGCTCGATCTGGTTGGCCGCAAGCTCGCCCTGAATGGTGGTCGCGCTGTGATGGCAGCCTTCAAGGAAATCGGCGATTTCTGCGAGGAAAACCGCTCGAACGAGGCGATGGCGCCCTACACCAAGGCCCTGAAAAAGGGCTTGAACGACCTGCAGGCCTCCACCATGTGGTTCATGCAGAACGCCATGGCAAAGCCCGATAACGCGGGTGCCGGATCGACGGACTACATGCACCTCTTCGGTCTGGTGATGCTGGGCTATATGTGGGCGAAGATGGCCAAGTCTGCGCAGGATCTTCTGGCCGCGGGCGATGAGCGCACGGATTTCCTCAACGCCAAGCTCGTTACCGCCCGGTTCTACATGGACAAGATCATGCCGGAAACGGCCCTGCGCAAGGTTCGTATCGAAGCAGGCAGCGACACGCTGATGGAACTGGCCGCCGAAGCGTTCTAAGCTCGCGACCGGCAAGATGCGCTCTCCCCGTTGCGGGGAGGGCAGCTTCAATAATGCTCCATAGGCCATGACCCCCTGTCATGGCAAAAAATGACAGGCGCCCGAGCGCCCAAGGGAGAGAGACAATGACCGAAGTCTATATCTATGACCATGTGCGCACCCCGCGTGGCCGTGGCAAGAAGGACGGTTCGCTGCATGAAGTGCCGTCCGTCCGTCTGGCAGCCAAGACACTGGAAGCCATTCGTGACCGAAACGGCCTGGACACTGCCAATGTCGACGACATCATCATGGGTTGCGTCGATCCAGTCATGGATGCTGGCGCCGTTATCCCGAAGGCTGCGGCATTCGAGGCTGGCTACTCGACCAAGGCTCCCGGCATGCAGATCTCGCGCTTTTGCGCGTCCGGTCTCGATGCTGTGAACTTTGCCGCTGGAAAAGTGGCAGCAGGCTCGGATGACATCGTTATCGCCGGTGGCGTTGAAAGCATGTCGCGTGTTGGCATGGGCATGTCCGGCGGTAGCTGGTACATGGACCCCTCGGTCAACTTTCCCGGCTATTTCATGCCGCAGGGCGTATCTGCCGATCTGATCGCCACCAAATACGGCTTCTCCCGCGATGACGTCGATGCCTATGCGGTGGAAAGCCAGAAGCGCGCCGCGCACGCCTGGGAGCAGGGCTATTTCAAGAATTCCGTCATCCCCGTGAAGGATCAGAACGGACTCATCATTCTGGATCGTGACGAGCACATGCGTCCCGGCACCGATATGCAGGCGCTGGCTTCGCTGAACGCATCCTTCCAGATGCCGGGCGAAATGGGTGGCTTCGAGGCGGTTGGTCTGCAGGCCCACCCCGAAGTCGAGCGGATCAATTACGTTCACCATGCGGGCAACTCTTCCGGGATCGTTGATGGCGCCGCCGCCGTTCTTGTCGGCTCGAAGGCTGGTGGCCAGACGATGGGCTTGAAGCCGCGCGCGCGCATCCGTGCCTTCGCCAATATCGGTTCCGATCCGGCTCTCATGCTGACCGGTCCGGTCGATGTGACCGAGAAGCTTCTGAAAAAGACCGGCATGTCGATTTCCGATATCGACCTTTTCGAACTGAACGAAGCCTTCGCCGCCGTCGTGCTGCGTTATCTTCAGGCTTTCGAGATCGATCACGCCAAGATGAACGTCAATGGCGGTGCGATCGCCATGGGTCATCCGCTGGGCGCGACCGGTGCGATGATCCTTGGCACGGTTCTGGATGAGCTGGAGCGCCGCGATCTGAACACCGCGCTAGTCACCCTCTGCATCGGTGCAGGTATGGGTACGGCAACGGTTATCGAACGCGTTTGAGAGGGGGAACGGCCATGACTTACAAGAATTTCACCATCGAAACCGATGCAGATGGCATTGCTCTCATCACCTGGGACATGCCGGACAAGAGCATGAACGTGTTCACCGAAGAGGTGATGAACGAAATTGATGCCATCGTCGATCAGGTGGTTGCCGATGCCGCAGTCAAAGGCGTTGTCTTCACCTCCGGCAAGTCGACCTTTTCGGGCGGCGCAGACCTCACCATGATCCGCAGCATGTTCAGCCTTCTTCAGGAGGAACAGGCAAAGAACCCGGATACGGCGATGCAAAAGCTGTTCGACGTTGCAGGCCGCATGAACTGGCTGTGGCGCAAGATCGAAACCTGCGGCAAGCCGTGGGTCTCGGCTATCAACGGCGTCTGCATGGGCGGCGCATTCGAACTGTCGCTCGCCTGCCATGGCCGCGTGGCGTCCAATGCCAAGTCGGTCAAGCTGGCGCTGCCGGAAGTCAAGGTCGGCATCTTCCCCGGTGCCGGTGGCACGCAGCGCGTCGCGCGTCTTGCCAACACGCAGGATGCGCTTCAGATGATGACGACCGGCCAGACTTTGACGCCGCAGCGCGCCAAGGCCATGAACCTCGTGCATCAGGTGGTAGAGCCCGATCAGCTGATCCCGGCGGCCAAGCAGATGATCAAGGATGGCCTGAAGCCGGTTGCCCCTTGGGATGAAAAGGGCTTCAAGGTTCCCGGCGGTGGCATCTGGACGCCTGCCGCAGCCCAGCTCTGGCCAGCCGCTCCGGCGATCCTGCGTCGCGAAACCGCGGGCAACTATCCGGGTGCTCTCGCCATCCTGAAGTGCGTTTATGAAGGCCTGCAGGTTCCCTTCGACACGGGCCTGAAGATCGAACAGCGCTATTTCACGCAGGTGCTGCGCTCCACCGAAGCCTTCTCGATGATCCGCTCGCTTTTCATTTCCATGCAGGAACTGGGCAAGGGTGCCCGTCGTCCGGCAGGCGTGGAAAAGAAGAAGCTCGAAAAGATCGGCGTCGTCGGCGCTGGCTTCATGGGCGCTTCCATCGCCTATGTGTCGGCTGCGGCTGGTATTGCCGTCTCGCTGATCGACCGCGATGACGAGGCAGCAGCCAAGGGCAAGGCCGTTTCCGAAAAGCTGGTGGCCGATAGCGTCGCAAAGGGCCGTATGTCGAAGGAAGATGGCGAAAAGCTGCTTTCCCTCATCACGCCCACGGCTGACTATTCCACGCTTTCGGATGTCTCGCTTGTCGTGGAGGCGGTGTTCGAAGATCGTCAGGTCAAGAAGGACGTGATCGAGAAGGTTGAGGCCGTGCTGCCGGAAACGGCAATCTTCGCCTCGAATACGTCGACACTGCCGATTACGGGTCTGGCGAAGAATTCGAAGCGTCCGAAGCAGTTCATCGGCGTCCACTTCTTCTCGCCGGTCGAGAAGATGATGTTGACGGAAGTCATCGTCGGGGAAGAAACCGGTGACGAGGCGCTTGCTGTTGCTCTGGATTACGTATCGCAGATCAAGAAGACGCCCATCGTCGTCAACGATACGCGTGGCTTCTACGTCAACCGCTGCGTCTTCCGCTACATCAACGAAGCCTATGACATGCTGATCGAGGGTGTTCCGGCAACGATGATCGAAAACGCCGCCAAGATGGCTGGCATGCCGGTTGGCCCGCTGTCTCTCAACGACGAAGTGGCTGTCGATCTTTCCCAGAAGATCATGAAGGCCTCGATTGCGGATCTCGGCGAAGCATCGGTGAAGCCGGAGCATATGGCGCTGGTCAACAAGCTCGTGGATGATCTCGATCGCCGCGGTCGCAAGAACGGCAAGGGCTTTTACGAATACCCCGCCAAGCCTGCGAAGAAGTTCCTGTGGCCGGGCCTGAAGGATCTCTACAGCCAAAAGCATGCCTCCGAAGTGGATGTAAATGTGCTGAAGCAGCGCCTGTTGGTCACCATCGCGCTTGAGGCTGCGCGCACGGTGGAAGAGGGCATCGTGACCGATCCGCGTGAGGCAGACGTGGGCTCCATTCTCGGCTTCGGTTTTGCCCCTTATACCGGCGGTACCCTGTCCTATATCGACGGTATGGGCGTGAAGACTTTCGTTGCTCTCTGCGAGAAGCTTGCCGCTCAATATGGCGATCACTTCAAGCCGACGCCGCTGCTGCTCGATATGGCCGCCAAGGGCGAGACCTTCTACACGCGCTTCAACCCTTATGGAGCCGAACAAAAGGCTGCGTAATACTAGCGACAGTCGTCTTGCGAATAGGCCTCCTCGTGGGGCCTATTTTTTTGCCCAGGTTGTAGTTACGCTGAAATTGATACTTAATCGCAAATAGCGTTTCTATGGATATTTGTTGATCTTGAAGAAATTGTTCATCTTGCTGACAGCATCGATGTTATAGCAATAAGACGAACGAGCATCATCGGCACCAAGAGGTTCTCGTCCCCGCCAGTTATATTTCCACGAAGGAACCATCCCGTGAAGAAGCTTTTCGCTGCTGCCGCTGTGGCCGCTCTGTTGTTCCCTGCTGCTTCGTTCGCCGAGACGCTCGCTTTCCCAAGCGACAAGCCTGTTGCCAGCATTACCATTCCTGATAGCTGGAACCCGGAAGAAACAGACACCGGTATCCAGGCAACCTCTTCGGATGAAGCAATCTATCTCGCAATCGACGTAGCGGACGCGGCAGATGCAGGCAAGGTGGTCGATGAGGCCATCAAGTTCCTGGACAAGAACGGCGTCAAGGTCGATGAATCCACCCAGAAGCAGTCTGAAGACACCATCAACGGCATGAAGATGATGAACTTCGATTGGTCGGGCAAGGACAAGGACGGTCCGGTCAACATCGGTCTGTCCGTTCTCGCGCCGTCTGCAAACAAGGTTCTTCTCATCACCTACTGGGGCACCAAGGGCGAGCAGGAAAAGCATGCGCAGGATCTGATCGGTATCATTTCTTCGCTGAAGCCAGCCAAGTAATCGATGATCGATTGATAGTGAAGTCTCTCCCCTCTGCCTTGCGGCGGAGGGGTTTTTCTTTGGGATGCCGCTTACGCCCATCCTTAAAATCGGATACATGACAGAGGGTGACAGCAGGAAGCGTAAATGAGTAATCTTGCCGACGAGCAGTATGGTCCTGACCCATCGTCCTTGCCTGTAACGGACGACCCCAATCTGCGCTTTGCTGCCAGGGATGGCCGTTTGGTGCGATTGCTGTCACAGCTTCCAGCCTTCCGTTCCACTCTGAAAACGCCGGAACCGAGAGAAATTGCGATTGCCTATGTGGCATCCCTAGTCATCGAGGCAGTCGCTGTCTGGGCGCGTTTCGCGGTGGATTCCTATCTGCCCGCAGGTTTCCCTTACCTCACATTTTTCCCGGCAGTGATCCTGACTGGTTTTGTCTTTGGAATGCTGCCGGCCATATTGAATGCTTGCATCTCGGCTTTCGTAGCCTGGTACTTTTTCATTCCGCCAATTGAAAGTTTTGGCTTGAATGCCCAGTCCTTCACCGCGCTGGCATTCTTCTTTCTTGTCATAGCGATTGACCTGGGTCTTCTGCGGCTCCTGCTATCGGCCTATGCTGAACAACAGCGAGCCAAGGAGGATCTGACCCGGCACCTGCAGATGCAGCAATTGATCTCCGATGAAGTTGATCATCGGCTCAAGAACCTCTTGGCTACAACAAGTGGCCTCATCACGCTTTCGCAACGCTACGCTACAACTCCGCAGGAACTGGGTACGCAATTGAGAAAGCGCATTCAGGCCATGGGGCATTCGATCTCGCTGTTGCGCGGTTCTCTTTCCGGCGAGACGACATCAATGCGGGATACGATCCTCTCTGCAGTGGAGCCGCTCGGCCTGACCTCTGGCGATCGACTGTCGCTAGAGGGGCCAACCCTCAAGCTCAATGCTTCTTCCATTATTTCGCTGAGCCTCATCCTGCATGAACTTGGTACCAACGCCTTCAAATATGGAGCGTTGGCGCAGGAGAGGGGTTCGATCAAGGTCAGCTGGGAGTTTTGTGAGGCTCCGAAACAGGCAGACCGTGAAGAGCGCTGGCTGCAATTGATCTGGGAAGAGCAGGGGGCAACCGGGGTTGAAGCTCCCACGCGTAGTGGCTTTGGCACGGACCTGGTGCGACGGCTTGCAACGGGTTTTGGTGCTCCCTGTACCCTCGACTATCGTCCGGAGGGGCTGCGCGCAGTCTTTCCGATGCGAAGAGACTCAGTGCTTGCGTGATAACAGGAAAAGGCGGCATTCGCCGCCTTGACCAGTTTCGCAGGGTTCGCGGCGGTCAGGCCTTCTTGCCAGCTGCGACCTTCACAGGCGCCGTAGAGCCGCCCATCGGAAGCCATTTGTCGCGCTCGCGCCAGAGCGCAGGTATTGCCAGGAGTCCGATGCACGAGAAGGCGATAGCCGTTTTCGTCAGTTCGGACAGTTCCGGTGTACGACCGTCGAAATAGTAGACGGCATAGACGATACCGACATGCCAGACGTAGACATAAAGCGAGTGACGTCCGAGCAACTGCAGAAATTTCAGCGACAGAACCCAGATGATGCCATTCGCGATGCGGCGTACCCACAGGGCCGGATGCTTGGGTCCGGCAATGATCATCCATGTCATCAGCGTGGCAGCCGCGACAAAGTTGATCAGATAGACTGGGCCGAAATCAGCACGAATTTCCATTGTCGCGAACTTGGCCACGAGGTCGCCTGGCATCAGGCCATGGGCGGTCATGATGCGAAGCGGCAGGAAGAAGGCGCAGATCAGCACGCAGATCGTCGGGATGAACGTATTCTTCGGAGAGAAGATGCCCGTCCAGTTGATCTTGTTCAGAGACGTCATGGCGCCGAGAACAAGACCGGAATAGAAGACGATCTGCCAGCCAAACAGGTTGAAGGACGCGCGGATGCCCTGTTCATCAGGACGCAGGAAAAATTCGTTGATCGGGCCTGTCACCAGCTTCTGCAGGCCGAGCTGTCCGGCCATCCACAGGATGAGCGAACCAGCCATCACATGGGCCCACTTGCCGTCGATAACGAGCTTCACCAGCATCGGCGCAAACAGCATGTAGATGATGTATTGCGGCAGGATATCCATGAAGGTCGGCTGGAACACGAAGGTGGCGATTGCCGCAAGGCGTAGCGGGTCGTCGAATGTCGTGTAGCCTAGCCAGTTGTACCAGACATAGTAAGCGCCGGGCAGGAACATTTGTGCTGCCAGCACGCAGATTACGATCCCCATCGCATACCGATAGAGCTCGAAAGCGCGTGAATAGATCGCCTGACGTCCAGCTGCATAGCCGTTCTTGACCATCTTTCGCACGTAGACCATGCCGATCAAAAGACCAGATAGAAAGACAAAGCCTTGCGCGTCTTCCACGAAGGCCAACTGGTTGTGATTGATGTTCACCAGCCAATAGCCGCCGGCGAATACGAGGTGATTGATCAGCATGAAGACGAGGAAATATCCTCGCATTCCATCGATGAGATCATAGCGTTTCATCGTTCGCATTCTCCTTGGGCGGCACTGATCGCTTTTGCAATCGGTCCGGTGGGCCTCTTCGGGCTGGATGATGAGGCTCTTAACGCACACTCGGTGGAGCGGTTCCCCGGTGCGGCGTCTATTGTGATTTGGAGATTGTCACAAGTGTCTCATGAACCGTGAGTGAATGTCACGTTCACTCTGCAGCAGCTCGGCGCAAGCCGGCGATCTGCGTGATATACGCGCGCAACGCGGCAGGCTTCACAGGCTTGTGCTGAAGACCAAGACCATATTTTTCGGCTTCTGCGCGCACTTCCGGGGTTCGATCCGCGGTGATCACCAGTCCAGGAACGGCAGCCCCCAGGAGCTTTCGCAGCGTCAGGATTGCATCAATTCCTGTCTCGTCGTCGAGATGATAATCCGCAATCACGATATCGGGAGGGGAACTGCGGTCCGGATACAGTGTGTCCAGATCCGAGACGCTTTTGGCGGTCAGCACTGTACATCCCCAGCCGGACAACAGGAGCTGCATTCCTTCCAGAATACGAGGTTCGTTGTCGATGCAGAGGATTCGCAAACCAGACAACGGCTGTGCCGCGACACGAGATACGGCATCTTTGCGTGGCTTTGCCAGGGTCACCAGTTCACGCGGCATTCTGACCCGAAAGATGGTGCCACGCCCGGGTGTCGATGCGAGCTCGACCGGATGCGACAGCACTCGGGAAATTCGATCGACGATGGAAAGTCCAAGACCGAGGCCGGTCGCTGTTCTTGCACCTTCGTCCAGCCGGGTGAACTCCTTGAACACGGTTTTGAACTTCGAGGAAGGAATGCCGATGCCGGAATCGACGACATCGATGACGACCTCGTTTCCGCGCCGACGGGCACCCACGAGAACCTTGCCGCTGACCGTGTATTTGATCGCATTGGAAACGAGGTTCTGGACGAGGCGCCGCAAAAGATTTGGATCAGTTCGTACCGAAAGGCTGGTAGGCAGAACCTTGAACTTCAGGTTCTTCTCTCGCGCGATCGGTGCAAAGTCCGTTTCGATTTTCTGGAAAAGCTCGCCAAGAGCAACCGTCGCCATTCGCGGCTTCATGGCACCCGTATCCAGTCTCGAGATGTCGAGGACAGCGCCAAGAATACTTTCGACGGACTCCAGCGCTGAGTCGATGTTTCGAACCATCTGGCTGTTTTCCGATTCGCCCAGTCTTTCGACAAGCGAGGAGGAGTAGAGGCGCGCGGCATTGAGCGGCTGCAAGATGTCATGGCCAGCCGCCGCAAAGAAGCGCGTCTTGCCGAGATTGGCTTCGTCGGCGGCAGCTCTGGCCTCGGCCAGCGCGCGATTCACGCGCGTGAGTTCTGCCGTACGCTCCTCCACGCGCTGCTCCAGCGTTTCATTTGCCTGCTTCAGGGCCTGCGCTGCGGCAACCCGTTCCGTCATATCCGTGAAGGTCGCAACGATGCCGTGGTCGGGCATCGTGTTCGAGCGCACTTCGATAATGCGCTCTCCGCCTCGCAATACCAGCGAGAACGGCATGTCGAGCGTCTTGATCCGTGCAATCACCGTATCGACATCGTCACCGGCGATGTGGCCGCGCTCAGCCAGAATGTCGATGATGTCCCGCAGAGGATATCCCACCTGTCCTACCTGTTCCGGCAGGTCCAGCAGAATCCGGAAGCGACGATTCCAGATCGCCAGCTTGTCGGAACTGTCGAAGACGGCAACACCTTGATCCATCTGCGAGAGAGCAGTCTGAAGAATGTCCTGATTGTATTGCAGCGCTTCGGACGCCTGATCCAGCAGCCATGCCGTATCGGCATTCGCGTCTTCCGCCTTCTGCATCAGAATGGAAAGAACCAGTCTTGCGGAAGAGGAGCCGATCGCGCTTCCCAGAAGCTGCTCCGAAAAATGGATCAAGGCCATATCGGCAGCCGTGTCGTCCGATAGCTTGCGCCCAAGCGTGTTCTCGTAGTTGGCAAATGAGCGCCGCATACGCTCGTTACCGAGATAGCGCGCAATCGCCGCCTTCAGATCTCCCACGCTGACGCGTGTCTTCCAGCCTCGTGTCGCAAACTGCGAGCGCGACTGACGCTTGACGAATATGCCCGCCTGGATCCGCTCGACGGGTCGTGGATTGCGCGACAAGGAACCGACGACGAAGGCAAGACAGTTGATCAGCAGGCTGAGCACGACGCCATTGACCAGCGGATCGGAATGCGAGCCGGAGAACAGGTTGGTTCCGGGGACAAGAAAATTGAGGATGGTGGCCGCAAGCTGCGAGTTGTCCGTTCCTCCCAGGCTCGGCAGGAACAGAAGGTAGGCCCAGGCCAGAAAGCCCAGTGACATTCCAACGATCGCACCCCGAGCATTTGCTCGTCGCCAGAACAGGCCGCCAAGCAGGGAGGGCGCAATCTGTGCCGTTGCGGCAAAGGCCAGCAGACCGATGGAAGCCAGACCCGTCTCGCTGTCTCCCGCCCGATAATAGGCATAACCTAGTAGAAGGACGGCGAAGATGGCGGTCCGGCGTATGCGCAAGAGCGGTTTGGCGAAATCCGCCCGGTCGTCGCTTGATACCATCAGCTTTCGACGCAGGAAGATCGGCAAGACAATATCGTTGGAGATCATGATCGAGAGGGCAACGGACTCGACGATGACCATCGCGGTGGCGGCGCTGAAGCCGCCGATGAAGGCAATCAGGGTAATGATCGGCAGATGGTTGGAGAGTGGCAGCTGCAGGACGTAGAGGTCCATATTGCCCGTGCCGCCGAAAGTAATCAGGCCGCCGATGGCCACAGGCAGCACGAAGATATTGATCGCGATTAGATAGAGTGGCAGCAGCCAGCTGGCGCGCCGCATTTCGCCAGCTGTGCGGTTTTCGACCACCGTGACATGGAACTGTCGCGGCAGCATGATGATGGCAAAGGCGGAAAGTCCAATCAGGAGAAGCCAGCGCGACAGCGGCGTCTCATACTGAAGCGCGGCCTCCACCAGCATGCTTTCCGATGCCTTGTGCCATAGATCCAGTGGCCCATCAAAGATGAGAAAAATCACCGCCAGACCGATGGTGAGAAAAGCAATGAGCTTCACCACCGATTCCATGGCGACGGCCAGGATCAAGCCATCCTGATGTTCTGTCGCATCCGTATGCCGTGTACCGAACATCACTGCGAACACGGCCATCAGCAGAGTAACGACCAGTGCCAGATCGATGAAATGAAGATTGCCGCTGCCAAGGCCGAAGGCGGACGGATCCACCATGGCGGCAACGGAACTCGACACCGCCTTGAGCTGGAGCGCGATGTAGGGGATCGCGCCAATCAGCGAGATGAGTGCGACGAGAAGAGCGACGCCGGAATTCTTGCCATAGCGCGCGGCGATGAAGTCCGCCACCGATGTCAGCTTCTCCGCCTTCGCCAGTTCGACGATGCGGCGAACGAGTGGCATGAGAAGCGTGAAAGCGATGATGGGACCAATATAGATCCCGGTGAATTCGAGGCCCTTCTGAGCTGCCAGTCCAACGCCGCCGAAATAGGTCCAGGATGTACAATAGACTGCAAGGCTCAACGCGTAGACCGCAGGCCGTCCGCCGGAGCGTGTACCCAAGCGTCTGCTCCTGCGGTCACCATAGCTTGCTACGGCAAACAGCAGGAGAATATAGCCGCATGCGGACAGAACGATGATCCAGCCGGGCAGCATTGCACCTCCGCCTTGGCATGACGCCAACCTCTTGAGCGACGATACTAGGCGAAAAGCGGCGGCTTGGAAATGAATGCGACCTTGGCAAAAAGTACTAGACCGGAGATGCTCATCGTCCATTGCACCTTCCCAAGGCGGAAGTCGTCGCTATAGTAGAAACAGCGCATGTCATTGAAAACTGAGGGGAACAGTCATGTCTATGGTTAGCGAATTCCGATCTTTCATCGCCAAGGGCAATGTTGTGGATCTTGCCGTCGGTATTATCATCGGCGGCGCCTTTACCGGCATCGTCAATTCGCTGGTCAATGATGTCGTCATGCCCGTCGTGGGCGTGGTCATCGGAGGCATCGATTTCTCCGATTATTTCTTCGCCCTGAGCTCGACCGTTACGGCGCCGACCCTTGAGGCCGCGAAGGCGCAGGGGCCGGTCTTTGCCTACGGCAAGTTCCTGACCGTGATCATCAACTTCCTCATTCTGGCCTGGATCATCTTCCTGATGGTAAAGGGCGTGAACCGCATCCGTGCGGCCGAGGAAAAGAAGCCGGCGGACGCGACCCCGGCGCCGCCACCGGCCGATGTGCAACTGCTGACCGAGATCCGCGATCTTCTCAAGACCCGCGCCTGATCGCGATCCATCAAATCAATCGAATGTTCGTACACTGAAACGAATGGGATTTTGCTCGCGCTTTCCTTTATGAACATGCAACCGTTGGAGATCGATTGCATGACCTTGAAGGAAAGCCTGAGCGCCCGTGCGCTCGCCGCGCCGCAAAGCGGTATCGTTGAACTGGTGAACTATGCACGAGGACGTCAGGGCCTTATCCCGCTCTGGGCAGGTGAAGGCGATCTGCCAAGCCCCGATTTCATCAATCGTGCCACCAAAGACGCGCTGGACGCCGGGGAAACATTCTACACCTGGCAGCGTGGTCTGCCGGAACTGCGCCAGGCTCTCTCGCGCTACTACCAGCGTCATTTTGGCGTTGAGCGGCCATTCGAACATTTCTTCGCCACCAGTTCAGGCATGCACGCCATCAATCTGTGCGTGCAGGCAGTTGCCTCGCCCGGCGACGAGATCGTCTATCTGACGCCGAGCTGGCCGAACATCGTCGCCGCCGTTGGCATTTCGGGGGCTAATCCGGTGCCGGTCGAGGTGGACTATGTCAACGGTGGCTGGTCGCTGGACGTGACAAAGATTGAAAAGGCGATCACGCCACGCACGAGGGCGCTCTTCATCAATACGCCCTCTAACCCGACGGGCTGGACCGCAACGCAGGACGATCTGCAGGCGATTCTGGCGCTTGCCCGTAAGCATGGGCTCTGGATCATCGCGGATGAGATCTACGCCCTTTATTACTACCATGGTGCTCGCGCGCCGTCCTTCATGGATATACAGGCACCTGAAGACCGCATTCTCTACGCCAATTCCTTTTCCAAGAACTGGTCGATGACCGGCTGGCGTGTCGGCTGGATCGTTGCGCCGCCTGAAATCGGTCAGGTGCTCGAAAATCTGATCCAGTATTCCAGCTCAGGGCTGACACCGTTCATGCAACGCGGAGCCATTGCTGCGCTGGAACAGGGGGATGAATTCGTGCGCTCAAATATCGAACGCGCCCGCACGTCGCGGGATATCCTGTGCGACGCGCTGATCGCAACAAACCGCGTGCAGACCCGCAAGCCCGATGGTGCACTTTATGCGTTTTTGAAGATCGACGGCATCGACGACCCTCGTGCAGCAGCCTTCGACATCGTGGACAAAACGCTTGTGGGGCTTGCGCCGGGAACCGCTTTTGGTCCTGGCGGCGGTGCGTTTCTGCGTGCCTGCTTCCTGCGCGATCCCAAGCAGATCACTGAAGCGGCGGGGCGTCTGGCCGAGTATATCGCCAAGCTCTGAGTGCCTTCATGGCGCAGTTGGGTAAAATTGTAGCGAAACTATAGACGCTTCGTTTTCCACTGCCAGAACAATACCTTACCGTTAAGCTCCGCGGTAAGGTCTCCTGAAGCGGAACATGTTTCCATGCTGCCAGAACAAAATTGGCAGGAGCATCGGACATGGCTGTTCTGGTGACAGGTGGAGCGGGCTACATTGGTAGCCATATGGTTTGGGCATTGCTGGATGCTGGCGAAGAGGTTGTTGTTCTCGATCGCCTCTCCACTGGTTTCCGCTGGGCGGTGCCGGATGCGGCGCGCTTTTATTTCGGGGATGTCGGTGACCGCGAAACCCTGAAACGGGTCTTTGCCGAACACAGCATCGATGCGATCCTGCATTTCGCGGGCTCCATCGTTGTACCTCAGTCTGTCGCCCATCCGCTTGAATATTACGAGAACAACACCTCTAAGACCGGCGTTCTGGCCGCTGCGGCCATCGAGGCTGGCATCAAGCACTTTGTCTTTTCATCGACGGCGGCTGTCTACGGCGACGAGGCCGGCGAGGGCCTGGTGCGGGAAACAAATCCCACCGTGCCGAAGAACCCCTACGGACAGTCCAAGCTGATGTCGGAGATGATGCTACGGGATGCCGCGCGTGCGCATGATTTCCGCTATGTCGTGCTTCGTTATTTCAACGTCGCCGGAGCCGATCCGAAGGGACGCACGGGTCTCTCGACGGAAGGGGCAACGCATCTCATCAAGCTCGCCTGCGAAGCAGCACTTGGTCGGCGGCCCTCGATTGACGTCTACGGTACCGATTATTCGACACCGGATGGCACGGGCGTTCGTGACTACATCCACGTCAGCGATCTGGTTGCCGCGCATCTCAATGCCCTGTCATACCTGCGGCGTGGCGGGGACCCGATCGTCGCCAATTGCGGCTATGGCGAAGGCTATTCCGTGTTGCAGGTTATTGAATCGGTGAAGCGTGTACATGGAACGGACTTCCCGGTTCGCTTCTGTCCACGCCGTCCAGGAGATGCAGGAGCCGTGGTTGCGGATTCCACCCTTGCTCGGCGTTTGCTTGGTTGGAAGCCGAAATACAATTCGCTCGACCGTATTGTCACGACTGCGCTCGAATGGGAATCCAATCTCTGGGCGAGACGCGAGGGCGATCTTGCGGCGATCCACCGCAAGCTTGTGGCAAACTTCTGATCCGGAGCCGAAATTCGGCTCAGGCCACCATGCCCCAATCATCGTCGCCTGCGTCGAACATGCGCTCGAGATTGAGGAAGCAGATCATGCCGCTGTCATGGGCAATGAGACCGTCGGAGAAGGTGCCGCTGGAGCCTGCGGCAGCCGGAACCGGCTGAAGGCGGCTCGACGGGATCGTCATGATATCCGATACGCGGTCAACCAGCAGGCCCACGGTCATGCCCTTGATGTCGGCCACAACGATGGCGCTGCGCTCATTGACCTCGGTATTGTGCATGCCGAGTTTGACGGCCAGATCGACGATCGGGATGACCGTGCCGCGAAGGTTCATCACGCCGATAACTTCATAAGGCGAATGGGGAATCGGCGTCACCGGCGCCCAGCCGCGAATTTCGCGGATAGAGGTGGTGCGCACGCAAAATTCTTGGGAGTGCAGGCGAAACGCAATGATTTCGAGCACTTCTTCGCCGCTCATCTGTACCGTGTTCATGACGTCAACCCCTTGGAATGATCCATGATCGACCCGAATGAGCTCCCGGCGACAGGCTGAGACTTAACCTGTTCAGGTGCAATCCGAATCAGATCGCGTATTCAGCCGAGTATTGTCTGAGAACCTTGATGCTTTGCTAATTTCTGAACACAGAAAGCAGCCAATGATTAACCATCACCCGTTTCGGCAAACTAATTGAGTTTGTCTTGGTAGAATGGTGCTGCAGAGGAGGATTGAACTCCCGACCTCTCCCTTACCAAGGGAGTGCTCTACCACTGAGCTACTGCAGCAGGAGCGCGTCGATGTGTTGCCGCGCTGCAAGTGAGCGGCCTATTGCCATAGCTTGACCGGCAGCGCAAGCCGCAACTTCTACAAATTTGCCAAAACTCATCAAAACCTGTTTCTCTTCAGCAATCCCTCGTGATCGGCTATGGAGTTCTGCATGAGCGACAAGAACGAATCGGACCCTTCAATCGTGCAGCGCCGCCAGCCTACCGAGGCTGAGTTGCGGCGTGCGCGTGCAGCCCAGAAGCTGCGCGAAAATCTGCAACGTCGCAAACAGCAGGCCCGCGCCCGCCGCGATGGAGAGGCCGACCTGACAGATGGACTACCTGCCGCAAAACCGCACCAATCAGACGATTGAATGCCGCGGGCTTGTTACCGAGACGAGCGAAGAATTGAAGGATTTCTCGATTTCGTTTATGCACGCCCCACTTCTATGACTGGATATTCATCCAGACGGACCGGATCAGGAGAGTGGTCTGAGTCGCGACTTGCAGGCAAGATGATTTGGTTTGGATTGGCGGGACGGCCCAAAAGGCGGCCACTGCCAAACCCCGCAACAGGAAAGGCGGACTTCGCTGTCCGTAAAGATTGAATGGATCGCATCAGAATTTCGGGTGGCAATCGGCTGCATGGAATCATCCCCATTTCGGGCGCGAAGAATGCGGCGCTGCCGTTGATGATCGCATCGCTCCTCACAAGCGATACGCTGACGCTCGAAAACGTGCCGCATCTGGCAGATGTCGAAGGTCTGATGCGTATCCTTGGCAACCACGGTGTCGATATTGCCGTGAACGGTCGCCGCGAGCGGCAGGAGGATGGCTATTCCCGCACCATCCATTTCACCTGCCGCACGATTGCAGACACCACAGCACCTTACGAACTCGTGTCGAAGATGCGGGCCAGCTTTTGGGTCATCGGGCCGCTTCTTGCGCGTGAAGGCAAGGCTCGCGTTTCGTTGCCGGGTGGCTGCGCCATCGGAACGCGCCCCGTCGATCTCTTCCTCGAAGGTTTGCAGGCCCTTGGCGCCGACATCGAAATCGACGGTGGTTATGTCAATGCGACAGCGCCGTCCGGTGGGCTCGTCGGTGCAAAGTACACTTTCCCCAAGGTCTCTGTCGGCGCAACCCACGTCATGATGATGGCGGCGACCCTGGCCAAGGGAACCACGATCATCGATAATGCTGCGCGTGAGCCAGAGGTCGAGGATCTTGCAAACTGCCTGAATGCAATGGGCGCAAGAATTACCGGCGCAGGCACCCGGACCATCACGGTCGAGGGTGTGACGAACCTCTCCGGCGCCCGTCACCGCGTGCTGCCCGATCGCATCGAAACCGGAACCTACGCCATGGCCGTTGCCATGACGGGCGGTGATGTGACGCTCGAAGGCACCAGCGCCGCCCTGCTGGAGAATGCGCTGGATGTTCTGCGCCAGACGGGGGCTGAAATCACGGCAACTGAAACTGGCCTGCGCGTGGTACGAAATGGCCACGGCATTCACCCCGTCGATATCGTGACAGAACCTTTCCCCGGCTTCCCGACGGATCTTCAAGCGCAGTTCATGGCGCTGATGACCCGTTCCAGCGGCGTGTCGCACATCACTGAAACCATCTTCGAAAATCGTTTCATGCATGTGCAGGAACTGGCACGTCTGGGCGCCCGTATTTCGCTCTCCGGTCAGATGGCGCGCGTTGAAGGCGTCCAGCGCCTTAAGGGCGCTCCGGTCATGGCAACGGATTTGCGCGCTTCCGTCTCGCTTGTCATTGCAGGTCTGGCAGCCGAAGGTGAAACCATCGTCAACCGCGTCTATCATCTGGACCGCGGCTTCGAGCGGCTGGAAGAAAAGCTCACCCGCTGCGGCGCGGTCGTGGAGCGCGTCAGCGAGTGACAGCTTGCGGCGGTGACGGGTTGTTTCCTGTCGCCGCTCATCCTATCTCCAGAGCCAGATGAACAAGCCGGTTTCGGCGCGATGAAGAGGCTCTCCATGGCAGAGATGACAGAACTGAAACTGCTTGCGCTTGATGATGAAGATCTGCAAATCATCTCGGCCCATATGCAGGATAGTGTGTTCAAGGCATCGGATCTCGAATGGCACGGAAAACGCGGCCATTTCTCTCTGGTGGTAAACCGCTTTGTGTGGGAAAAGGCGGCGCGGGCGAGCGAAGGTTACGAGCGGCGCAAGGCTGCCTTGAGCTTCAAGCGCGTGCAAGCGGTGCGCACTTTGGGTATTGATCGGCGGGACGACCAGGCTGTCTACTCCCTTCTGGCGATACGGTTCTCTCGAAAGGATGAGGGGCCGGATGGCACGATCGAGTTGACCTTGGCGGGTGGCTCTGCGATCAGCCTGGATGTGGAATGTATTGAGGCGCAACTGGCAGATACCGGTGGCGTCTGGGGAACGGAAAACCGGCCGAAGCACGACGCCTGACGGCGGCCTCGCCATTTTCGTTCTGAATGATAGAGGGATGAAACGGTGGCAATCTGGCTGGATCAGACGGCAGGGGACTTTGAAGCGCGGTTCGCGGCATTCTTGACCACGAAGCGCGAAGTTTCTGAAGATGTAAATGCGACCGTGCGGGCGATTGTGGATGATGTCCGCATTCGCGGCGATGAGGCCCTGATCGACTATTCTAGCCGCTTTGATCGCGTCGATCTTAAGCAGGTGGGTTTGCGGGTAACGGACGCAGAGATTGAAGCCGCTTTCGCCGCAGTCGATGATGCCGTCATCGAGGCTCTGAAACTTGCCGCCCATCGGATCGAGAAACATCACGCCCGCCAGATGCCGAAGGACGACATCTACGAGGATGCACTCGGCGTTGGTCTGGGGTCGCGCTGGACCGCCATCGAAGCGGTAGGTCTCTACGTTCCAGGCGGTACGGCAAGCTATCCGAGTTCGGTTCTCATGAACGCGGTTCCCGCGCGCGTGGCCGGTGTCGAGCGTGTCGTCATGGTCTGCCCTGCCTCCGGCGGAGAGATCAACCCCGCCGTTCTGGTTGCCGCCAGGATTGCCGGTGTCTCGGAGATCTATCGCATTGGCGGTGCGCAGGCCGTGGCAGCGCTTGCCTATGGAACGCAATCCATCGCGCCGGTCTACAAGATCGTCGGTCCCGGCAATGCCTATGTCGCCGCAGCAAAGCGGCAGGTCTTCGGCACGGTCGGTATCGATATGATTGCCGGACCTTCGGAGGTGCTGGTGATTGCCGATGGCGAAAACAATCCGGACTGGCTGGCGGCTGATCTTCTGGCCCAGGCCGAGCATGACGCGGGCGCTCAGGCGATCCTCATTACCGATGACAGAGCACTCGGTCTTGCTGTCGAGCAGGCCGTCGAGCGTCAGTTGAAGACGCTTTCCCGCTCCGAAACCGCGGCCCTGAGCTGGCGCGATTTTGGTGCGATTATCCAGGTCCCCGATCTGCAGGCAGCATTGCCGCTCGCCAATCGCATCGCCGCGGAGCATCTGGAGCTTGCCGTTGCCGATCCGGACAGGCTGCTTGCCGGCATCCGCAATGCAGGCGCTATCTTCGTGGGGCGTCATACGCCGGAAGTCATCGGCGACTATGTCGGCGGCTCGAACCATGTTCTGCCGACTGCGCGTTCTGCGCGCTTTTCCTCCGGCCTGTCCGTGCTGGATTTCGTGAAAAGGACCTCCATCCTTCGGCTGGGTCCCGAACAGTTGCGAGAGCTTGGACCGGCCGCCATCACGCTTGCACAATCAGAGGGGCTTGATGCGCACGCCCGTTCGGTTTCTATTCGCCTGAACCAGGGGTGATGATTGATGGCAAATGGGGACTTTCGGCTGTTCGACGTGGTGCTGGACGACAGCATCGGCCGATCGACGCCGGATGTCGAACATGAACGAGCCGTCGCTATCTTTGACCTGATCGAGGAAAACCGATTCGAGCCCGTTGGCCATGCTGGTGGTCCTTACCGACTTCAGCTTTCGCTGATGGATTCCAAACTGGTTTTTTCAATCTCGACTGAAAGCGGGGAGGCGGTTGCCACGCATATCCTTTCGCTGACGCCGCTGCGGCGGATCATCAAGGACTACTTCATGATCTGCGAAAGCTATTATGAAGCCATCCGAAGCTCCACGCCGTCACAGATTGAAGCGATCGATATGGGAAGACGGGGCATTCACAACGAAGGCTCTGAAATCCTGCAAGACCGATTGAAGGGCAAGATCCTCTTGGATTTCGACACGTCGCGGCGTCTGTTCACGCTGGTCTGTGTACTCTATTGGCGGGGGTGAGCATGGAGACCACCGCAGGGTCGAGCCAATCCAAACGCCCGGGCGCAATCCTGTTCATGTGCGGCATGAATGCGATCCGATCTCCCATGGCGGAGGCTATTGCAAAACGTCTCTTGCCTCCCGATATCTATGTCAGATCGGCTGGCGTAAAGGCAGGCGAGGCAGATCCGTTCGTCGATGTCGTACTGGAGGAGATCGGCCTATCGCTGCCCAAACATCCGCCGCAGACGCTGGATGAGCTTGAAGACGATTATTTCGACATCATCGTGACGCTGTCGCCTGAGGCCCATCATCGGGCTCTTGAAGCGACACGAGCCCAGGCAATTGATGTTGAATATTGGCAGACGGCGGATCCGACGCTTGAGACCGGCACCCGTGAGCGCATTCTGGATGCCTATCGCGGGGTGCGCGATGAGCTTTTGAAACGGATCGAGGCGCGTTTCGCCCTGCCACTGCTGCAGGGGCGCCAGACAATCTGAACGGCATCTGACATAAGACCTTGCAAGCTGCGAGATTCGCCTACCTTCGAGGTTCACAAACGTGCGGCGAACGTGTAGTTTCCGCGCAATTTTAAAGCTGCGGCCAAACTGTGGCTGCACATCCAGGACAACACAGGAAGAAAAGCTCTCCATGGCGAAAGAAGAAGTTCTCGAATTTCCGGGCATCGTAACCGAATTGCTGCCGAACGCGACATTCCGCGTGAAGCTGGAAAACGAGCATGAGATCATCGCGCATACGGCAGGTCGTATGCGCAAGAACCGCATCCGCGTTCTGGCCGGTGACAAGGTGCTGGTGGAAATGACCCCCTATGACCTGACCAAGGGTCGCATCACCTATCGCTTCAAGTAAAAAGCGAACCTCTGGGTCTCTACCCGGAAGGCTAGTCCGAGGATCTCCATGCCGCTGGATCAAAAGTTCATTCTCGCCTCGGGTTCTCCCAGGCGCCTTGATCTTCTCAACCAGGTGGGGATCAAGCCATCCCGGCTGATGCCGATGGATATTGATGAGACGCCCAAGAAGTCGGAGCATCCGCGTTCGCTTGCGCGCCGCCTGTCGCTGGAAAAAGCGGAGGCGGCATTTGCAGCCGTGAAGGATGATCTGGCCTGGCGGCAAAGCTATATCCTGTCAGCCGATACGGTCGTGGCCGTTGGCCGCCGCATTCTCGGAAAGACAGAATATATGGATGAGGCTTCGGCGGCACTCCATCTCCTCTCTGGCCGTGGGCACTGGGTTTACACAGGCATTTGCCTGGTGACGCCCGGTGGTCAGTTTCGACAGAAGGTTGTCGAGACGAAGGTGCGCTTCAAGCGGCTGTCGACGCGGGAAATTGAAGCCTACCTCGCGTCCGATCAGTGGCGCGGCAAGGCGGGAGCCTATGCCATCCAGGGCATAGCCGGCAGTTTTGTCCAGAAGCTTGTCGGTTCCTATACGAATGTCGTTGGCTTGCCGCTTTACGAAACAGCCTTGCTGCTGAATGGCGAAGGCTACGAACTGGCTGGATTGTGGCCGGAGAACTGAAATGACCGATACCTCGAAAACGACAGGCGCAAAGGTTGAGCCCTTGCGCAAGGCGCGGCCTTGTCCGGAATGCGGCAAGCCATCGGTTCGCGATCATTACCCCTTCTGCTCGGATCGATGCCGCACGCTCGACCTCTCGCGTTGGCTGAACGGTTCCTATGCCATTCCTGTGGCCGACGATGAAGCAAAGGCGGATGGCGACGAGCGCTGACTGCGATAGGTTACGGCAAAATTACCGAATGAAATCAATTTCTTGGACCAGCGCAGGGACTATTTTTCACAGAAGGTTCAAAAAAGTTGGCAAAGCCGCTTGCCATGTCCGAACAAGATGTTATAACCCCGCTCGCTCCCGGGGGAAACGCCCGGAGGCTTCGAGAGAAGCCTGAAGGTTTGTAAAAACCCAGATGCCCGGATAGCTCAGTTGGTAGAGCAGCGGATTGAAAATCCGCGTGTCGGTGGTTCAAATCCGCCTCCGGGCACCATTAAAC
Source organism: Rhizobium rhizoryzae (assembly GCF_011046895.1). Taxonomy (NCBI): domain Bacteria; kingdom Pseudomonadati; phylum Pseudomonadota; class Alphaproteobacteria; order Hyphomicrobiales; family Rhizobiaceae; genus Affinirhizobium; species Affinirhizobium rhizoryzae. Next base: position 483,704 of record NZ_CP049250.1, on the reverse strand, counting down.
TTCATTACTTTGATAAATGGTTCTCTATCGGCCTCGCTTGTATCTTGCGCGGCTAACCGAATGTTGATGACATCCAGATACACTCCGGGCAGGTGTACCGTCCCAGAGTGAGTTCATGGCAAGTCGAGGCTCCTACAGCGATTTTTTTGCGGCTTTGCGCGCACGGGAATCCGGTGGCGACTATTCCGTCGTCAACCGTTTTGGATATGCAGGTGCTTATCAATTCGGCGAAGCCGCGCTGATCGATCTGGGTTACGCGCCCCGCGATTCCAACGTCTACGATAACATCTACAGCAAAGGTTTCCTCGGCAAGAACGGCATCGGCTCGCTGGCTGAGTTCCTACGCAGTCCCGCAGAGCAGGACAAGGCGGCAGGCGCCTGGTTCACGCTGCTCTGGAGCCGTGTGCGCTATTTTGATCTGGAGTTCTACGCCGGTCAGACGTTGAACGGTATTGCGCTCACCAAAACCGGAATGATTGCCGCAACCCATCTTCTGGGCACGCAAAAGCTTATCGATTTCGTCAAGTCCGGGGGCGTTGTTACCTCCAGCGATGCAAACGGGACGACACTGGTGGATTATCTTCGACAGTTCGCCGGATACGACACGCCAGATAGTTTCGTCGATAACCTCGACAAGGCAAACCGCTTTGTTGCCGGTGGTGGCAATGATGTCTTCAATGGTGGAGCAGGCGTCGATACGGTCGTTTATGCACTGAAACGTGCTGATGTGTCTCTTGTTCAGGATGGCGGCGCATGGATGCTGAGCGCCAGCGGCACCGGGCGTGACCAGTTGATCGCCGTTGAGCGTCTCTCCTTCGCGGATGGCACTCTTGCGCTTGATACGGCAGGCAATGCCGGACAGGCCTATCGGCTTTATCAGGCGGCCTTTGATCGAAAGCCGGATATGATTGGTCTAGGTTATTGGATCCAACTGCTGGACGGCGGCAAGACATTGAAGGATGCGGCAACCGGGTTTCTCGCCTCGGCGGAATTCATGTCAGTTTACGGCAGTTCCGTTTCAAACACTGATTATGTCGCAAAGCTTTATCAGAACGTGTTGCATCGGGCAGGCGAAGCGGCTGGCATGGCCTATTGGATTGGCCAGTTGCAAGCCGGTACGACCAAGGCGTCCGTTCTGGCGGATTTCGCCGAGAGCGTCGAAAACGTCGCCAATGTCAGCGCGGATATCAAAGATGGAATCTGGTACGTGTAGCCGATGCCCGTCCCGCTTCGTTGTTCTGCCCGATCTGACATGATAGGTAGCGGATATATTCGGCGGTTGGAGAATGCAGGTGGACGAGGAGCGGGGAAAAGTGGAGATTTATCCACCCGGTCACGTGGAGCCGCTGCCTGACGAGGAAACGCCCGCGCAGCAACGCAAGCGACGGCTTTCCAACATAGGACTGTTCCTGTTGACGATTGCCGCTTTGGCAAGCGAAGTCGTCCCGTTCGTTCTGGCAATCTGGCTGTGGCAGTAACATCGACAGCTTGCAAGATGTGACGCCGGCCAGAGTACCGGCTTCAGAGTACCGGCTTCAGATAATTCAGAATTCCGTTCGCCGCCGCTTTGCCCGTCGCCAGGCAGGCCGTCAGCAGATAACCGCCAGTCGGAGCCTCCCAGTCGATCATCTCGCCAGCGGCAAACAGGCCAGGCTGTTTCGTCAGCATGAAATTCTCATCCAGCTCCGCCCAGGAAATTCCGCCTGCCGAAGAGATCGCCTCTTCGATTGGGCGCGGGCGAACGAGCGGAATATGCAGGCTTTTGATCTGCCGGGATAGCGACGCAGCGCTGGAGAAGGCATCGGCGGGCGCACACTCTCTCAACAGAGCGATCTTTACCGGAGACAGTCCTGCCGCCTTTCTGAGCCGGTTTGAAAGGCTCTGCGTCGTCGGCTGTCTCTCCAGGGCTGTGGTCAGTTGCGCCTCGCTACGGCCAGGTGCGAGATCCACAACCATTTCCGCGCGACCGATGGACACGAGATCGTCCCGCAGAGCCTGAGCATGGGCGTAGACAAGGCTTCCTTCCACGCCATGGCGCGAAATCACGAATTCACCCTGCGTCGTGCCGGCGCGGGATGTGATGCTGACGGATTTAAGCGGTTCTCCCGCGAACTTCGCCAGGAAGTAATCGGAGAACGCCACGTCGAAACCGCAGTTGGCCGGGCGCAGTTTCGGGATTTCAACGCCCAGAGAGGCAAGCATGGGCACCCAGGCCGCATCCGATCCAAGTCGGGGCCAACTTGCCCCGCCCATGGCAAGAAGCATTGCACGGCCGGATGAGCGCACTTCACCACTGGGCGTATCGAAGACTGCAGTTCTCCCCTCAAGAGATATCAACCTGTGCCGGCTGTGGAAGCGAACGCCCTGCATCTGCAAGCGTGCAAGCCAGGATCTGAGCAAAGGTGAGGCTTTCATCGCAACCGGAAAGACCCGGCCAGAGCTTCCAACGAAAGTCTTCGTTCCCAGGCCGTTGCACCACCCTCGCAGATCTGTCGGCGTGAACGCGTCGAGGGCAGTGGAAAGGCGTTCAGTTGATGTTCCGAAGCGGTGCCTGAAGACGGTGTAGTCTTCGGAATGCGTGATGTTGAGCCCCGATTTTCCTGCCAGCAGAAATTTGCGCGCAAACGTAGGCATGGAATCGTAGACCGAAACGCTGACGCCACGGAGGCTGAGTACCTCCGCGGCCATAAGGCCTGCCGGGCCACCGCCTACGATGATGACGTCGCTTTGCTGGCTGGACTCTGTCATTTTACATGCCTTGAGGGGAGCCGGATAGCTCCCCGCTTTCAAGGTTGGTCAGGCAAGCCACTGCTGGATGTAGGGCCAGACTTCGACGCTGCCATGATAGATCATGTTTGCCGTGACATAGACAATGACGGCGAGGCCGAGATAGGCGATCCAGCGATAGCGGTGGAGAATGCGCGCAACCAGATTTGCCGCCAGGCCCATGAGAGCAATGGAAACCACCAGGCCGATGATCAGAACGGTGGTGTGGTCCTGCGCCGCGCCCGCAACCGCAAGCACGTTGTCCAGCGACATGGAAACATCGGCGATGACGATCTGGGTCGCTGCCTGTGCGAACGTCTTGTCGACCTTCGTCTTCTCGGCATCCGCATCCGTCATTGCGTCTTCTGCATTGTGATCGGCAGAGCGTAGCTCAACCCACATTTTCCAGCAGACCCAGGCGAGCAGCAGTCCACCCAGGAGTTGAAGACCAACAATTCCCAGCAGGTAGGCCGTTATGGTGGCGAAGCCGATACGCAGCACGGTTGCTGCGATGATGCCGACCAGAATTGCCTTGTTGCGCTGGTGGGCCGGAAGGCCTGCAGCAGCCAGCCCGATGACGATGGCATTGTCGCCCGCAAGCACAAGATCGATCGCAATGACCTGGAATAAGGCAGCCAGGCCAGCGGCGGTAAAAATTTCCATGACGCTTTGTCCCTTATCGCGCACCTGCCCCCCGGCGTGCGCGCCTAATCACTCTTGATGATTGGCTACATAAGATTTTCCGCCGCAAGGCAAGTGTTAAGTGCCGTGCGGCATGAAAATCAGCGGGGAAGATGCGTTCTCATCATGAATTGATGCGCTTCTTGAGGGATGCCACAATCTTCTTGGCGAGCGCTTCATAATCCTCGTCGAAGTGATGACCGCCTGCAATGCCAATGGTTTCGATGCCACGCGGCGCAAGCGCCTTGCAGGCATCTTCATCATCTTCCGTGCCATAGACGCATTGAACCTTCTTGGGATCGATCTTTTGCAGGTCCACAGTCGGATCTCCACCTTCGCCGCTGCCGGATCCACCAAGCCAGCCGGAAACGGAGATTTCGAATTCTGCGGAATTCGAGAGAGCAAGCAGGCTCAGCATTGCAACCCGGCTGCGGTCAGCTTCCGGAAGCTGGTTATAGGTCGCAGGCAGAAGGTCTGCCCCGAAGGAATATCCGATCAGGAGAACGTTCTGAACGCCCCACTGCTTGCGGTAGGCGCGGATGACGCGGCTCAGGTCCGCCGCTGTCGAGACCGCGTCCTTCTTGCTCCAGAAGTAGCGTAGAGCGTCCAACCCTACGACCGGGATCCCGTCTTCCTGCAGAGCGTCGCCAAGGTCCGCATCGATATCGCGCCAGCCACCGTCGCCGGAAATGATGATTGCCATCGTGTTGAGTGTCGGCCTGGTATCGAGGATCGTGAGTGGCAATCCGAGCGGAGAATTATCCTGGCTCGCTGCATCGATTCGGTCGGAAAGCGCCTGGATCAGCGTCTCCTGTGCAGATCGGTCAGATTGTTCGAGGTCGATATCAGGCTGTTCCTTCTTCAGGGCCTCAGCATGCGCCGTCCCATCTGCGGTCGCCGATTTGGTCAGGAATATGCTGGTCGGCGCCGGCAGTGATCCGTCCGACAGCCCATATTGAATGCCGCCTGCAACGGTCTTCTTTTCTGCCGGAGTGCAGAGAACCTTCGGAAGCGCAATCGCAGCACCCGGATCGACGGCAACGGCTTCACCGATCGTGGCCGGAGGGCTTTGTGACATCATGCCCAGCACGTAAGTCGCGCCGGCGCCGATCCCGGCAATGATGGGTGTCCGGTAACTGCCGTTGCCGAGCGAGCGCTGTACCTGCTGGGCAAGCGACTCGATGTCGGAAATCGTGTAAATGCAGTCATCCGGATCCTTGCCCAGCGATGTGATGTACGTCGGCAGATCGATTCCGATGACAACGGCGCCCTTTTCGGTCAGCGCCTCTGCCTGCTTGTCTTCGTCAGCGTTCCAGCCATTCTCATCCGACAGGAGAAAGATGCTCGCCTTGACCTCTCCCTGGGGCATCAGGATGTGAGGGGAGGGAATCATGCCGGTATCGAACTTGGCCTCGACCCGTTGTGCCAGTGCAGGAACCGTAATGCCTTGCGCCAGAAGCAAAGTGCTGATGGCGACCGTCTTGAAGATAGATCTCATTTTCCGACCACGCCTCGCACTCCTCCGCTGATCAGCAGCGTCACGTCCATCAGAGCCAGCACGGCTCCAGTTCCCCCGGCCACGGCAAAATAGCGCGGCTCCCAACGGGGATGAAATTTCGATTTGAACGCTCTCAATCCCTTGAAGTTGTAAAAGCGTTCGCCGTGTTCAAATAGCGTGCTGCCGATCCGGTCCCAGACCGGAGCGACCTCCCGTCGCGACATGCCCGAGAGCGGTGCCATGCCGAGGTTGAACCATTGATATTCGGCATTTTTCAGATGCTCGATCAAACTCACGAACAAAAAGTCCATGGCACCCCGCGGCGCCTCGGGGGCGAACCGCATGAGATCGACGCTCGCTTCCGATTTTGTTTGTGTCAGGAAGACAGTAGCAAAGGCTATGATCTTCTCGTTCATGCGGATGGTCGCGACCGGCATGGAGGAGACATAGTCCTCGTCGAACGCGCCGAGAGAGAAGCCCTTCTCGCGCGTCTGGTGATGTGACAGCCAGGAATCCGAGACGGCTTTGAGTTCGGGCATCAGCGCGGCCACGTCCTCGACCTCGACAATCGAAAATTCCATGCCATCACGCTTGCCCTTGTTTAGAGCCTGCCGAAGGCCCGCAAGTCGCCCCCCCTTGAGGTCAAAGCCCGACATGTTCACGAGCGCCATCTCTCCAAGCTTGAAAGCGCGAAGACCCGCATCGGCGCAAAAGGAAAGCAGCGTAGGAGAGACCTGGTACAGCACAGCCCGACCGCCCGCATCGCGTGCGCGTTCGACAAAGCGCCAGATCATCTCGGCGGTCTCTTCCTTGTCCCCCACGGGATCACCGAGCGCAATCCAGGATCGACCCTGGATTCCGTACATGATGAAACTGCGCCCGCTCTCCGAGAACATCACGTGCTTGTCGCCCATGCGCACGAGGTTCGCATCGGCACTGTCCTGTGCCTGAACAATGCTGACCGCCTTGCTGATTTCGTCTGCGGTGACTTCGTCCGGCCGGTCGAATGCCGGTCGCAGGAGGCTGAAGATTGCAATTGCACCGGACAGGATGCTGACGCCGAGAAGCGCGCGCAGACCACGCGGCGCCTCGCTGAAGAATTCGAACTGCCACCATAGCTGATTGCTGTAATCCACGTCTCGATACACGAAGAACAGGATTGTTGTCGCACCGGCCAGAATGATGCCGAGCGTCACGATCCAGGGCGTACTCAGAACCTGATTGAACAGCGACGCGGGCCGGGTAAAGCGCTTTCCGTTCAGCAGCATCGCGATGATGAAGATCGCGAGGAACGTTGCCTCTCCCAGTGCCAGCGCCCGGATGAAGGAGAACAGGAAAGCGATTGTTCCCGCGACCAGCGCGACCCACCAGGCGCCATCCAGACGTTGCGCCAGTCCGCGCGACGTGATGACGAGGGCAAGGCCCAGCAGGCTCGAGATGAAGTGCGCAGCCTCGACCACCGGCAGAGGAACCAGTCTCTTCAGGAATTCCAGGTCCGAATCGGGGGTAGGGGTGACGCTGGAGAAGATCAGCATTGTACCCAGCAGCAATGCGAATGCAGACAGGAGAGGCGGGGACAGGCGTGCGGCAACATTGCCAATTTCTCCCGCAACCGGGTGCTTGGCAAGCGCGCGCGCCTCCGAGAAGACCACCATGACGATGGCGATCGTCAAAGGCAGGACGTGATAGACCATGCGGTAGAGCACCAGGCTACCCAGCAATTGATCCAAGCTGATGGAGCTTCCCAGAGCGCCGATGATGACCGCCTCGAACACGCCGAGGCCTGCCGGCACGTGGCTGAGGACGCCGAGACCAACCGCCGTCGAATAGATCGCGAAGAAAGATGGCCAGCCGATCGTGGTCGGGGGGAGCAGCACATAGAGCGCAGAGGCGGACACTGCGAGATCGAAAGCCGTAATCAGGAATTGTCGCGAAGAGGTCAGGGTATCGGGCAGACGAAGCCTGATGCCGGCGATTTGGACGCGACGGCCATTTCGCCCGACAAACAGGAGTGATGCCAGCATCAGCAGAATAACGACGGCGCCCACGCGGACATAGACGGGGTCGAAGCCGAGGATCGCCGACAGGCGAGGTGCGGTGACCAATGCAGTCAACGAACTGACCGCCAGCAATCCAAGGCCGAATGCAAAGGTCACAAAGGCGATGACCCGCGCCACATCCTCTGGCGTCAGTCCAAGCCTGCTGTAGGATCTGAAGCGAATTGCGCCGCCGCTCAACGCGCCGAAGCCAGCTGTGTTGCCGATTGCATAGGCGGTGAATGCCGTTGCGGCCACGGGCGCTATGCGCAGCTTCCTGCCGATATACTCCAGTGCATTGAGGTCATAGTAGATCAGAGAGACGAAGCTGAGCGCCGTGAAGATCACCGCGAGCACGATGTCTGTCCATGTCGTATCGGTTAGCGCATCGACGACTTCATCATAGCGAACTTCGTTCGTCAGTTTATAGACAGCAACAGCCATCATCGCGAAAACGATGAGCATGGCCAGCCAGGTCAGGTAGAACCGGAAACGCGCAAAGAAGGCTGCTACTCGGCTGCCTTGCGGAGTGGTGGGATCGTGTATGTCCTGACTATCCATCAATGTACCTGGCAATGCGTTATCTTGGTCAAGGGTCGCGCGCGTCACACACGGATGGCGGTCCAGACAAGGAAACCTAGGCTTCCCGACCGAAACCTCAACAATGTGCAAATAAGAGTTTGTTAACGGTATCCCTCTCGCGCCAACTTGGTCAAAAGTGCGGCGCTGGACAGCGCGCGCAGCCTTTGTGCCAGGACCGATCTATCAGGCCTAGATTGAGATTGTACGAAGACATGCCCCCATCCCGTAGCCCCCATCCGCCCCGGCTACGCATTTGTATGAATTAATCAGTTAAAATACGAGTAAACTGTTCCAATATATGTAAATCAACGCCGCCCGAATCCGAGGGATGATCAGTGATTGTCGTCAAAGCCCATTGCACGGTACTCGCGAGGAACCTCGGAAAAGTATCATATTCGGTAAGGCGTAACGGTTTTTATTTCGCCTCTTCATTGACTTGGCGCTAAAGCCTCGTGGCGTGGGCTATTTCAGCACTTTGGAAAAGCTTTGAAGGCTCGAAGCTATTAACCTTCAGGCAAGGAATTAACCATACAACTAGTTCTACAAGGCGAAGTGTGATGGGCCTATGCCCGCTCCTTCCTGGCATGATGCCGCGCCGACGTACCGGTTTTGGTCCGGTATGCTTTTCATCAAGCAGTGATTTTCATCAGGATCGTCTGGCAACAGCCGCGAGCCTTACCGGTTCGCCGCCCGTGAAAATCAGTGATCGGATGGAACGCGCAAGCCTGCATTCCTCCCTCAAGAGGGGCAGATAATGTTTTTAACCTCTGGATGCAGAGGGTTCGGTAACGATTTTCGCTGATCCTTGAGGGACAGCAGTGTTGGGGACGGGCTTTGGCTCACGAAACGGCAACGGATCAGGCAAGAAAGGCACAGGCGGGCAGCCTGCGCGAACGGCTTGCCTTTGCCGGCCTGGATGCAGAAAGCTGCGAGCTTTTGCGCCGGTTCCGCCCCACACTGGAAGGATGTCTGAAGGAAGGCCTTCGCGATTTCCTGCACAGACTGCAATCATCACCGGATGCGATGCGTCATTTCGAGAGCGATCTGCAGCTGGAAAGATTGCATGACCTGCAGGCTTCCCACTGGAGCGTTCTGACGGATGCACGCTTCGACGCGCTGTATGCGGAGCGCGTGAAGGTGCTCTCCGACGCCGAAGGACGGATGGGGCTTGATCCGCGCTGGCATATCGCTGGCCATGCAGTCATGCTCGAGGCCCTGATTGGCGGTCTCCTCGAACAGATCGGCGGCAGATCTCTGCTTCCTGCCGCTCGCAAGCGCGAGAAGGAAGTGACCGACGCCATCCAGGCGGTCATCCGCCTTGTGCTGGTCGATGTCGAGATTGCGGTGTCGCTTCGGATCAACGAAATCCGGCAGAAGCACCAGCGTTCTCTGGCAACCCAGAGAGAACGTGACCAGGCACAGGCAAACGACCTGTTCGGCCCCGTGGCAGCAGCGCTTGCGAATAAAGATCTGACCGTTGCGGTCAGCGACGAACGTCCGGAAGTCTATGCCGAGCTTTCCTCGTTGCTCGATCAGGCGCAGGACGCCATGTGCGCCTCACTCAAATCGGCCTCCGACAAGCTGCTGCGAGCCGAAACGCTTGCCGGATCAATTGCTGGCCAGACGCTTGAGATCGCGACGGAGGTTGACGCGCAGGCTGAGGCGCTTTCTGCTGCCTTCCAGGAAATCTCGCATCTGACACAGAAGGTGCGTGACAGCGCCGCTGAGTCGGCAGTAGCGGAAAAGGCGACGTCCGACGCTCGCCGCGCGGCCGAAGAAAGTGGTGAGGTTGTCGGACGTGCGATCAATGCCATGTCCGATATCGAGCAGTCGGCAGAAAAGATCGGGCAAATCATTGGCGTGATCGATGAGATTGCGTTCCAGACGAACCTTCTTGCCCTGAATGCCGGCATAGAAGCGGCACGCGCCGGGGATTCGGGCCGGGGTTTCGCCGTCGTTGCTCAGGAAGTTCGGGCTCTCGCACAGCGTTCCGCTGATGCGGCCCGGGAAATCAAGCAACTCGTCAGCGGTACCAAGTCGCAGGTCGAGGCAGGTGTGAAGATGGTCCACCAGACGCAGAATGCGATTGGTGGTCTCGTGCAACAGGTTTCCAGCATCAACGAAACGGTGTCCGGCCTTGCGCGTGCGACAGACGAACAGGTCCGCTCGCTTGAGAAGATGAGCCTCGATGTCGAGGTGCTGGATCAGCGTCTGGCCCGCAGTGCCGAGCGTGCGCGCGCTTTGGGCCAGGAAGGCGATGAACTCAAGACGGTTATCGTGGAACTGGGACGGACAGTGCGGGAGTTCCGGATTGAACGCAGTTCCGACAAGAGCCGCATCTGGGAAGCCAGAAAAACTATGCCGACGAAGGACGCAACGATCGAAGACACCGAGATTTCGTCCGGTGGAATGATGGCGTTCCTGTCGTCTCAGGCAGTTGCGTTGACGGGTTGAGTGGGGGACCGGCGCAGGCCGGACAATTGGATTTCAGCGCGATGTCGCGCTTTGCAAGAAGTTTCGAGAGACGAGGGTCCTGGAATGGCAGTCAACAATAAATCGGCCGAGACGCTCAAGCTGGCAAAGATTCTGGACCTCAACGAGGCGTCCAATCTGCACGGCACATTGACCTCCCTGCGAGGCAAGGATGTCGCGATCGATGCATCCGGCGTCGAACGGGTGGGCGTTCAATGTGTTCAGGTCCTGCTGGCTGCGGCCAATGCCTGGGAGAAAGATAGCAAGAGCCTCGTCATCGACAAGGTTTCCGATGCTTTTCGCAAGACCATGCAGCTCATCGGCATCAACATAGATCACCTGCTCGCGAAGGAGATTCGGCAGTGAAAAAGAAAGTACTTACCGTGGATGACTCGCGGACGATCCGGAACATGCTTCTGGTGACTCTTAACAATGCGGGCTTCGAAACCATTCAGGCTGAAGACGGTGTGGAAGGTCTGGAAGTTCTCGAAGAATGCAATCCGGATGTCATCGTCACCGATATCAACATGCCCCGCCTGGATGGCTTTGGCTTCATCGAGGGTGTGCGTCGGAACGAGCGTTATCGTGCGGTGCCGATCCTGGTGCTGACCACGGAAAGTGACGCGGAAAAGAAGAATCGTGCACGACAGGCCGGAGCGACCGGCTGGATCGTCAAGCCTTTTGATCCCGCGAAATTGATTGATGCGATCGAGCGTGTAACCGCCTGAACCGGGAATTCCTGCGATGGATATGAACGAAATCAAAGAGATCTTCTTCCAGGAGTGCGAGGAGCAGCTCGCCGAACTGGAATCTGGTCTTCTCAAGCTGAATGATGGCGACCGAGACCCGGAAACGGTAAATGCCGTCTTCCGCGCGGTTCACTCGATCAAGGGTGGTGCAGGCGCGTTTGGCCTTGATGACCTGGTTTCGTTCGCACACGTGTTTGAAACGACGCTCGATTGCGTTCGCTCGAACAAGCTCGAACCTTCGCAGGATGTCCTGAAAGTCATGCTGAAGTCAGCTGACGTGCTGGCAGACCTTGTGACCGCCGCCCGCGATGGCGGCGGCGTGGACGAGGGACGAAGCAGGGGTCTTGTCAAGGAACTCGAAGCCCTGGCCCGCGGCGAACTGCCAAGCGGCGGCGCTTCGGAAGCACCCAAGCCACAGGCGAAACCGGCCCCGGCCCCGGCTGCAGTAGCAGTGGCCCCGGCCCCTGCGCCGACAGATGACAGCGGCTTCCAGCCGATCCCCTTCACGTTCGATGAATTCGGCGATGAAGAAGCGACAATCGAGCCGTCCTCCTTCGAAGTGGTCTTCAAGCCGCGGCGCGAGTTGTACAGCAAGGGCAACGAAGCAGCTCTGCTCCTGCGTGATCTCTCCCGCGTTGGCGAGATGAGCATCAATTGCGATATCGACAGTCTTCCCGCCTTCGAGAAGATGGATCCGGAAGCGGCCTACTTCAGCTGGACTATCAACGTAAAGACGACGAAATCCGAGCAGGATATCCGCTCCGTCTTCGAATTCGCGGAATGGGATTGCGATCTCGACGTCAAGCTTGCCGAAAGCACGGACGAAGAGTTGCCGATGATCCCGGTACCGTTCGATCTCGATTTTCTCAGCGATCACGGTGCCGATGACGAGCCGGCTGTCGAGCATCATTCTTCCGAGCAGGCCGCTGCTGTTGCGGCCGCCGAAACGGCAAGCAATGTCAGCAAGATGGCTGCCGCTGCGGCCCGCGTAGAGAAGAAAGAGAGCCAGTCGTCCGCTGCAGCTGCTGCTGCAGCCGCAGCAAGTGCCAATGCGGCGAACGCTGCGGCCGGTGCCGGTCAGACGATCCGCGTTGATCTTGATCGCGTCGATCGCCTCATCAACCTTGTGGGCGAGCTTGTCATCAATCAGGCCATGCTTTCCCAGAGCGTCATCGAAAACGATACGACCGGAACATCGTCCATCAATATGGGACTGGAAGAGCTTCAGCAGCTCACCCGCGAGATCCAGGACTCGGTGATGGCGATCCGCGCACAGCCTGTGAAGCCGGTCTTCCAGCGCATGTCCCGTATCGTCCGCGAAGTTGCCGACATGGTCGGAAAGTCGATCCGCCTCGTTACTGAAGGTGAAAACACCGAAGTCGACAAGACCGTTATCGACAAGCTGGCCGAGCCGCTGACGCACATGATCCGTAACGCGGTCGACCATGGTATCGAGACGCCCGAAAAGCGTGAGGCTGCTGGCAAGAATCCGGAAGGCACGGTCAAGCTGACTGCAAAGCACCGCTCTGGCCGAATCCTGATCGAACTCCAGGACGATGGCGCAGGCATCAACCGTGAACGTGTTCGCCAGAAGGCGATCGACAACGATCTCATTCCGGCAGATGCCAATCTGACCGACGAGGAAATCGACAACCTGATCTTCATGCCCGGCTTCTCGACCGCCGACAAGATCTCGGACATTTCCGGCCGAGGCGTTGGTATGGACGTCGTCAAGCGGTCCATTCAGGCTCTCGGTGGGCGCATTTCCATCAGCTCACGGCCAGGTCAGGGCTCCACCTTTACCATGAGCTTGCCGCTGACGCTCGCCGTTCTCGACGGCATGGTCGTCACGGTGGCCGGACAGACGCTCGTCGTTCCGTTGACGGCGATTGTCGAAACCCTTCAGCCGGAAGCCGCAGCGATCCATTCCTTCGGCGCGAACCAGCGATTGATCTCGATCCGCAACTCCTTCTGCCCGCTGGTGGATGTGGGCCGGATCCTGAATTTCCGCTCGATGCAGGCAAATCCTGTCGAGGGTGTGGCTCTGCTGGTCGAATCCGAAGGCGGCGGCCAGCGCGCACTGATGGTGGATGCAATCCAGGGTCAGCGCCAGGTCGTCATCAAGTCGCTCGAAGCAAACTACACGCATGTTCCGGGCATCGCCGCTGCCACCATTCTGGGTGACGGTCGCGTGGCGCTCATTCTCGATGTCGATGCAGTGGTGGCGGCTTCCCGCGGCCAGTCGCTGCGCGGCGATGGTGCCCTGAAGTCGGATATGTCTTTGGCAGCAACGGGTTAAGTATATGTCGTACGCCGTGAAAAATCTTGCTCAAGGTAGCCGGGAGCTGATCGCTTTCCGTATCGGCGATCAGGAATTTTGCGTCAATATCATGTCTGTACGGGAAATCCGCGGATGGACGAAAGCAACGTCCCTTCCTCATTCCCCGTCCTACGTCATGGGTGTCATCAACCTGCGTGGCGCTGTCCTGCCGATCGTCGATCTCTCGGCGCGGCTGGGCATGCGCAGGGCAGAGCCGACCCCCCGCCATGTCATCATTGTCGCCCAGGTGAAAAGCCGCGTGGTGGGCATGCTTGTCGAGGCGGTGTCGGACATCCTGACGGTAACGGATGAAAACATCCAACCCGTGCCTGAAGTCTCGTCCGATCTCGAAAAACAGTATGCCAGAGGCATCCTGGCGATCGACAAACGCATGATCTGTCTCATCGAACTCGATGCCCTTTTCCCCGATACTGAAAGCGAAGCTGCATGAGAGCCACTGGTCTCAGCGATAGCCGGCAATCGCCGGATGAAGTTCTGGCAAGCGGAGAATATCCGCTGACACGCCGGGACTTGTCCGAAATTGCGGCCATGATTTATGCGGATGCCGGGATCTTCCTGAACGACACGAAGGCGTCTCTCGTCTATTCGCGTCTGTCCAAGCATATCCGCAATCTGGGCCTGAGTGGCTTTCCGGAATATTGCGCCCTCGTCGCTTCGCCGGAAGGAGCGCCGGTTCGGCGTGAGATGTTGTCGCATCTCACAACAAACTTCACTCGGTTCTTCCGCGAAAACCATCATTTCGAACACCTTCGTGACGAAGTGCTGCCGGGCCTGATTGCCCGTGCCAAAAGCGGTGGCCGCGTCCGTATCTGGTCGGCGGCGTCTTCTGATGGCCAGGAACCGTATTCGATCGCGTTGACGGTCATGTCGCTCTTGCCGAACGCGGCCGATTACGATTTCCGAATTCTGGCAACCGATATAGACCCGAAGATTCTGGCTCTGGCCCGGGCCGGGGCCTATGACGAGAATTCGCTGGAAACGGTTACGCCTGCCATGCGCAAGCAGTATTTCCGTGAGGTCACGATCGATGGCCGGCGCAAATTCCAGATCGATGACAAGGTCAAGAAACTGATCACCTACAATGAATTGAACCTGATGGCCCAGTGGCCGTTCAAGGGTCAGTTCGACGTCATCTTCTGCCGCAACGTGGTGATCTATTTCGACGAACCCACCCAGATGAAAATCTGGTCCCGTTTTTCCGAGCTCCTGCCGGTCGGCGGACATCTCTACATCGGACATTCCGAGCGTGTGACGGGAGATGCAAAAAATCTCTTCGATAACATTGGAATAACCACCTACCGCTACACTGGCAAAAGTGGGGGGAGGAAAGGATGAGCATGCCAGCAAGAGTTCTTGTCGTTGACGATAGTCCCACGATGCGCGGCCTCATCACGGCTGTGCTGAACAAGGATCCGGACGTAAGCGTCATCGGTCAGGCTGGTGATGCGCATGAAGCACGCGCTGCGATCAAGCAGTTGAATCCGGACGTCGTGACGCTGGATATCGAGATGCCCAACATGAATGGGCTGGAGTTTCTTGAAAAGATCATGCGTCTGCGCCCTATGCCTGTGATCATGGTTTCGACCATGACGCATCAGGGTGCGAATGCAACGCTGGCGGCGCTGGAAATCGGCGCCTTCGATTGTGTTTCCAAACCGGTACCTGGGGATGTTCGTCCGTTCGGCGATCTGGCTGAGAAAGTCAAGGCTGCGGCTCGATCCAATCGCGGACGGGTGCAGACCATGCACGCGCCTTCCGTGTCTCCGGCGGCAGAATACAGGGTCGGGCGCAAGATCGTCGCCATCGGTTCGTCGACCGGTGGGGTCGAAGCACTGATCACGGTCCTGCAAAAATTCCCTCAAAATTGCCCGCCGACGGTAATAACGCAGCATATGCCGCCGACGTTTACCAAAAGTTTTGCAGAACGGCTTAATCGTATCTGTGCCCCTGTTGTGCAGGAAGCAACCGACGGAGCCAGATTGGAGATCGGCAAGATCTATCTGGCGCCCGGTGGCGACCGGCATCTGCAGGTCGTCAATCCGTCAGCCCCGAGCTGTCGTCTTGTCGAGCGCGAACCGGTCAATGGCCACAGGCCATCGGTCGACGTTCTCTTCGATTCGGTCGCTGAACTGGCGGGACGCAATGCCGTTGGCGTCATCCTCACCGGAATGGGACGGGATGGGGCTTCCGGCCTGCTCAAGATGCGCAATGCTGGCGCACGCACGCTTGGGCAGAACGAGAGAACCTGTGTCGTTTACGGCATGCCTCGTGTTGCGAACGACATCGGTGCCGTCGAGCAGCAATTGCCGCTCGGCGCTATCGGTGAGGAAATCTTGAAATTAACTGCTGCCCGAAAAGAAGGTACCGAATAAATGTCTCTCGCTGAAAAAATCAAAGTTCTGATCGTCGATGATCAGGTAACGAGCCGTTTGCTTCTCAGCGACGCCCTGACACAGCTTGGCTTCAAGCAGATCACTGCGGCCGGCGATGGCGAGCAAGGCATGAAGATCATGGCCGAGCAGCCACACCATCTCGTCATCTCGGATTTCAACATGCCGAAGATGGATGGTCTGGGTCTGCTGCAGGCCGTGCGGACCAATCCTAACACCAAGAAGGCGGCATTCATTATTCTGACGGCGCAGGGCGACCGCGCGCTGGTGCAGAAAGCAGCCCAATTGGGTGCCAATAACGTACTCGCAAAGCCATTTACCATCGAAAAAATGAAAGCTGCCATCGAGGCAGTATTCGGAGCTCTTAAATGAACGAACTGGCCGCAGCCAAGCGGATGAATATCATCCAAGGCGAATTTAAAGTGACGGATGATCCCAACGCCGTAATTACGACGATCCTGGGTTCTTGCGTGGCTGCGTGCCTCAGGGACCCCGTGGCCGGAGTAGGGGGGATGAATCACTTTCTTCTTCCCGGAAACGGTCCGGGAGGCATGTCCGGGGGGGATATGTCTCGCTACGGCGTTCATTTGATGGAATTGTTGATCAACGGCATCCTGAAGCGCGGCGGGCGGCGTGACAGACTGGAAGCCAAGATCTTTGGTGGTGCCAAGACCATCGCGAGTTTCTCCAATGTCGGAGAGCAGAACGCGACCTTCGCCACACAATTCCTGCGGGATGAAGGCATAGCGATCGTGGGATCGTCTACAGGCGGTGAATTCGGGCGAAAGCTCGAATATTGGCCCGTCAGCGGTCGCGCTCGAACCTACCCTCTGACAGGCGCGGAAACACAGAAAACCGTGGCCCAGGAACAGCGCCCCGCGCGTCCTGCAAAGCCAGTGGAAAGTTCAATCGAATTCTTCTGATCGGAGAAGCAATGACCGATTTGCATGTTCAGCCATCGCTCTCCGAGGACGAAAAGCTCCCGGACGTTCTGATGCGCGTCGTGACCGAGTTGCACGACGTTGCCTACCTTATCGAACGTATCGAACCGCAACTGCTTGAGCTTGGCGGTGAGTCCGTCCTGCAATCTCCCGATAGCATGAAGGTGCTGCAGGGGATTGATCTGGCCGTTCAGAAAACGCGCGGGCTTGCCGAGTTCATCGACACGATCACAGCGGATATTCCCGACAACTGGACAGTCGACCTCACAACCGCTTTGAGTCTCGTCAAGCTGGCGGAAATGCACAAGGCGTTGAGCAGCGGCATGCGTCATGGTCATTCACAGCCTCTTTCCAAGGCGGCAGGAGATTTTGATTTCTTCTAATTTATAACTGTCTCCACCGTCTCGATGGGGCTTTGCGAAACGCTCGCACAAGCTTCGCCGCGTAGGTTGTGTGAGGGCAAAGGCCTACATGACCTATTAGACGGTGCGGGAACAGAATGAATCTGTTAGCTCAATTTAATCAAATAATGAAGAATTTCGGGTCGTTAGGCCAAACCAAACTGCTGACTTTGGCAGGGGTTGGCCTCGTATCCATGGCGATTGTCATCGCTGCCGCCCTCTATGTAAACAAACCGGCCTTCGAAACACTCTATGTGGGACTGGAACAGGCAGACCTGAACAAGGTCAGCGTTGCGCTGGCCGAAGCAGGTATCAACTTTGCAGTCGGCCAGGACGGTTCAAGCATACAGGTGCCGGTTGGTATGACCAGCCGTGCGCGTCTTCTGCTTGCCGAGCGTGGCCTGCCAAACAGCAGCAATGCCGGCTACGAACTGTTCGACAAGGTTGGCTCGCTCGGCCTGACCTCCTTCATGCAGGAAGTCACGCGAGTGAGGGCGCTGGAAGGCGAAATCGCTCGCTCGATCCAGCAGATCAGTGGCGTTGCAGCCGCACGCGTGCACATCGTCATGCCAGACGTCGGCAACTTCCGCCGCGCCGGTCAAAAGCCGACGGCCTCCGTCATGATCCGCGCCTCGACGGAAGCTGGTCGCAAGGCGGCTTCATCCATCCGCCATCTTGTCGCCTCTGCCGTTCCCGGGCTTGAGGTCGACGATGTGACAATTCTCGATTCGACTGGCCAGTTGCTGGCCTCCGGCGATGAAAGCGGCAATAGCAGCCTTTCGCGCTCTATGAATGCCGTTCAGTCGGTCCAGCAGGAACTCGAAAGCAATATCGACAAGGCACTCGCACCCTTCCTCGGCATGGACAATTTCCGTTCCAGTGCAACTGTGGTGCTGAACACCGATACCCAGCAGATCCAGGAAACCGTGTTCGATCCTGAATCGCGTGTCGAACGTTCGGTGAAGATCACGAAGGAAGCGCAAAAGTCTCAGCAGAAGCAATCCGACTCTGCGGCAACAGTCGAGCAGAATATCCCGCAAGCCGCGCCGCAGGCCGGCGGTGCTGGTGGTCCGGAATCGTCCGACCAGTCGGACAAGAAGGAAGAGCAGACCAACTACGAAATTAACTCGAAGACGACGGCAACGACAAGGAACGGCTATCGCCTCGAGAAGCTTTCCATCGCGGTCGTCGTCAATCGTGGCCGCATTGCGCAGATGGTTGGCGAACCGGTCGACCAGCAGAAGATTGATGCTTACCTGGAAAAGATGAAGCAGATCGTTTCGACGGCTGCGGGGCTTAGTGCGGATCGGGGCGACGTCGTAACAGTCACGGCAATGGATTTCCTCGAAAACCAGTTGCTTGACCAGTCTGCTGCAAGTGGTCCGGGCTTCGGCGAAATGCTGACGCGCAACATGGGCGGCATCATCAACTCCGCGGCTTTCGTCCTTGTCGCCTTCCTCGTCGTCTGGTTCGGCCTGCGCCCGGTCGTCCGCAGCGTCACCGGTACGGCCGTCAGCACGGAGACCGCTGGCGAGGCTGCCGGACTGGAACTGCCGGACTTCTCACCTGCCGGCGCCAACCCCGCCCTCGCAGAAGGCTTCGGAGCCGACTTCGGTTCGGACTTCGGGTTCGACAGCTCGAACGATCTTTTCGGTGCCGAGGACGATCCGAACGGCGGCTTCAACCGGCGCGTCAAGGAAGGCCCGGAGAAGCGCTTGGCCCGCATGGTGGAAATCAGCGAAGAGCGCGCTGCCAAGATCCTGCGCAAATGGGCTGTGGATCGCGCCGCCTGATCAGGCAAAGACAGATAAACCAGAACGCGAGAGGGTCGGCGAAATGCCGGCCCTTTTTGCTTTTGTGCCCTCAATTCAGACAGGCGCTGATCCTGCAAGCCTCGGCGTAAGACATTGGTTCAGCGCCGTGTTCCATACTTCAGGCGTCACAATATAATTTTGTCAGACGGCCCGGCTTGTGTGTATAAGGGAAAGGGAATTCGAAAACGTGCTCAAGGTTATGGCAATTCTACGATCCCCGCCTACAATGTAGATGATTCGACGTGCCGATGCGGGAACGGAAGAGGAGTTCGCCCTGACCGACGACTGATCGACCACTGTTGACCGGAGAGATGATCTCGCCGGAAGGAGAAAGGCGGAATGGAGTTGCGAGCCCCGGAACAGTTTGCGGGTAACATGGTGCAGCCCGAAGTGCTGGCCTCCACAACCTTTAGCCGTGAACAATTTCTCGCTAAGCTGTCAGCCAGCGGGTCATCCGGTCAGATTCAGAGCGCCATGGCGCAACTGACGGACTATGTCGGTGCCTCTCACTACCTCCTGGCGCGCTACGACCTTATTCAGGAAAATGGGCTTGATTTCATCGTCGCGTCAAATTGGCCGTTCGATCTGGTGCGCCGCATGGGCAGCGATCTTGCGCGCAGCTATGGGCGTTCCACCGAAATCGAAAAATGCCTGAGCCTGCTGACACCGCAATTCGCTCTTCTTCCGGATGATTTGAGCCTGCCGAAACATGTCAGTCAGCAATACTGTTCGTTGACTTTTTGCGTCGGGCGAACCCGCTTCTCGGTCATGCTCCTGTTTTCGGAAGGACTAATCCTGTCGCAGGATCGTCTGCGCGAGGTGGGGCTGCTGGCGGCCTATGTCCTGAGCCTTGGCGACACGCGAGAACTGCGGACCGAGCGAGACTTCGAATTGACCGACCGGGAACTTGAATGTCTTTTCTGGATCGCCGAGGGCAAGACCAGCGACGAGATTGCCGTAATTCTCGGCATCTCCCGCAATACGATCAATAACTATATCACGAGCGTGATGCGCAAGACGGCAACCAAAACCAGGTCGGAGGCGATCGCCTACGCTGTTCGCAATAATCTGGTTTAGGCAGTATCGATAACTCATGTGAGTTGTCTGCGGAACAAAAACGGGAGTTCTCTTGACAATCGGTCAGCGCGTTTCGAGCCGCTCGGATATCTTCCCAAAGCTCATCAACATGCAGCGGGCGCTGAATGCGCGGAACTTTGCCGTGTTTCGCGTTTCAGGATCCGGCTTGCCCAACAAGCGCAAGCTGGTTTGCGAAATGGAGAACTGGGGCGTTTCTGCCGCCGAGCATTGCGGCGCCTTCCTGCAGGCCTATGGCGACCGCCTGCTGAACCACATCGAGCTGTCACTTCTCCCGATGATCTGGAAGTCCAGGGGTCACACCGAGACCAGGCTTTCGATCAAGGTTTCGGGCATGACTGTCCTGCTGGATGGTCAGCAGCTTTCCTTCGAAGGGATCGCCTTCCCGGTTCGGCTGGGCGCCTTAGGCAATGGTTATGTCGCCTTTGCCGGGTCTGCAATGGACCTCTCGAACGACCTTGTCATTGACCAGCACGTGCGCAGTTGCCACGTCATGATGGACCTGCTCGCTATGGACGAGCGGCGGTCCATCCCTGCCGAGTCACTGAGCGAAAGAGAAGTGGCCTGTCTTCAGCTTGCAGGCGATGGGCAGATCAGCGAAGAGATCGCCGAACGGCTTGGTCTCTCCGTTCATACGGTCAATGCCTATCTCGGTTCCGCCACCATTAAGCTCGATGCCGTGAACCGGATACAGGCTATCGCCAAGGCCATACGCCTTGGCTTCATTCACTAAAGCATGGCGCGCAAAAGTGTGCAGCGGTTTTGCGACAACGACATGCGATAAACAAAGAGATTAAGCGTCAGGAGCGAATCTGAAAGATCGCGAGACGCTTTAAATGGCTACGAAGATTGAGTTCAGCCGGCCAGCGCGGTTGGCGTTCTGATGAACCGCGCCGCATGCAGGCTGCGCGAAAGGAAGCGCGTATTTTCCTCCGGGTCGTCAGAGGGGTTCTGGAAGGAAATATGGTCGATCTCTATGCCGGCGGTCTTGTCCGTCAGCATCAGTCTTGCATAGACGGAAAGGCCCTGCGGCTTGATCTCAAGATCCAGGATGACTTCCGGTCGACCGTCCCATTCCAGCTTGTAGTCGCCACCGGAACCGAAACTTACAGTGCCTGGATGGAAATACAGTTCTGCAGCCGAGGAAACCAGGTCGGCAATGCTGCCATAGCATTCGAGGCGCAGCAGCGAAATCAGGTCGGCCGCATCCAGCATTCTTAATTCTGTTGCAACTGGGCTGATCGCCTGAGCCAGGATTTTTTCACGTTCAAGCGAATAGTTGCATTTTTTCATGGCGTTCAGCGTATCCGTTTTTGAGGCGATCGCGAGGCGTAGACTCGATGAATCAGTTCGGCCACTGCCTTGTAAAAGGCTGGTGGAATGACACTATCCACCGAGACTTGCGCAAACATGGAGCGAGCGAGCGGCGGATCCTCAAAAACAGGAATGTTATTCTGCTCTGCGATTTCGCGAATTTTCAATGCGATCAGGTCACTGCCCTTGGCAACAACCACCGGCGCATCGCTTTCTTCGCGCACATAGCGCAGGGCCACGGCATAGTGGGTCGGGTTTGCAATCACGAGGGTTGCGCGCGGGACATTGTTGATCATGCGCTGGCGGGCGCGGCTGCGCATGACGGCACGCTGGCGTCCCTTGACCATCGGGTCACCCTGCGACTGCTTGTGCTCGTCCTTGATTTCCTGCTGCGACATCTTCAGTTCGCTGTACCAGTGATGCCGCGTCCAGAAAAAGTCAGCTGCCGCAAGCACACCGGTCGACAGCAGAATCACCACCATCATTTTCGTTGCGGCCACATAGAGCATGTCCGGCACCACTTTCGGGTCGGCGAACATGGCATCCAGCGAATGCATGAAGTCACCACGCATCGCAAAGAACATGCAGATGCTGACGACAACGATCTTGAAGAGCGATTTCCCGAATTCCACCAGGCCAGGTACGCTGAAGATACGCTCCAGCCCTTTCATGGGAGACACGCGGGAAATCTGCGGACGTACGCGTTCGAGAACGGCGGAGGGCAGGTTCTGTGCAAAAGAGGAAGCCAGACCGAACAGGCTGAACATCAGCATGGCAGGCAGCAGGAAAGAAGCCGTTGCCCAGCCGATATGCACACCGATCGACACGATATCCGAGGCGTTTTCCAACTGCCACTGATCCGGCTGTGCGATGATGTCCTTGAGCGTTTCCCCGAGGTCGAGTGTCCGGCCCGGCAGGAAGAAGATGAGGTAACAATAAAACGCAAGAGATGACGCGAAGAGCGTCACCTCTTTCGAAAACGGAACGTTACCTTTTTCAGCCGCGTCACGAAGTTTTTTCTCGGTCGGGCTTTCTGTTTTACTTTCTTTATCCTCAGACAAGGCTTCATCCCTGTGTCAGAGCGCCAGGTGCTTGACGCTCTTTCAACCGAAGATCGTCATGATCTCCGGAAAGCGACGGAATGAACCTTTCGAGTTCACTCCGCTTATGCGGCCGCCGGAGCCTCGCCAGTTGGCGCGGCCTCCTTGAGCTGTATCTGGCCCGCATTGGCCAGACGAATGGCTTCCTGCGCCACGGCGCGCCGTGCGATAGCCACTTCGCGCGGATTGATGGCCGCGTTGGAGCCGAGATCGGACTCGATCATGCGACGCTGGCGCGGGCTGATGGCAGACAGAACGGCTTCCTTGATTTCCGCCGAGGCCCCACGCAGGGCCATCGTCAGGATATCGCCGGCAATGTCGTTCAGCAGCATCACGCGGCTGCGCTGCGGCATGGCCAGAAGATCGTCGAACAGGAAGATCTTCGGACGTACCTTGTTGACCGATTCTTTGCTGATTGTCTCCAGCGACGTGAGCAAATTGTCGACCTGTGGCTTTTCCAACTCGTTCATGAGTTCCGCAACCTTGTTGGAACCGTTCGAGTTGCGCTCGGCTTCGATCAGCTGGATCAGCTCGATGACGCGGTTCTCGATGATCTGCGCCGCCTTCGGGCTCACATCCTTCATGTTGACCGTACGGTTCATGATGTCGGCCCGCTGGGCGTCGGGAAGCTGCATCAGGAGCTTCGCACCGAAGGACGAGGGCAGCATGGAGAGGATGTAGGCGATGGTCTGAGGATGTTCCTTCAGCATGAAGCGACCGACAAAGGCCGGGTCGGCATCCTGCAGGCGGTCCCAGATCGACGTCTCGTAAGCCTGGAAGGCGGTACGGCGACCCAGCAGCCCGTCCACTTCTTCCGGTGTCAGGCCCTCTTCGAGGATGCTTTCGATGGCGCGTGCGTTGTCCATGAGACCCGCACCTTCGGTGAACAGGTCCTCAAATTCATTGACCAGCTGCAAAAGTTCATCCGGCGGGATTTCGCGCAGTGTCTGCGCAGCTGCAATGATTGTTTGCAGCTCGCTCTGGGTAAAAAACTTCAACAGCTTGCCAGCAACCCCCTTGCCCATCGCAAGAAGGACGGCGGCGGCCTTTTCAGCTTGGGATAACGGTTTCTTGGAGACTGGGCCTCCGAAATCGTCAAAGTCCATCATGGTCTTCCCTCACTGTCCCTCATGGGATCAGACTTTGTTTGTACTCAACACTTCCGTTAGCTTGACGCCGAACCGTGTGTCGTCATTTTCGAGCACCGTGATCTCACCCTTGGCAATCCTGCGGCCATTGACGGTGATTTCGACCGGTTCTCCGATCTTCTTGTCCAGCGCGATAATGGCGCCTTCCTCAAGACCCATAAGCCCCGAAACTTGCATCTTGCTTGTGCCCAGGACGATTTCGACCGTAATCGGAATATCCATGATCAGGTCGAGGTTCGAATTGAGCGCGCTCCCTGGCTCCGGCATGGATGATGACGCCGACGAACCGAAGGACGCACCTCCACCGAAGTCACCTCCGAGCGAGGCACCACCGAAATCAGAACCGCCGCCGAAATCGGAGCCACCAAAGGCAGTATCCGATCCAAGATCGGCACCGAACGGAGATTCGGAGGCCGATGCAGACATGCCGAAATCGTCACCGAGGCTGCCGGTTTCGTCAGCTTTCAGCACGCCGCGCAGATCGTCGATCGCCTGATCCAGTTCCTTTTCGTCGCTGGAAGGGGCGAACATATCGTCCGGATTGAAAGGTGTCTTATTCGTAGCCATGAATTGATTATTCCTGTTGAAACTTGCGTCAGGCTGCCCATGCTAAATTACGAACCTGGCGGGTCACTTCATGAGATGTCTCAGCAGTTCGTCTTCGGTGCTGATGTTGTCCTTGACGCGTACCGTGTAGCGATCGCCTGAGCGACCGAATTCGCACGCATAGAGATCTTTCCCGTTGGCGCTGACATCGACCCGGACATCTCCCTTGTCCTCGAAGGCGATGACATCGCCTGCCATCAGCTTCGAAATGGTCTTCAGCGTCAGCGATTGCAGACGAATGCGCGCCTGCAGAGTGATTTGCGAGCGGCGCACCTGTTCGGCAATGCGATCTGCCCATTCCTGCTTCTGTTTCGAAAGCTGTGCCCGGGATTTCGGTGTCACGACCTTTGTCTTCAGGAGCGCCGTCTGCGGTATGACCAGGGCGATTTCTGACGAAACATTGCCGATCTCGACGGCCATGCGGATAGTAGCGCCGAATTCAGGCTTCTCATCCTTGTCCGCTTCCGGTCTGGCGGCGGCGTTATAGGGGCGCTCCAGCATCGCTTCGAAACCACCGGCTGCATTGACGCCCGAACGCAGAACATTCGCAATGCGCTCGAACACCATGGAGGCCAGATCGATTTCAATGTCCGAAAGGGGACGAGGATCCGGTTGAACGATGATGGCCGGATCTGCGCCCAGCATACGCTCCATCAATGCGATGACGAAGCTGTTGCCACAGGCGAGAACGAAGTTCGGGCACCAGTTGCGCAAGGATCCGTCAGCCAGGCACACGACATCGCCCAGCTGTGCGATAAGGTCCTGCATCAGGCCCGACTGGAAGCCGATATAGGAAACGTCGATGTGGATATTCGTCTCGCTGTGAAAGACATCCGGCAGAAATTCCGAATAGAGCTGGCCGAAATCGGCGGCAAGCTTTTCCACGGTCTTGTAGTCGCCCAATCCGCCGGTGAGCTTTGCAAGAAGCGCGAGATCCATACCGGAAGCCATGTCGTCGGTGCTCTTGGTCATCTGGGTCAGGCCGCCTTGCTTTCGCCACCGCCACCCGGATTCATCATTTCCTGCTCGACGGCGTCAATCGACGGACGCTCATAGCCGGAGATCGTCTTGCGACCATACTCAAGCGCGACCTGCGGAACCGAGCCGTTCATGTAGGCAATCAGGGTCTGCTTCACGACGATGTAGAGGCGATGCTGCTTGGAACGCACGATCTTGATCTGGTTGCAGAGCGGCGCGACCATGCAATAGGACAGGAAGATGCCAAGCATGGTGCCGACGAGCGCCGCACCGATCAGGCCGCCGAGAACCTCCGGCGATTCGTTGATCTTGCCCATGGCCTTGATAACCCCGAGAACGGCGGCGACGATACCGATCGCCGGAAATGCGTCACCCATGGTCGTCAGCGAATTGTAAGGCTTCATCTTGTCGTGCAGGATGGTTTCGATTTCCTCGTCCATCAGCGCTTCAATTTCATGGCTTCGGGCATTGCCGATGATGATGAGGCGAACATAGTCACAGATGAAGGAAGTCAGTTCCTTGTTCTTCAGGACCGTCGGAGCGGTCTGGAAGATCGAGGATTCCTCCGGATTGTCGATGTGCGCTTCGATCTCGTTACGTGACTTGGTGCGAAGGTCGCGCATGAGAGAATAGAGAACACCCAGAACATCGAGGTAGTTGCGCTCCTTCGGAACCGCATACTTGAAAGCCTCTCCGATCGCCTTGCCCGAATCCTTCACAACCTTCATCGGGTTGGCCATGATGAAACTGCCGACACCGGCACCGCCGATGATGACGAGCTCGAAGGGCTGGACAAGCACGTCCAGATGGCCGCCCATGGCCATGTAGCCGCCGAGAACGCAGCCCAATGTGACTATAAATCCGATTATGATTGTCATCGTACACCTGCACCATGTTCGTATCAGGTTCCTGAATTACTGGCGCTGGCTTGCGTGAGGCTGGGTTTATAGCTGTTTAAGTAAATCGAAAAATTGCAGCGGCATGGTTTCGCAGTGGAACAGCCTCGCACAAGTCTCTCTGCCTATGGATTGGCATGATCAGGGTTCTCTGTGGAGCCCGCACATTCGACCCCACCAGCGTGTCGGAAACATCTGAACCATCACGGAGCCAGAGACGAATGCAGTCCGGTTTGTATGTCGGTATTTCTTCGCAGATCGCGCTTGAGCGCCGCTTGAACACGATCGCCGATAATATGGCGAACATGAACACGGTTGGCTTTCGAGCGACCGAAGTGAAGTTCGACGAAGTACTCAGCAAGACACGCAATGAACTCAACGCGAAGGTCGCCTTTGTCAGCCAGGGCAATGACTATCTGTCCACGCGTAGCGGCGGCTTCGATCATACGGGCAACCCGCTGGATGTTGCGATCAAGGGCGATGCCTGGTTTGCGATCGACACCCCGCAGGGTCAGGTTCTGACGAAAGATGGACGCTTCACGCTGAAGGAAACGGGCGAGCTCGTTTCCAACATGGGCTATCCGGTGCTTGATGCCGGTGGCGCACCCATCCAGCTGGACCGCACCGCCGGTCCGCCGGTCATCGGTCCAGATGGTCGCGTGACGCAGAACGACAGGCCTGTTGCCACGCTCGGGGTCTTTAGCACGGACATATCCAAGGGATATCTGCGCTTTGAGAATGGCGGCGTAATTCCCACGCAGGCGCCGCAGCCGGTTGTCGATCGCGTCGATATCAGCGTTGTCCAGGGCTATCTCGAGCAATCGAACGTCAACGGCATCGGCCAGATGACCGAACTCATTCAGGTCAATCGCAGCTTCGAAGCCATTTCTTCGCTGATGCGCGACACGGAAACCAATTTCAGCGAAGCCATCAAGACCCTCGGCGGCTCGCGCTAATTTCTCGGTGAAGGCTGAATCATGAACGGCAAGTCCGTGGAACCGGTGCCGAACGGCAAGCTGACCCAGATGGCGTCGCTCGTTGAACGCTTTACCAAACCCGAGGTCGCAGTGGCCCCTGGCGGTCATGTGCGCACAATTGCAGCCGGTCATTACACGGTCTCAGGACTTTCGAAGCAGGTAAGGCTTGGCGAATTCGTCGCGCACCGCAGCAAGACCGGCATCCATCTGGGCGAAGTTGTGCGGGTCGAACCGGATCTTGTTTATGTCTGCCCCATCGAACCCGGTGAACCGATCGGTATCGGCGATGTGGTCATCCGCAAGGGCGCTTTCCGCATTGCGCCGGACGACAGCTGGTGTGGCCGCACCATCAGTGCCCTGGGTGACCCCATCGACGGAAAAGGCCCGCTGGTCAATGGACCGGAGAAGCGGTCGATTTCCAACACGGCTCCACCTTCGATGACGCGACAGCGTATTGAAGAAGGATTTCGAACCGGCGTGCGTGCCATCGACATCTTCTCGCCGCTGTGCCTAGGCCAGCGTCTCGGCATTTTCGCCGGGTCCGGTGTGGGCAAATCGACGCTTCTTTCCATGATCGCGCGCGCGGTGGCCTTCGACAAGGTCGTCATCGCGCTTGTTGGCGAGCGTGGGCGAGAAGTGCGCGAATTCATCGAAGACACGCTGGGCGACAACATGGCGAAATCCATTGCCGTCGTTGCCACCAGTGACGAGAGCCCGATGCTGCGCAAGATGGCGCCGTTGGTCGGGATCACCATTGCGGAGCACTTTCGCGATCGCGGCGAAAACGTGCTGTTCATCGCCGATAGCATCACCCGATTTGCCCATGCGATCCGAGAGGTCGCGGTTGCGTCCGGCGAGCCGCCCATCGCACGTGGCTATCCTGCCTCCGTGTTTACCGAGCTGCCGCGCCTGCTGGAGCGTTCGGGTCCGGGTCCGGAAGGAACGGGTACCATAACGGCTATCATTTCAATCCTGGTGGATGGCGACAATCACAACGATCCGATCGCCGACTCCGCGCGCGGGATTCTGGATGGACACGTGGTGTTGGAGCGTAGCCTTGCCGAAGAGGGACGCTATCCGCCCATCAATCCCTTGTCGTCCATCTCGCGTCTTGCACGCAAAGCTTGGACTGGTGATCAGGAAAAGCTCGTTTCGAGGTTGAAATCCCTCATTCATAAATTTGAGGAGACGCGGGATCTGCGACTGATCGGGGGGTATCGCGCCGGCAGTGACGCCGATCTCGACATGGCGATCAAGCAGGTTCCCATCATCTACGACGTACTCAAGCAAGGTCCAGGAGATCCGCCGGCAGAGGATGCCTATGCGGATCTGGCAGGCGCCTTACGGGCCGGTGCAGGCCCCGGGAACCTGAGACAGAGAGGTTGAACATGCAGCAGGACAACGACGAAGAGATCAAGCCTTCGCGCACCCGTCGGCGATCTGGATCTTCCAGCGATCGAATGCTGGCTGGTGCCGGAATCCTTCTGGCAACCGCATCAGCGCTCTTCCCCTGGTACGTTTTCTTCAACGAGGACAAGTTCGGCATCCGTGTCGAAACAATGGATCACACGCGCGACCTGCCAGACACGCCGGCCCGGAACGTCTTCAGCGTATCGCCGCTTGCCATGGTCGATAACACGCCCTCCGACACGCCGAAGGACCCGCTGGATCCAACCGACAATCTGACGACAGCGACGGTTGCCTCGCCTGACAAGACCGATGGGAATGAAGGGGCGGGGCTCATGCAGCCTCTGCCCGGCAAGAATACGTTCCGCCTCATGCATGTTGCCAATGGTCGGGCGCTGATCGAAGACAGCAAGGGCATGTACATGGTGCGTGTTGGCTCGATCCTTCCAGATAACAGCCGTCTTGCAACAATCGAGCAGCGCGGCGGACGCTGGGTGATCATAACCTCCACCGGTGAGGTGTTAAACGATCAGGCCTCGGGCAGTCCGTAAGTCTGACGCAAGGATATCAGCCTAGGCTTCAATTAGAAAATGGAGAGAAGCCTATGCAACCCATTCAATTGTTCGATCTGGCATCGCGTCAAGCGGAATGGCTTTCCATTCGCCAGCAGGTCGTTGCTGGCAACATCGCCAACGCAAACACGCCCGGTTACAAATCCAAGGATGTCACACCCTTTTCGGCGGTGATGAACGAGACCAACATCGCCATGGCGCGCACCAATGCGGCGCACCTGTCGGGTCACTCCCTGGATAGTTCGATCGATGTGAACATCGAAGAAGAAGATCTCAATCAGGAAATCGGCGTCCAGGAATCGGGAAACACCGTTTCCCTGTCGCAGGAACTCACCAAGATGGGTGGGATCAAGCGTCAGTACGATATCGGGAACACGCTGGTTAAGTCCTTCCACAGCATGATGCTGATGACAGTCAGGAGGTAATGATCCATGGATCCGCTAGCCGCATCGCTCAGGATTGCCGGTTCGGGTTTGGAAGCCCAATCCACCCGCTTGCGCATTGTTTCAGAAAACATCGCCAACTCGCGCACCACGGGTGATACGCCCGGTGCTGATCCCTATCGCCGCAAGACGATCACCTTCGGATCGGAACTGGACAAGCTGTCCGGCGCCCAGGTTGTCGACGTCAAGAAGCTCGGCACCGACTCCTCTGATTTTCACGAGGAATACGATCCCGGCAATCCGGCCGCCGATGCCAAGGGCATGGTGAAGATGCCCAATGTGAACGTGCTGATCGAAATGGCCGACCTTCGGGAATCCAACCGCAGCTATGACGCAAACCTGCAGACCATCAAGCAGACGCGCGAAATGATTTCCTCCACTCTCGATCTTCTGAAGGGCGCATCGCAATGATTGACGGTATCCAGAAAGTCGCCGGTCTCTCCATGACGCGAGATCTCGGCGAGGTGACTTCCTCTTCGAGTGCTGCTTCTGCATTTGGCACCGGCGGTTCTGCAGCAAGCACGGGCGCTTCCTTCTCCGAAGTGCTCGGCAATATGGCGGTCGATGCCGCCAACAGCTTGAAGAGCGCGGAAGCCATTTCCTTCGACGGAATTACCGGCAAGGCGAACACACGTGAAGTCGTCGATGCCGTTCTGCAGGCGCAGCAGTCGCTGCAGACGGCCATCGCCTTCCGCGACAAGATCGTCAGCGCCTATCTCGACATCACCAAAATGCAAATCTAGCGGTTCAAGGACATCAGATCGATGAGAGCACTTTCCGTCGCAGCGACGGGCATGGATGCCCAGCAGACCAACCTCGAGGTCATCGCGAACAACATCGCGAACATCAACACCACTGGCTACAAGCGCGCCCGCGCCGAGTTTGCTGATCTGTTGTATCAGACCGAACGGGCTGGCGGCGTTCCCAACCGGGCTAACCAGGCGATTGTTCCGGAAGGTGCAAACATTGGTCTCGGCGTACAGACCGCCGCTGTGCGCAACATCTTCCAGCAGGGCGAACTCACCCAGACCGAGAACTCACTCGACGTTGCCGTCATCGGTCGCGGCTGGTTCCAGGTGCAGGCTCCGGATGGCTCGACCATGTACACCCGTGCAGGCGCCTTCAATACCAATGCGCAAGGCCAGCTGGTGACGATCGACGGCTATGCCGTGGTCCCCAACATCACCTTTCCGGCCGATGTGACGGAAACGGTGATCAACCGCTCCGGCGAAGTCAGCGTCCGCATCGGGAATGCCACGACCTTCACGCCGCTCGGCCAGTTGACCATGGCGAACTTCGTCAACGAAGCAGGCCTGAAGCCAATGGGTGACAATCTCTTCCAGCAGACGGCTGCTTCCGGTGAGGCCATTGTCGCAGCTCCCGACGATCCGGGCTTTGGTTACCTCAAGCAGGGTTACCTCGAATCCTCGAACGTCGATGCCGTGAAGGAAATCACCAACCTGATCGCGGCACAGCGTGCCTATGAAATGAACTCGAAGGTGATCACGACAGCAGACGAAATGGCGTCGATCGTCAGTAAGAACCTGAAGTAATCTTGAAGGGGTGGCAGACATGATGTTTCGCCGGAATAGCCGGAAGCGGGTCGGATTGCAGGGCATTGCCCTTGGTCTTCTTGCTGGTCTTTTGGCGCCGTCCGCATACGCCGATATGGGCTATGCGGTCGTGCCGAAGCAGATCATCTATCCGGGTCAGGAAATCGATGCCGCCCAGCTTCAGGAAGTCGAAGTCACCAATCCGAACCTTGCCGGCGGCTATGCCTCCGGTATCGACCAGGTCATGGGCAAGGTCAGCAACCGCACGCTTCTGCCGGGCCGCACCATCCAGCTCAGTGCCCTGCGTGAGCCCTACGCGGTCAAGCGCGGCGCGCCTGTGCGCCTCACCTTCAGCCTCGGCAACATGACCATCAGTGCAACAGGTACGCCTCTCGACAATGCAGCGGTCGGCGACGTCATCAAGGTTCGCAATCTGGATTCGGGCGTCACCGTTTCGGGAACGGTCATGGCGAATGGAACAGTGCAGGTGATGGCGAAATGATGAAGCGTCTTCTTGTGGCAGGCCTTGCCTTCCTGTGCCTTCTAACACCAATTCAACCGGCCTTTGCCGATGCTTCGCGCATCAAGGATATCGCATCCCTGCAGGCAGGTCGTGACAACCAGTTGATCGGCTACGGTCTGATCGTTGGTCTCCAGGGAACGGGCGATAGCCTGCGATCCTCACCCTTCACCGAGCAGTCCATGCGCGCCATGCTGCAGAATCTCGGCATATCGACACAAGGTGGCCAGTCGGCAGCGAAGAACACGGCGGCCGTCATGGTGACGGCTAATCTGCCGCCCTTCGCCAGCCCCGGCAGCCGCCTCGACGTCACGGTAAGCTCCCTCGGCGACGCAACGTCGCTGCGTGGCGGTACTCTCATCATGACCTCGTTGACCGGCGCCGACGGCCAGATCTACGCCGTCGCGCAGGGCTCGGTCATCGTGTCTGGTTTCTCGGCGCAAGGGCAGGCGGCTTCCGTCACCGAAGGTGTGACGACAGCGGGCCGCGTTCCAAACGGTGCCATCATCGAGCGCGAACTCCCATCGAAATTCAAGGACGCCGTCAATCTGGTGCTGCAATTGCGCAACCCGGATTTTTCCACGGCGGTCCGCATTGCTGATACCGTGAACCGCTTTGCCGCCCAGCGCTATGGAGGTGCGATCGCGGAGCCTCGCGACTCGCAGGAGGTCTCGGTCGCGAAGCCGAAGACGGCTGATCTGACGCGGCTGATGGCGGAGATTGAAAATCTTGTCGTCGAAACGGATACCCCCGCGAAGGTCGTCGTCAATGAGCGAACCGGCACGGTCGTCATCGGTGCCGATGTGAAGGTATCGCGTGTGGCCGTCAGCTATGGAACCTTGACCGTCCAGGTCACGGAGACACCGCAGATTATTCAGCCGCAACCCTTTTCCAATGGTGAGACCGCCGTTCAACCCCAGACCGATATCAGCGTCATGAAGAGCGGCAGCAATGTCGCCATCCTCAACGGACCGGATCTCAGGACGCTGGTTGCAGGTCTCAACAGCATCGGCGTCAAGCCAGATGGAATCATCGCGATCCTGCAGGGCATCAAGTCCGCAGGCGCGCTTCAGGCGGAGCTCGTCATACAATGAAGTCTGATCTGGAACCTGTCATGTTCGCGCTTGGCCGCAGGAAATCTTTCCTGCGAATGGCGGTGGTTGGAGCGCTTCTGCTTCTGGTGCCACAGGTCAATGCACAGCAGGCGACGTCGCTGCCGCAAGATTCGACCGCTGCCGATATCGAGAAGTTCTGCACGAACATCGCCGATTCAGCGCGCGATCAGCGCTACCTTCTGCAGAAGCAGGAACTCGAAAAGCTGCAGGCGGATGTGGACGAACGCATCGCCGTTCTGGAAAAGCGCAAGGCGGAATATGAGCAGTGGCTCAAGGTTCGCAACGAGTTCATGGCAAAGGCAGATGCCGGCCTGATCGAAATCTTCAAGACAATGAAAGCAGACGCGGCAGCGCCCCGGCTTGAGCAGATGAGGCTCGAACTGGCTGCAGCGATCATCATGAAACTTCCGGCACGTCAGTCCGGCCTGATTCTGAGTGAGATGGATCCGCTGAAGGCGGGTCAGATTTCCATGATCATGTCCAGCGCGTCCGACCCCAACACATCCAAGGATCGCCGCACATGATCAAGCGCATTTCCGTATTTTGTGTAGGCCTGCTTTTGACAGGTTGCGCCAGTCAGACGGTCAAGGAGATCGGCAATGCTCCGTCGATGAGCCCGATCGGCAGCGGTCTTCAGTATGCACAGACGCCGCAGATGTCGTCCTATCCCAAGCAGCCACGCCACATGGCGAACGGTTATTCGCTGTGGACCGATAGCCAGGCAGCGCTCTTCAAGGATGCGCGTGCATTGAATGTGGGCGACATCCTGACGGTCGATATCCAGATCAATGATAAAGCGGATTTCGATAACGAAACCGACCGCAGCCGGACAAACTCCACAGGTTTGAAGTGGGAAGTCGGTGCAAGTCTTCTGGGTTGGAAGCCGAAGACGGATGGTGACTTGAGCACGGATTCCGATACCTCTTCGAAGGGCAAGGGATCAACCAAGCGCTCGGAAAAGCTGAACCTTCTGGTCGCAGCGGTCGTGACCGGCGTCCTCGAAAATGGAAACCTTCTGATCAGCGGCTCGCAGGAAGTGCGCGTCAATCACGAAATTCGCATCCTGAATGTGGCGGGTATTGTTCGGCCACAGGATGTTAACGCCAAGAACAGCATTTCCTATGACAAGATCGCCGAAGCCCGCATCTCCTACGGCGGTCGCGGTCGCCTGATGGAAGTGCAGCAGCCGCCAGTCGGCCAGCAGGTTGTCGACCTGTTCTCACCTTTCTGATGACGGCCTGAAGGGATACCGGGATCATGGAAGACGCAGCAGAAGGCGCTGAGACCAAGAAAAAGGGTGGCGGCATGGTGGCCACCATCGCTGGCGTCGCCATCGTCACTCTGATCGGCGCCGGTGGCGGCTGGTTTCTCGGTGGAATGATCGCGCCGAAGGATCCGGCTGCCGAAAAGGCTGCAGAAGAGAAAAAGCAGGAAGCGGCAGCTGCCGCGGCGGCCGCCGCCCATGGCGGTGGCAAGAAGGAGGAGGGCCTCCCTCACATTTCCACCCCTGCGACCGGCGTCGTGCAGCTTGAGCCTATCACGACAAACCTCGCCTATCCTTCCGACAACTGGGTTCGACTTGAAGTGGCGCTGGCGTTCAAAGGGGCGCCTGAAATGCCGCTCGCTGAGCAGATCCACCAGGATATTATGGCCTACATGCGGACCGTCTCGCTCCAGCAGATCGAAGGTCCACGCGGATTTCAATATCTTAAGGACGACATTCAGGAACGTGTTGACCTGCGTTCGCAAGGCAAAGTATCGAAAGTGATGTTCAGAACCTTCGTGATCGAATGATTCGACTCCTTGCGCTGCTCGCCGTCTTCCTGATGGCACCGGGACTGGCATTTGCACAGCAATCGCCAGCTGACCTTTTGAATCTGCCGGTGGATGGCTCCGCGGCGGCGTGGATCATCCGTACCTTCGGACTGCTGACGGTGCTTTCCATTGCGCCGGGCATTCTGGTGATGGTCACCAGCTTTCCGCGGTTCATCATTGCTTTTTCCATTCTCCGAACAGGAATGGGTCTGGCAACCGCGCCTTCCAACATGGTCCTGATCTCCATGGCCCTGTTCATGACCTTCTACGTCATGACGCCGACCTTCGATCGTGCATGGACGGAAGGCGTACAGCCCCTGCTGCGCAACGAAATCAACGAGGCGGAAGCGGTACAACGGATCGGGGAGCCCTTCAGAGCTTTCATGAGCGCCAACACGCGTGAGAAGGATCTGACGCTCTTCGTGGACATCGCGCGAGAGAAGGGCCAGTCCGTCGGCACGCCGGAAGCTGTAGACTATCGCGTGCTGATACCGGCTTTCATGTTGTCTGAAATCCGGCGCGGCTTCGAGATCGGCTTTCTGATTGTCTTGCCATTTCTGGTGATCGACATGATCGTCGCTGCCATCACCATGGCCATGGGTATGATGATGCTGCCGCCGACCTCCATCTCTCTCCCCTTCAAGATCCTCTTTTTTGTCCTCATCGACGGCTGGAACCTCCTGGTGGGAAGCCTCGTCCGCTCGTTTAACTAACGCAATCAGGCGGGCAAAGATCGAATTTTTCACGCCCGGACGCCGTTCCATTCAGGCTCGACCGATCATTTCTTCCGTTCCCTGTCGCTTCCAACTGGCGAAGCTTTGCGCGGACTGCTCATTTTCGAGGCGATTTCGGGCAGGCACGATCGTCTCCATATCGTACGATGCGCAAGTGCGAACAAAGCTTCTCAAGCGTTAACAGCCAGCCCTTCGAACTCGAAATCATGTCGTGACGGCACACATTGCCTTTCTGTGAAGCAGGCCGAAAAAATTTAATTAAAACAATGCGATAATTCTTCTGGTCATAGTCTGTAAATCATTATCCACCGGAGTGTTTGCATAGGTCGAACTTTAGAATGCGGTTTAAGGAATCCGCAATGAATCTCTGCAAATATCCTTGGCATATGACGCGTTTGGTTTCCTTCGAGTACACGGAACCGAGTGGGCATGAAGCCAATCGTCATTGCCGGTAGTTTAAGTCCGGTATGTCCCCAACGAGTATCCAGTAACAAGGGACTAGAATACTATGTCATCAATTATGACGAATAGCTCGGCTATCTCAGCGCTCTCCACATTGCGCTCCATCAGCAGCAGCATGGAGAAGACCCAGTCGGCGATCTCATCGGGCTATAGCGTCGCAAGCGCTTCCGACAACGCCGCTTACTGGTCGATCGCGACAACGATGCGCTCCGACAACAAGGCACTTGGCACCGTTAAGGACGCTCTCGGTCTGGGTGCTGCTACCACTGATACAGCCTACACCGCGATTGAATCTTCCATCAAGGTTGTCGACCAGATCAAGACCAAGCTGACTGCTGCCTCCCAGCCGGGCGTTGACAAGGACAAGGTTCAAAAGGAAATCAAGCAGCTTCAGGACCAGCTGAAGTCGATTGCAAAGTCTGCATCCTTCTCCGGTCAGAACTGGGTTCTGCAGGATGATAACAATACGCCGGAAACCAAGGCAATCGTTGGTTCGTTCAACCGTGACTCTGAAGGCAATATCAGCCTGACGACCCTGGAATACGACACCACAAGCTCCACCCTGGTCAGCTTGCAGACCGATGGCACCAACGATACGTCTGGCGACGGCATCCTGTCCAAGGAGCGCACCGGCCTGACCTATGTGGACGACGCTGGTCAGACACAGACAGACGGCGAAGTCGCCGATGGCATCTTGGGCTTCACGATCACCGGCACCACCGATCGCAACACGATGGCGCAGATCCTGTCTGGTGTTGAAGCTGCACTGAAGGAAATGACCGATGCCGGCGCTGACGTTGGTGCCATCAACAGCCGTATCGAACTGCAGAACTCCTTCGTCGAAGACCTGATGGACTCCATCGACAAGGGCGTTGGCAAGCTCGTTGACGCTGACATGAACGAAGAGTCGACCCGCCTCAAGGCTCTGCAGACGCAGCAGCAGCTCGGCATCCAGGCTCTGTCCATCGCAAACAACGACTCGCAGAGCATCCTGTCGCTCTTCCGCTAAGCGAACCAAGGTTAAGCAAAGTTTAAGATCGCGCCCGGCCAGGGCGCGATTTTTTTGTCTCTGAGTAAATGTTTCCCTTCAGTCCGCTAATCTTTTCCTTAACCACTTCAATATTTGTTAACCTTAATCAGTTGATATGGACTCATACAAGCGGTGCGTCCCGATAACCATTGGAAGCAGGACGAGCATGAGGCGCAACACCCCTTGCCGGTAGACCCGGAATATCAAGTCCACTGTTTTCTTGTAGGGGCCAATTATGACCAGCATTCTGACCAATACCGCAGCGATTGCAGCGCTCTCCACTCTGCGCTCCATCGCCAGCGATATGGAAACAACGCAGAACCACGTATCTTCCGGATATCGCATCGAAACGGCCTCGGACAACGCTGCTTACTGGTCGATTGCCACGACGATGCGTTCGGACAACAAGGCTCTTGGCACAGTCAAGGACGCTCTCGGCCTTGGCGCTGCGATGACGGATACGGCTTACACGGCTCTCCAGAGCTCGATCAAGGTTGTCGACGAGATCAAGGCCAAGCTGACGGCTGCCTCGCAGCCCGGCGTGGACAAGGAAAAGGTCCAGAAGGAAATCACGCAGCTCCAGGACCAGCTGAAGTCGATCGCGAAGTCGGCGTCCTTCTCCGGTCAGAACTGGGTTCTCGAAGACCCGACCACGACTCCTGAGACCAAGGCCATCATCGGTTCCTTCAACCGCGATGCGACCGGCAATATCAGCCTCACAACGCTGGAGTACGACACCACGAAGTCCACTCTGGTCAGCCTCGACGCAACGGGTGCAAACGATACGGCCGGCGCTGGCATTCTCTCCAAGGAATGGACGAACCTGACCTACGTCGATGAGACCGGCAACACGCAGACCAACGGCGCGTTGGCAGACGGTGTGCTGGGCCTCACCATCACGAACACGACGACACGTGATGAAATGGCGCAGTATCTCGTTGCAACGGATCAGGCCCTGAAGGAAATGACCGATGCGGCAGCTGACGTCGGCTCGATCAACAGCCGTATCGATCTCCAGTCCAACTTCGTTCAGGATCTGATCGATTCCATCGACACCGGTGTTGGCAAGCTCGTGGATGCCGACATGAACGAAGAGTCGACAAAGCTGAAGGCTCTGCAGACACAGCAGCAGCTTGGCATCCAGGCTCTCTCGATTGCCAACAACGACTCGCAGAACATTCTGACACTCTTCCGTTAATCGTAAGACGTTTCAGACCTTCAAAAGGGAGGCCGCGCAGTTTGCGCGGCCTCCCTTTTTCGTTCAGGATTCCTGATACGGACGGTTCGGCTTCTTCCCCAACCTGTTGTCTATGGAAAAAGATCAGCCTCGCACAAGACAAATGCGGCTTTATCGACCTCGGGATGCGAGTCTGCTGAATGCTCTGTTCGGAGCAGATCGGGCTGGCCATTCACATACGCCCGAACGTCTGCCGAAAACTTGGTCGGCTAACGTCTGCATGATGCAATCGCGCGTTTAGCCCGGTCCGGCATGTCCCAAATCATATCCAGGGGCGATATTCGAAATGACAAGTATTATTACCAACACCGGCGCTCTGGCGGCGCTTCAGACACTGCGTTCCGTCAATCAGAACATGGAGCAGGTGCAGGCGCGCATTTCGTCGGGTTACCGCGTCGAGACCGCTGCTGATAACGCTGCCTACTGGTCGATCGCAACCACCATGCGGTCGGACAACAAGGCGCTCAGCACGGTTCAGGATGCTCTCGGTCTTGGCGCAGCGACCACGGACACGGCCTATACGGGCTTGGATTCCGCCATCAAGGTCGTCGATCAGATCAAATCCAAGATAACGGCTGCATCACAGCCAGGTGTCGATAAAACCAAAATCAACAAGGAAATCGAACAGCTGAAGAACCAGCTGTCATCGATCTCCGAATCAGCGTCTTTCTCCGGAGAAAACTGGCTTTTCAACAAGGATAGCGCAAATCCGGGCGTCAAGAATATCGTTGCATCGTTCAATCGCGCTTCCGATGGTGCCGTAAGCCTGACGACGCTCGCTTTCGATACGGCAACCTCGACCCTCATCGATACCGAAGACGCCCAGCGCGGCGTTCTGACCATGGACTGGACCGTAGATCAGCCTGACGGTAGCGGCGGTACGGTTGCAGCGGACTACTTCCTGATCAATGCCGATTCCGCCTCCGGTGCATCTGGAACCGAAATTGCGATCAGCAATACGACCTCGGCAGAAGATCTCGCCGGAATGTTGAGTGCAACAGAAAAGATCCTTCAGCGCCTGACCGATTCAGCGTCAGCGCTTGGTGCCATCACCAGCCGTATCGACATGCAGGAGCAGTTCGTTTCGACCCTGATGGATGCGATCGATACCGGTATCGGTCGTCTGGTCGATGCAGACATGAACGAGGAATCGACCCGATTGAAGGCCCTGCAGACGCAGCAGCAGTTGGCGATCCAGTCGCTCTCCATCGCGAACACCAACGCCCAGAACATTCTGCAGCTCTTCCAGCAGTAGTCACAAATCGTTGAAACGATACAAGGGGTCGCTGCTCGTCGGAATGGCGGCCCCTATCTTCACCTTCGCGCAAGTTTGAATTCCTAAAGTTCCAAAAAATTCACGCTGATCCGATAAATTTGTCGGGACATGTTTGGCATGCAGTAGGGTATGGCGAAAATCATGGTGGCTAGCTTTCGACGACTTGTGCCTTCGAGCGCTTCACCATGCGAAGGTCCGGCCTTTCGCAGTGCAGGAGAGGGACGATGACGGCATCCCTGACGCGATATCTGAAGGACTTTTCCACGCCTCCCGCGGCGCCGGTTCCGGTCGTCGCATTTGAGCTCGACAATGATTTCCATTTCGAGCCCCCAGCGCCAGAACCGTCTGTCGATCTGGAGGCGGAACGGGCAGCTGCATTTGCAGAAGGGCGCGCCGAAGGCGAGGCGGCCAGCGATGCGCGCTGGGAAGCGGAACGCGAGCGGCTTGTGGCCGAGCATGAGGCTGCTCTGATTGAACTACGTCATGAAATGGAAAGACAGACCGCTGAACGTCTTGTCGAAAGCCTCGAGCGCATGCGCGAGGAGGCTGCCGTCGCCCTGGAGACGGCGGTGACTGCGGTTCTTGCGCCAGTGATGGAAGAGGCCGTTGCGCAAGCTATGGTCGCTGAACTTGCGCAACAGGTCATTGAGGCCCTGAAAAGCGAAGACGTCGCGAAACTGACGGTCCACGGCAGTCAGAACCTGTTTGAAATGTTCACCAAAGCCTTGGGCGAGAATGCCCCGGACATGCGGCACATCGAGACATCAGATCTCGATCTGTCCGTCGATATCAATGAGGCTGTCCTGGTCACCCGGCTTTCTGCCTGGGCTGGCAGCCTGAAGAAAGTGCTCGCATGAGCGAACAGAATCATCATCACGGCAAGAACGAAATCATCATCGTCAAGAAGCATGGCGGTGGGCACGACGGACATCACGGTGGTGCCTGGAAGATCGCCTATGCCGACTTCATGACAGCGATGATGGCGTTTTTCCTCGTGATGTGGCTGGTTAACGCCGCGAACGAAAAGACGACGGCATCTGTCGCCAGCTATTTCAACCCGATCAAGCTTTCGGACCAGACCCCGGCAAAGAAGGGCCTGGAAAAGCCGGTCGATGCCGCTGAAGGCGAGGAGAGCAAGGAGCGCTCCAAGGTCAAGGCCGATGCCGACAAGGTCGGGGCTGCCGCCGCAACTGGCGAGGATATGACGCAGGCCTCGGGTGAAGAAGCCAACTTCTCGGAAGCGGACTTCTTCCAGAATCCCTATTCCGTCCTGGCGGAAATCGCTCAGGAAGTCGGTCAGCAGGCCAATGTCAGCGCAAAGGGTGAGGGCGGCGCGAGTTCATCGGGCCCCGCAACGGGCGCAGACGGCGGCGAAGCCTATCGCGATCCGTTCGATCCCGACTTCTGGACCAAGCAGGTTGAAGTCACCCGTGCTGACGGACAGGCCAAGGCGCCGGCAGAAGTCAAGCCGGTCAATCCTTCCAACGAAACCATGCCGGAAATGCTGCCGCCGACGCCGCCTTCTGCGACGCAAACGCGCGGAGAACCGCCGAAGAACCCGGCAAACGTTGCGCAGGCCGGTGCCCCGGCCGCCGATATGCAACTGGCATCCGTCGCTCTCCCGCGACCCAGACCCGACCCTGCAACGGTGCAGGCGGATGCGGCGGCAGCGGCTGCTGCGGCTGCAGCCGAGGCACGCAAGGCTGATGAACTGAAGCAGCAGATCGAAAGCCAGATTGCAGGCATTTCGGGCAAGCTGGCGGAAGGTTTGATCGTGACGCCGGCTGAAGGTGGGCTTCTGATCACGATTTCCGACCAGCTTGATACGCCAATGTTCAATGTCGGTTCAGCCGTTCCTCGCAAGGAACTGGTGCTGGCCATGGAGAAGATCGGTGCAATTTTGAAGGATCGGAAGGGAAGCGTCATCATTCGTGGACATACGGACGGTCGTCCGTTCAAGTCGGGCGAAAACGACAACTGGCGGCTTTCCTCCCAGCGCGCCCACAGCGCCTATTTCATGCTGACCAAGGGCGGGCTTGCCGAAGACCGGGTGAAGCAGATCTCCGGCTATGCGGATCGGCGCCTTCAGGTTCCCAATAACCCGCTGGCTGATCAGAACCGGCGCATCGAAATCCTGCTTGAGGACGGCAAAGCCTGATGAACTGGCGAGCGCGCCATGCTCTGTCTCTGCTTGCGGCAACGGCCATCGCGCTGGTTCTGCCGATGGACAGCCGTGCCCAGCAATCGCAAGAGACGCTGGAGCCCTACCAGATGCTGCGGTCCCTGCAATTCGTGCAGGATACGGTGGTCATGGGCGATCACTCGGCCGGTGCCATGCAGCGCTTCATGCTGTCCACCATCGATAAGCGGTTGCGCACCGCCGATATGCGCGTCTTCGAGGATCCGAGGAACGTCGACGCGGCGCTGATCTACGCCATGAGCGGCGGCAATCCCTCCACCCTGGAACTGATCGTCTCGAAGGATACGGCCGGCAATTTCGACAACCGTGTCGCCAATGCGCTGCGCAAATACCTGAGTGGTCGCGGTACGATGGTCGCAAGTGGTCTCGCAAACATGGTGCCGGAGTACCGCGATCAGCGGATCGGCCCTTACCTTGCGCTTGTCGCTGGCAATGTGATCATCGCGACGGATCAGAAGAAGGCCCTGGAGTTCTATGATACGGCACGCCTGCTGGCGCCCGGAACCATCATTGAGGAAGCGGCTCTGCGCCGGTCTGTCGCGGTCGCGGTCGAACAGGGGCTCGTTGCCAAAGGCTTTGGCTACGCACGCCAGTACGCAAGACGCTTCTCCCATTCTCCCTATGCCAGCCAGTTTGCGGATCTTTTTGTCGCTCTGGTTTCAGCTCATTTTGGAGAGATCACCGCCGAGGACCTGGACGGTGCGCTGGAAGTCATGGCGGATGATCGGGCGCGCGAGATCTATCTGAGACTTGCACGCCAGGCGACCATTGAAGGAAAGACCGAGCTTGCCAAGCTGGCTGCCGACAAGGCGGCTGAGCGCGGAAAATCACTCGCCACCAGCGGCCTGTCTGCTGCGAGCCTCTTCAGCAATGTTGCGCGCATGCCTGCGGGCAAGATGCAGGAGGCCGTCAAGGCCCTCGATCAAATTCCCGATAATGAACTCAGTGCAGAGGATCGCGCGCTGCGTGATGCCGCACGACGAATTGCCGCCGAGGTTCTGAAGGCTCCCAGCCTCGAAAGCCTCGGGCAAGACAAAGCAGAGACAATCCCCAATCAGATCAGTGCAGAACAAACCTCTGCACTGCCTGCGCATGATGCAGCAGGAGCCACGGCGAAGGGAGTTCAACCTCCTGCCGGTGAGGCGAAAGCGCTCGATCCCGACTTCAAGTCCTATGTCGACAAGGGTCGGTCCAAGCTGAGCGCTATCGATGAACTGCTGAAAAAGGACAAGTAGCGCGATGATTACGTCGGCCTTGAATTTGGGCGCGCCCGCCAGCGGCGCGGCGCCTCAGGACGCCGTGCAGGGACGCGGTGTAAAAGAAAAATCAGACGACTTCGGCAATGCTCTCTCCAGCGTCTCTCAACGCGAGTCCAAAGGGCAGGGCGAGGATCAGTCCGGGGCGAAGGCCTCAACCTCCGCTGATCTGGAGGCTGATGCCGATGCGCAGCCGGCGAATACAGTTTCGCGTGTTCGTATTGCGGGCAGCACGAACGCCTCGGCGGCGCTGCGCCTTGATCTCGCCATCGCAGGCAAACTAAACCCGAAAGTGGGTGCCGAAGTAAACTCCGTTGTAGCCGAGCCTCAACAGATCGAGGGCGACCCGAAGACGCAGAAGCAGGATAAGGCTGAGAAGATCAAGACCAAGGCGCAGGACAAGAACGCCGATGACGAGGTCCTGTCCGATAAGACTGAGATAGCCGCCAATCTTGAGCCCGACGTAAAGAAGACGGATGCCGATAAGGCCGACCCGAAGACGGCAGCCACAGATGCAAATTCCGTGCTGTCACTGCTTTCGGGCTCGGCTGAAGCTGCAGCGGTTGCTCATTCCGGAGTGAAGATCACCAGCGGCAAGGCATCTGGATCCGGTGATTCCAATGACGGGAACCGCGATGCTGCACCGCTACAGAAACAGGTCGCTGCTGCGGATACGGTGATGGCAACCGAACTTGATGTATCGGCGGAACTGCCGGAGACTGGCGTTGGAGGCGGGGAAAAGACGTTCCGCTTTGCCGGTCCGCGCGGCAGCAGTCTGGACATGATCATCGGCACGGGCGCTGATGGCAAGACGACGTTTGAAACCGGACGCAGTGGTAATGGCGGTGCCGAACAGGTCACGGTGCTCGATGCACGCCGGTTCCTGGGTTTTGGTACGTCCCAGAACGCAACAGCCCTGACGACAGCCATCTCGCAGGATCAGGACTGGGCTGCTGCCATGCATCCCAGTTCCGCTCTGTCGAATGCGGCTGCCCAGAGCAGCACCGGTAACGTCGTCAATACGCTGAAACTGCAGATGACGCCGGTTGATCTGGGGTCGGTCACAGCGACCTTGAGGCTCGTTGGAGAGCAGTTGAGCGTTCACCTGACTGTCGAGACGAGGGCGGCGCACAGCCAGCTCACAAGTGATAGCAGCGGCATTCTGGACGCGCTGCGCTCGCAAGGCTTTGCAGTGGATCAGGTGACGGTGACGATCACGCCGACATCGCAATCGGATAATTCGCAGCAGTCCAATGATGCCGGACAGCGTGGTGCCATGGCCGGGCAACAGGGCAATGGTGGCGCAGGGCAGGGACAGGGGCAGCAATCCGGACGTGCCGGAGTGCCCTTCATGACAGGAAATGATGACTATGAGACAGCCGCAGATCCGCGCTCTGGCGCTGCTTCTGGGCGCGATGT
Organism: Rhizobium rhizoryzae; assembly: GCF_011046895.1. Classification (NCBI taxonomy): domain Bacteria; kingdom Pseudomonadati; phylum Pseudomonadota; class Alphaproteobacteria; order Hyphomicrobiales; family Rhizobiaceae; genus Affinirhizobium; species Affinirhizobium rhizoryzae. The sequence goes on along the minus strand of NZ_CP049250.1, from coordinate 439,880 downwards.
TCGCGCTGGCGATATCTATCTCTGATGCCGCTGCAGTAGCTGCTGGCGCCTGTGAGAAGGAAATCCAATCGGCTGCAGCAAAGTACCAGATCCCTGAAGGTATCCTGTATTCGGTCGGTCTGACAGAGACTGGTCGCAAGGGCAGCCTTTATCCCTGGGCGCTCAATATCGAGGGTAAAGCCTACTTCCCGGAGACCCCGATGGCCGCCATGCAGGCCTTCGAAGCGGCTCGTCGGGAGGGCAGGCAACTCATCGACATGGGTTGCATGCAGATCAATCACCACTTCCATGGCGAGAATTTTGCGTCTCCCCAGGAGATGCTGGACCCGCGGCGGAACGTCGAATACGCCGCGAAGTTTCTCCGCAACCTCCACGACCGCCACGAAACATGGACGATGGCGGTAGCCAGATACCATGCGGGACCGAACAATGACCCGGCACAAAAGCGGTACGTCTGCCGCGTCATTGCGAATCTGGTCGCGACGGGTTACGGCAAGTGGACACCGGGGGCTGCAAATTTTTGTCAGTGAATACAACTAAAAATTGGTTGTAGGGCGCCGCCGAATAGGGGGTGGCCGCAGATAGACTGATTTGGCGAAAAAGTGGCAAGAAAAGATCAGTTTTACGTTACGTTAACTTTTCCACTAATTTTTTGTGGGGAAAAATTGTCGCACCCACTAGATATAGAGCAAATCAGGAGCCGACCCTTAATCAACTATTAAAATCTATGGTTAATTTTGCGTAGTTGTTCATGAAGCCGCCGATTCGTACCCATAGATCATCGAGGCACCACACTGATTCGGAGGCGGACGAATGATCGTAGTGGTTGATGAGCGTGAGCTCGTGAAAGAGGGTTACACCTCATTGTTTGGGCGTGAGGGAGTACCCTCAACAGGGTTTGATCCCAGAGAGTTTGGCGAGTGGGTATCGACTGCGGCCGATACGGATATCGCAGCGGTTGAAGCGTTTCTGATCGGTCAGACCGAGCATGCGCTGGAACTGCCGCGTGCAATCCGGGATCGTACCGCAGCACCAGTGATTGCTGTGAGTGATCAGCCGTCGCTGGAAGCAACGCTGGCATTGTTCGACAGCGGCGTCGACGATGTCGTGCGCAAGCCGGTTCATCCCCGGGAAATCCTGGCACGTGCGGCGGCAATCCGTCGTCGTGTGAAGGCATTGACGAACTACACCGATATCGGACCGATCCGCGTTTTCGACGATGGTCGCGATCCGGAAATCCAGGGCGAGATCTTCCCCCTGCCGCGGCGTGAGCGTCGCATTCTCGAATATCTAGTCGCAAACCGCGGACGTCGCGTGTCGAAGACCCAGATCTTCAACGCCATCTACGGTATCTTCGACGAGGAAGTCGAAGAGAACGTCGTCGAAAGCCACATCAGCAAGCTGCGCAAGAAGCTGCGCAAGAAGCTCGGCTTCGACCCGATCGATAGCAAGCGTTTCCTTGGCTATTGCATCGACTGGAGCTGATTGAGCTTTCCCGAAAATAGACAGTGATTCACTTGGCATTAGCCGAGTTTAGCCCCGGAAATCGACAGCGATTTCCGGGGTTTGTATTTTGTATCTGCCTGTAGCGCTCTCGGTCTGACTTTGCTTCAGGATGTTCGGAATGGCTGATGAACAGCCGAAACAGCCAGCTTCACGCAAGGCCCGTCATCTAGTGTTGCTACCACAGGCAGAACGAGGAATTGATATGAGCCTTTACGGAACCATGCGGACCGGCGTGTCCGGAATGAATGCCCAGGCAAATCGTCTCAGCACGGTGGGCGATAACATCGCGAACGCCAGCACGGCCGGTTACAAGAAATCGTCGACCCAGTTTTCGTCGATGATCCTGCCGTCTTCCGAAGGTTCCTACAATTCCGGCGGCGTCAACACCACCGTCCGTTATTCCATCAACGATCAGGGCGCCTTCAGCTACACGACGTCCTCGACCGATCTGGCGATTGATGGTGAAGGTTTCTTCATCGTCGCTGGAGCCGATGGCACCGACTACCTGACCCGCGCAGGCAATTTCGAAGTGCAGGAAGACGGCACGCTGCAGAACTCGGCTGGCTTCACCCTGATGGGTTATCCTTACAAGGCCAATGAGGATCCGACGATCGTCATCAATGGTTTCGAAGGTCTGACGGAAATCAACGTCACATCTGGTGGCATGACAGCGACGCCTTCAACAGAGGGTCTTGTGGCAGGCAACCTGCCAGCCAAGGAAGCAATCGGGTACACAAAGTCCTCTTCGCTCGTCGCCTATGACTCGCAGGGTAATGGCAGGCTTTTGAACCTGACCTATGAGAAGACCGCTGATAATGAGTGGGAACTGACGGTCGACTTTACCGATTCGGGCACGCCGCCGGTCACCACCAACTTGTCGACCACAACGCTGACATTCGACGCCAACGGCAAATTGACGGCGCCAGCGGCACCGATCACCACCACGGCCATCCCATCCACAAGCCTTGGCGGTGCTGAACTGGGTGCGCTGGACATCGACCTCTCCAAACTGTCCCAGCTGGGAGCGGACTACTCGATTACCGGTAACATCAACGGTCAGGGCGCCAGCGCCGTCGACAAGGTCGAGATCAGCAAGGATGGCGTCGTTTCCATTCTCTACAAGAACGGCCAGTCGGTTCCGACCTATCGTATCGCCATGGCAAACGTGCAGAGCCCCAACAACCTTCGTCCGGTCGCTGGTAACGTCTACTCCCAGAGCAATGACTCCGGCGTCGTCGTCATGGGCTATGCGGGTTCCGTCGGTTACGGTGACATTCTGTCTGGTGCGCTGGAAGATTCCAACGTCGATATCGCCGAAGAACTGACAACGATGATCGAATCGCAGCGCAGCTACACGGCCAATTCGAAGGTCTTCCAGACCGGCTCCGAACTTCTCGACGTACTCGTGAACCTGAAGCGCTAACGCCAAGGCTCTCGCTGGAGTAATGTAACATGACGCTTTCCACCGCACTGAATACAGCCCAGGCCATATTCAACAATACCTCGAAGCAGACGCAGGTTGTTTCGACGAATATCGCCAACGGTCAGAACGCGAACTATGTTCGCCGTTCCGCCTCGTTGACTACGGCTGGCAACGGTGCGCTGGTTGCGTCTGTCGACAGAGCCCAGAACAATTCTCTGTTGCGGCAGACCATCACGGCAACCTCTGTTTCCACCGGCCAGTCCACTCTTCTCACCGGTCTGCAGGAAATGCGCGACCTGATGGGCAACAACGAGTATGACAACTCGCCGAGCAAACGCCTTCAGGACCTCTTCGACCAGTTGAGTTCTTATGCTGCCTCGCCGACATCGACCACGCTCGGATCGACCGTCGTGTCGAACGCGCAGGATCTGGTGGATACGCTGAACAATATCTCTGCTGGCGTTCAGGGCATTCGAACCCGCGCCGACGCAGAAATCCAGAGCCAGGTCGACAAGCTGAATGGCCTGCTCGGCCAGTTCGAGGCTGCCAACAATCAGGTTGTTGGTGCAAAGATCACGGGATCGGATGCCAACAACGCGCTGGATAATCGCGAAACGATCCTGAAGCAGATTTCCAGCATCGTGGGTGTCTCGACTGTCGTTCGCGACAATGGCGATATGGCCATCTACACCTCCGAAGGCACCACGCTTTTCGAAACGATCCCGCGCACGGTATCCTTCAGCTCGACCAATGCCTATGCGGCGAATGTCACCGGCAACCCGATCTACATCGATGGCGTTGCGATCACGGCAGGAGAGGGCGGAGACACCAGCGCATCCGGTTCGCTGCAGGCCCTTTTGCAGATCCGTGACGAGATCGCGCCGAAATTCCAGAGCCAGCTCGACGAAGTTGCGCGCACCTTGATCGTGTCCTTTGCTGAAACCGGTCCTTCCGGGGCACTGCCACCTCTCGCGGGTCTCTTTACAAACGGTGTGGATGATGCGGTCGATGCGACCGGCACGGTCATTCCGGGTCTTGCGGCATCCATCAAGGTCAATCCCCTGGCCAAGGGCAATCCGACCATGATCCGCGATGGCGGATTCAATGGCGCTGCCTATGTCGTCAACGCGGGCGGCTCGGGCTATTCGGCGCTACTCGACAGCTACACCCAGGCGATGAAGACGACGCGCAGCTTCGATCAGGCGACGGAGGTGAAGGGTACCCTCAACCTCATGACCTACTCGTCGGCCTCGACGTCCTGGCTGGAAGCGATCCGTAGCACGGCCACAGCCGCAAACGAAACCAAGACGGCCATGGAGGCACGGGCCTCGGAAGCCTACACAAGCGAAACCGGCGTCAGCCTCGACGAGGAGCTCTCCCTGCTTCTCGATATCGAGCAGTCCTACAAGGCGGCGACCAAGCTGGTCAGCACCATCGATGAAATGATGGCAGCCTTGCTACAAGCGGCAGGATAAGACATGAAGACTTCATTCAGCTCGACGATTTCAGTTCAGACCAGCCTTAGAACGGCAATGGCGAAAGCCCAGAATGAACTGATGAAGGCAAACGAGGAGGTCACTACCGGCGTTCACGCCGACATGGGTGTCTCTCTCGGATCGCAGACCGCACGCAATCTTGATCTGACGCGCGATGTCATGCGGATCGAGTCGCAGCTGACAACAAATTCGGTCGCCGTGACGCGTCTGGACTCTTCCGAGGCGGCACTCAACAATATGTCGACATCGGTCGACAAGGTTCGCGGCGCACTCGCCTCGCTTACCTCCAGCGCGTCGACGCTGGACGATGCCCGACGCACGCTGACCTCCGCGCTCGATTCGTTCACAGACGCGGCGAACTCGTCGGTTGCTGGTGAATATCTGTTCGCGGGCACGAACACTGACGTCAAGCCGCTGACATCCTTCACGGAAGCCGGATCGCCATTTAAAGCGGCTTACGATGCGGAACTGAACCAATTTTTAAGTGCCAACGGGATACCTTCCAAGAGCGCCATGACGGCAGCTCAGGTGGACAGTTTCTTGACGGATCTCGAAGCAAAGTTCAGCGGTACCACGACCTTGACCGACCCGCCCCACGCGGGCCAGGCCGGACAGGATTTCTGGACCACGTTCGTTTCCAATGCAAACGATACGAACATGACGACGCGCATCAGCGCCAATGAGGTGGTCGATACATCCACCAACGCGAATGGGTCCGGTTTCCGCAGCTTCGTCTTCGCCGCCGTCGTTTCCAACGAATTCTTGACGACAGACATCCCGGAAGCTTCGCGGCAGGCAGCGGTAAAGGTTGCCAGCGGTGCCATCGGCCGGGCCGAAACCGGGATCACCGCCGCTCGCTCAAACCTTGGTATTTCCAGTGAGCGCGTGAAGAACGCGAATGAGTCTCTCGAATCTCAAAAGAAGATCTTCGAACTTCATCTGAATGATCTGCAAGGTGTCGATGCCTATGAGGCATCCACCCGCGTAACATCGCTGAAGGCTTTGCTGGAAGCGTCCTATACCTTGACGTCAAGAATACAACAATTGAGCCTCGTAAACTTCCTTTGATGATTGAAGGAAGTGACTGAAAATGAAGGATACATGAATGTACCAGTTTTCATATGCCGAGATCATGGAGGACGACGTCGCGGACGCCAAAAGCCGCGAACGTCAGGCGCTCGATCGCTCGATCGAACTCCTGAAGGCGGCCCGTGATACTGCCGAGTATTCCGGCGCCACCATCGAGGCCTTGTTTTTCACCAGGCGTGTCTGGATCCGCTTCATCGAGGATCTGCGCCAGCCGGAGAACGAGTTGAACGCCGAGCTGAGAGCCAACCTCATCTCCATCGCCATCTGGATATTGAAGGAATGCGAGCGGATTCGTCAGAGACAATCGCAGAATTTCCAGGGCATCATCGACGTGACCACCATCATCAGGGATGGACTTAAATGAAAAGTACGCTGCGCATTTCGCTGAAGTCTGGCGAACGAATCTTCATCAATGGCGCGGTATTGCGCGTTGACCGCAAGGTAGCCCTTGAGTTTCTCAACGACGTTACATTCTTGCTGGAGAACCATGTTCTGCAGCTGGAAGACGCCACCACCCCTCTGCGTCAGCTCTATTTCATCGCGCAGATGATGCTGATCAATCCGGAAGGCAAGGAGCAATCGCTCGCCATGTTCCGGAAGTCGATCACCATGCTGCTGGCCTGCTTCAAGGATGACGAAGTTCTGGCCGAACTGAAGCGCATCGATGCAATGGTTGTCAGCGGCCGTGCCTTCGATGCCTTGAAGGCTATCCGCGGCCTCTACGCCATTGAGGATCGTATCCTCAACAACCAGGAAATGACGCCGGCTACGGTCGAGCAGATTCGCCGGGAAATCGCGCCATGGCGGTAGATTCGGTTTCAAAATCAACCGCGGCGTCGAACCCTTGGGCCAATGCCGGAGCTTCGACCAAGGACACGGACAAGGCGAGCGTCAATTACGACAGCTTCCTGAAGCTTCTCATCGCACAGATGAAGAACCAGGATCCGACCTCGCCGATGGACGCGTCGGAGCAGATTTCTCAGCTCGCCTCCTTCTCGCAGGTCGAACAGACCATCCAGACGAACAACCACCTGAAGAGCATGCTTCAGGCCGAAGCCCTGACGCGCGCCGGTGACATTGTCGGCAAATACATCATGAGTGCCGATGACACCGTGACCGGCAAGGTCAAGGAAGTTCAGGTCTACTCGGATGGCGTGATGGCTGTGACGGAGGGCGGCGGCAAGGTTCTGCTGCAGGCTGGCGTCGTGGTGTCTGACCGCGAAATTCCAAAGCCGACGACAACGACGACGAGCGCGACCGGTTCATCGACCGAGACCACGACGAACACAAATACCAACACGAACAACGGCAGCTCCAGCTGAACGGCTGGGCCGCCGTCCCGAAAGGTTCGTGGCATCACATTTGAATTCCATCCGCGCAAATTTGCGTTTCCACCTTTGCGCGGAGATGGTCTAAGCGAGAGCTTGGACGGTCCTGAATGATTCGGGGCCATGGAGTGGCGACATGAATGAAGCCGATGCCCTGGAGATCATGCAGGCAGCAATGCGCACTGTGTTGATCGCAGCCGGTCCCGCAGTTCTGGCGGGCATGCTGGTCGGTGTCATCATCGCCTTTATCCAGGCCTTGACACAGATCCAGGAAATGACCCTGACATTCGTGCCGAAGATCGTCGCTATCCTTCTGTGCTGCGGTCTTGCTGCTCCCTTCATCGGATCGCAGATCAACCTGTTCGCGGAGCTCGTTTTCTCCCGGGTCCAGTCCGGCTTCTGACGCCCTGAACAATCCTGCCATCCTCGCGCAAGCTTCAGCGCCTAATCTTGCCATGACGAGGTGCGCTCTGCGCACCGCCTTCTCATGAGGAGATGGAAAGAAGCGATGGCACAACCACCTGCATTAGCAATTCCGAAGGTTAATCCCAGCGGCCGCGATATTGGTTTCGCCACAGGCATTATCGCAATCCTGTGCGTACTCTTCCTGCCTATCCCGACCTTCCTGATTGATATCGGTCTGGCTTTCTCAATCGCCTTTTCCGTCCTCATCCTGATGGTCGCGTTGTGGATCCAGCGACCGCTGGATTTCTCATCATTCCCGACGATTCTCCTGATCTCGACAATGATCCGTCTGTCGCTGAACATCGCGACGACCCGAACGATCCTGTCTCATGGTCACGAGGGGCATGATGCTGCCGGTGGCGTGATCGCGGGCTTTGCGTCTCTCGTCATGTCCGGCGACTTCATGATCGGGGTGATCGTCTTCTGTATTCTCATCACGGTGAACTTCATCGTCATCACCAAGGGTGCGACGCGTATCGCGGAAGTCGGTGCCCGCTTCACCCTCGATGCCATCCCCGGCAAGCAGATGTCGATCGATGCCGACCTTTCGGCCGGTATCATCGATGAAAAGGAAGCGCAGCGCCGCCGCCGCGAACTCGAAGAAGAAAGCATGTTCTTCGGTGCCATGGACGGTGCGTCGAAGTTCGTCCGCGGTGACGCCATCGCGGGTCTCCTGATCACGGGCATCAATATCTTCGGCGGCATCATCATCGGCTACTTCCGTCACAGCATGGAAATCGGCCAGGCGGCAGATGTTTTCGTCAAGCTCTCCGTGGGCGACGGTATCGTTTCGCAGGTTCCGGCCCTCATCGTGTCTCTGGCAGCCGGCTTGCTCGTCACCCGCGGCGGCAGCTCCGGCACCGCCGACAAGGCCGTCATTGATCAGCTGGGCGGCTACCCGCGCGCGCTTTCAATGTCTGCCGGCTTGATGGCGACGCTCGCACTCGTTCCTGGGCTTCCCTTCGTGCCCTTCATTGCGCTTGGTGGCGTTATGGCCTTTGGTGCCTGGATGGTTCCGCGCCGGCTGGAAGCCGAAAGCAAGCAGCGCCGCGATGCCGAAGAAAAGATGGCAGTGCAGACGAAGGAAGCCGACAAGGATTCCGTGAAGTCGATGCTGAAGACATCCGAGATCGAGCTGGCTCTGGGCAAGCAGGTCTCGACACGTCTTCTGGGCGCGCATCAGGAGCTGGCGTTCCGCGTCGGCAAGATGCGAAAGAAGTTCGCGACCCAGTACGGCTTCGTCGTGCCTGAGATCAAGGTCACCGACGACATCGCCATCCCTGAGAAATCCTATCAGATCCGCATCCATGGCACGACGGTCGCATCCAACATGCTGCGCGTCGGCGATGTTCTCGTCGTGACCGGCTCCGGTCGCAAGCCCAGCATCCCGGGGGATGAGATTCGCGAACCGGCCTTTGGCATGCCGGCCATGTCCATTCTCGAAACCTTTGCGGAAGACCTGAAGCGTGAAGGCTTCCACCCGATCGACAACGTCTCGGTCGTGCTGACGCATATGAGCGAAGTCATTCGCAACAATCTGCCGCAGCTTCTGTCCTATAAGGATCTGAAGATCCTGATTGATCGAATGGATCCCGAATACAAGAAACTGGCAGACGAAATCTGCTCCTCGCACATGTCCTATTCCGGCTTGCAGGCGGTCCTCAAGCTTCTTCTCGCGGAGCGCGTTTCCATCCGCAACCTGCATCTCATTCTGGAAGCGGTTGCCGAGCTTGCTCCCCATGTGCGCAAGACCGAACAGATCGTGGAACATGTGCGAGTGCGGATGTCGCAGCAGCTTTGCGGCGATCTGGCCGACAACGGCGTGCTTCGTGTTCTGCGTCTCGGAAGCAAGTGGGATCTGCTGTTCCACCAGGCCTTGAAGCGGGATGCCAAGGGTGATGTCATCGAATTCGATATCGATCCCCGACAGCTGGAGGAATTCAGTGAGCAGGCAAGCCGTGTCATTCGTGAATTCATGGACCGTGGTCTGCCATTCGTGCTTGTCACATCGCCCGAAACACGCTCCTATGTGCGCATGATCGTCGAACGATTGTTCGCCACCCTGCCTGTACTTTCCCACGTGGAACTGGCAAAGGGACTCGAAATCAAGATTCTAGGCTCGATTGGATGATAACCGACCCGCAGGGCTCAATGCTCGCCTTCTTTCTGGCTTTCTGCCGGATTGGCGGCTGCTTCATGGTCCTGCCGGGTTTTTCCAGTGCACGCATTCCCGTGAACGTTCGGCTGATCGTAACGATTGCCATCACGCTCGCGGTCCTGCCTGTCCTCTGGCCCACCATTTACAGTCGCACGACAGCACCGACTGCAGCCTATATGGGTTTGATCTTCTCGGAGCTGTTCATAGGCATCATGTACGGCATGATTGCCAGGCTCTATGTTCTCGGACTGCAATTTGCCGGGGCCGTGCTGACAAGCTCGATCGGCTTCACGGCACCTGCCGGGCATGACATTCTCGAAGACACGTCCGAAACCAGTGTCACCAGCTTCCTCACGTTCAGCGGACTTCTTCTGCTTTTCATGATGGATTTCCATCACGTCGTCTTCCGGGCACTGGTCGATTCCTATGACACGACCCCGCTCGGCGCCCTGATCGAACCCCAGAAGATGCTGATTACGCTGACGGACACCCTGCGCGCCTCGACGTCAATCATGCTGCGCCTCGCCAGCCCATTCTTGATTTATGGTCTTTTGTTCAACGTGGCTGTCGGTCTGGTCAACAAGCTTGCGCCGCAGATCCCTGTCTTCTTCATATCAACGCCGTTCCTGATCGCAGGCGGCATGTTCATGCTCTATCTGGCCATCGGCGCCTTGACCCGGCAGTTCGCCGAAGGCTTCGATGTGATGTTCAACGCATTCTGAGGGTGCCATGGCTGGCCAGGAACCACGTTCGAAGAAGTTGAAGCGGCTCGTCAACGTCCAGCGGCAGCTGGAGCGGATGGCGGAGGGAGAGCTTGCCGCCAATACCGAGCAGCGCCGCGAGGTCGAGCAATCCATGGAGGTCGTCATGGAGGCGATCAGTTCCGGCAAGCCGGTGCATATGCAGTTCTCCCGCAATTATTCGGAACGCTATGGTCGCTTGATGATCAAGGACAAGCAGCTTGCCGGTGTGCAGCAGGTTCTGGAAAGCAAGGTTCTGCGCGAACGAACCAAAGGGGACCGGCTTGAGGAGCAGATGAAGGAGGCGCGTGAACTCGAAGATCGGGAACGCGACGATAATGCCATTTACGAACTTCTGGAACTGACGCTGCTCACCGGTTCCGGCAAGGATCACACCTGATCCCTGTTCTTTCCCTCGTTAATCTTCGAATTGTCTGGTTATTAAATTCATTTAATACAGATACTTACATATAGACCAATCACCGCGCGCGCATTCCATCAGGCACAACTAATATTTTTTGCCTTGGCCCCAGATTTGCCAGAACAACGCCAGCCTGCAGCAAGGTTCACTCAGCATAATCACCTCCAACACGACATGAGGGCTCCTTGTTCCGTGATCTCAGCGCGGTCGTATTGATGGCCGACACGTGATCGATCACCCGGTGTCCGTGAATTCGGGAGGCGTTCGCTGCATCTGTGCGTGCACGTGTGTCTTCCGTTCCGACTGATGCAAAGACCGCATGGCCTGGATGTGACAGGCGGCGGTGCTTGTTCAACGAAAGGACGTGGAGATGGCAATCTCTCCTCCAACCGATCTTGTGATGGATGTGCTGCGTGCGGCCGATCCGACTGCCGTTCAGGAGGCTCAGGCCAAGCTGACCGCAAACCGGGCCGCCTACAGTGCGACGAAGCTTGCCGCAGCCGGGAAGGGCTTCGGTGCCGCGCTGGAAGGGCTCGATGGCATTGGACACAAGACCCGTATCGATGTTGCTCACGAAAGCAAGAAGTCTGCGGAAATGCCGGAAGAATATCGAAAGTTCGAGGCTTCGATTCTTCAGAACTTCGTCAATACGATGATGCCGAAAGACAGCGAAGCGGTCTACGGCAAGGGGTCTGCAGGTGAATTCTGGCAGAGCATGATGTCGGAGCAGATCGCCGATCAGATGTCCAAGAGCGGCGGCATCGGTATTGCGGAGCAGGTGTTCAGGCAATCCTTGGATCGCATGCGCAATGAAGCCACGCCCAATGCAACAACCGACAAGGACAGCCGCAATCGTGCAGTCAGCATGATCGACGAATTCGAACGCAAGGTCTTCGATCTGGCGCCGTCAGAGCGCAGCGAGGCATAATATGAATACCATTGGGGCAGAAAACATGGATGTCATTTCCACCGATTATCGCATCAAGACGGTGCTGGGCCGCCTGGAGATGATCATCGACAATGAGAACGAGCGAATCGGCAAGGATGCGATGTTCGACCTCAAGGTCTCGAATGCGCACAAGAGCAGATGCCTTTACGAATTGACCATGCTGGTTCGCACGACCGATCCCAAGGAACTGGCCTTTAACCACAAGCAGCAAATGCATGTTCTGAAAGACAAGCTTGCCTTGAATGCTCGCCGGGTTGAAGCGCATCTTCATGCCGTGCGGTCGGTCGCCGACATTCTCAAGAATGCCGCGCGCGATGCCGATGGCGATGGCACCTATACCCAAGAACAATTCCTTTACAGCGAAGTCTGATGATCAAACTCCTTCTCACCGGTCTCTGGGTTTGCGCCGTGACCTTGGGCGCGGTCTACGGATCCGTCCAGATGTCGAAACCGAAGCCTGTCGTCGACGAGGCAACGCAGTTGCGCAACAAGTCGGAACTGGTGAAGGGGGAGAACATCAACGTGCCTGTGCTCAGCAAGGGCGCGGTTCAGGGGTACTTCATCACACGGATCTCCTTCCTGATGGACAAGGAAAAGATCAAGGGCGTGCATCTTCCAACGACCGAGATGATGACCGACGAACTGTTCACCCTGCTTGTCGGCAACAAGATGGTTGATCTGGGAAATACGAAGGCCTTCGATCTCGACGGTTTTCGAAAGGCCATCAAGGAAAAGCTGAATGAGCGTTTCCAGGGCGAATATGTTCTGGATGTGCTGGTCGAACAGCTGGATTACCTGTCCAAGGACGACATCCGCACCAATGGCGAGCGTCCGCAAGGCAAGCAGGTTCAGCCGACGAAAATTGTTGAAGGCGTAAAACTCGAAGCTCCCGCCAAATCCGGTCACTGACCGTATCCGGCCGGGCTTACTCCCAGTCTGCTTATCGCTTCAGGTTCTGTTGCAACGGGACAGGGAGATGAGCAGGATCCGCTCGACCGCACCGCTATGCGGAGAGCTGGAAAAACGAACGCAACCAATCGAGTGAATTGATGCTCTCTTCCGAAGCAGGCAAGCCGACCGTCAGACATAGACCTGCGACCGCAGAGGCGAAGGGTTGCAGGCCTGCTGGCCGGCAGACCGGGGTTCTGCCATGACCTTCCTGAAATCCGTTCGCGACGGAAAACCCAGTCTCGGCTTCTGCCTCGATTTCTCCTTCCACAGCAAGCTGGAAAATCTCTCGCTTCTGGAGGCCATGACGGATGTGCGGGTCGGCTATCGGGCCGTTTCCTTCGTCAATCTGCCGCAACTTCTCAAGAGCGCCGTCAATCCTGCCTATCGCGAGCGCCTTCAGCAGCGGATCCTTTTGCCGGGGACGCCGGGCGTTGCGAGGATAATTCGTGTGGTAACCGGCCGATCCTTGTGCACGGCAATGCCGCCGCAGGATTTTGTACCTGTCCTTCTCTCTTTCATGGCAGAGCCTCGCAGGATCGTGCTTGCCGGGCGAGATCGTGTTCGTCTCTCGGCAGCACGGGATCATATTCGGGCGCAGGTTCCCTGGCATCAGGTCTATGCGACGCATCTTTCGCCTGCCAGTCCGGGGGATCAGACAGACCGGCTGCGTGCCGAAATCGGCGGTGTTCGTCCGCATCTGGTCCTGCTGGATTGCGAGACGCTACGCGACGAAATTGTCATGGAGCCCGCGCTCGCAAGCGCCTATGATGGCCTGGCCCTGATTGCGCCTGCCTATTTTGCGAGTGCCCCGGCCATTTCTGGCGGTTCCAGCCTCGCAGAGGACCCCTCGTTAACGATTTGTTCGCCAAATAAATTTAGCTTGTCTTAATCAAAGGCAGGCGCGTCCATGCGCGCCAATGGCATGGTTGATACGACGATGGCGATCGGCAGCACGAAAAATGAGCGGCTTGCAGAGCCTGCATTACCGGATGCATCCAGCAGGAGCGCCGGCAAATCAATGCTGTCTGCTGTCATCCTTCTGTCAAGCGCAGCTCTTGGTGCGTTCATCCCAGGCGTGCTCCCCCTTGATTTGCAGCAGAGCTATCAGGCGTCAGCCGTCTATTCGCTCAGGCCGTTGCCGCAGTCGACGGACGCAATTGCGGAAGCAGCGCGCGCGCGACTGACGCAGCAGGAAACCCTGGCCGCCATTGCAAAGCAGCTCGACTGGAACCGGTTGGGTAAGACGGGTGAGCAGTCCCAGACAAGCATTGGCTTCCTCAGAGAATTGATGACCGGCAGGGAAATGACGCTCGGTCGCTCCGAGGCGGCTCAACGTGAGCGCCTGGAGCAGATGCTGCTTGTCTCCGCGGCGGGCTATCCCGGCGCCATTCTCGTCTCGGCATCCTCGACCGACGCGCAATTTGCCGCCGATGCAGCCAATGCAGCGGCGATGCAACTCGCTTCCCTTGAAGGTGGAGCTTCGTCTTCCGGAAGTGGCTCTCAGATCGATATCGCTCGAAAAGCGCTCGAACAGGCCCAGATCGCACTCGATAATGCCGGTGTTACAGATGAGGCCGTGCGCGCTGAACGCCAGATCGAGGTTGAACGTGATGCCTTGGCCGCTGATGTAGAGCGGCTCCAAGGGCAGATCGATGATCTGACGAAGCAGGCAGAAACTCTTTTGAAGATGAAGTTCTCGGATGTGCTTTCTCAGCCATTGCCCGAGGAACTGGCCCAAACCGGCCTGGAGAGCCTGCGTCAGCGTTACCTTTCCGCCCAGATGAACGTGGATCAACTTTCTGCCGAATTAGGGCCGCGTCACCCGCGTTTCCTGGCGGCAAAGGCTGCCGCCGACGAGGCGCGCGCAGCCGTTGCCAAGGCCTTGGCCGGCGTCGTAGCGGATCTCAACCGGCAGAAGGCGCGGGCTGCAAAGGACCTGGATGGCGTCAAGCCGAAGCTTGAGGTGCTGCAGAAACGAAGCGTTCCAGAGCCCGTTACGCGACGCCTTGAGCTTGAAAAGAATGTCGAGAATGCGCGGAAGATCTATCTGGATCGTCTCCGCGAAGCAAACATAAGCCAAGCCTCAACGATAAAGGCGGAGCTGACCACAACGGCGACAGCGGCCAATGCGTCCGTGATCGGGATGCCCCATTGGGTCTACGCGATCCTTGGCGCGCTTGCAGGCTTGTGCCTCGGTGGAGCATGCCTTCCATCAAGACGCCCGTCGCATTCGGTGGAGGGTATTGGTTCTCCTGCAATGTATCCGGTGGTCGCGGATGCCGGGACCATCCATGAAACCCATGCCGTTGAGCCGCAGCCGGAAGTGGCTGCTGCGTTGCTGCAGCCCCCGGTTTCGCTGCAGCCCTACAGAGCGTCGCAGCCCAGTGTGCAGACCTTGCGTGAACTGGAGGAGGTTGCCCTGGATCTGGATGCGCAGGAAACCCGCCAGGATCCGGTTCGCCTGCCTCATTTCGAGGATTACTACGGTTCAGATCTCGACCCGATGCAAGATCGCGCCTTCCATCATGCTGACCGCAGCGAGCGCCGCGCCAAGAGTGAGGAGTTTGAAGCTGTCGCAGCCAATGACGATCGCTCCCTGGCCTGGCTGACGGAGCTAGTTCTCGCCAACAGAATGTCGGAAGCAAGCGGCGAGCCGCTACCTTATCTTCTGGCCACCATCATGCAGGGCCGCAGCCCGGCCAGTGAAATCCCCGAGGCTGCGGACGGGGCAACCGAGGCTGAACTTCAGCAGCTTCTGGCTGAGCTCGAGATCCTGCGGCGCGAATTGGCGCAGCACGAAGCCGCCGAACGGCAGAGCCGCTTCGCAATGGCGAGCTGAGCGCGGATCCTCGTCCTCTATCGGTTTATGGTTCGGCCCTGAGCGCCGTACCGCGCCTCCCTCTTGCATTCCAACGCCCGAGAGCCTAGTCACCGGCATCTGAAGTTCGTCCAACACAAGCAGGCGCTTGAAGGGACTTCGGATCCCTGATGGTGATCATCAGCGAATGGATGTGGTGAATTGTCGAGATTCGGCCCGATGCCTGATCTGTACGACCACCCGACCTTTCAGATGCATCACATATCTGGCGGTGGTTCGGCGCCTGAGCAGGAGGGCATGCCTTGGCAGATATCATTGATGGCAAGAAATCCGCAGCAGTGGTTACCGATGCGGTCAGCGAGGCTGCTGGCAGTCTTCATCATGAAGCGGGGTTGCAGCCGGGGCTCGCCGTGGTCATTGTCGGTAATGATCCTGCAAGCCATGCCTATGTCGGAGCCAAAAGTCGCATGGCCAAGAAGTGCGGCTTCAACTCCATGCAATACACGTTGCCGGAAGAGACGACGCAGGATGAGTTGGAACAGCTTGTCGAGAAGCTGAATGCTGATCCGTCCGTCCATGGAATCCTGGTTCAGCTGCCGCTGCCTGGCCACCTTCAGTCCGAGCCGGTCATTCAGTCCATTCGCCCGGAGAAGGATGTGGATGGGCTTCACATCGTCAACGCAGGCAAACTTGCCACGGGCGATCTCGCAAGCGGATTGATCTCCTGCACACCCGCCGGTGCAATGCTGCTTCTGCGCGACCGCCTCGGCGCGGATCTTTCCGGTCTGAACGCTGTCGTCATCGGTCGCTCCAATCTCTTCGGAAAGCCGATGGGGCAATTGCTTCTCGCCGCCAATGCAACCGTCACGATGGCTCATTCGCGCACGAAGGATCTGCCTGCCGTCTGCCGTCAGGCCGATATCCTGGTCGCTGCTGTCGGTCGCGCGCAAATGGTCCGAAAGGATTGGGTGAAGCCCGGTGCAACCGTCATCGATGTCGGCATCAATCGGATTGATGCGCCCGAGAAAGGGGAGGGCGGCACCCGTCTTGTCGGTGATGTGGCCTTTGATGAATGTGCCGATGTTGCGTCCGCAATCACCCCTGTTCCAGGAGGCGTTGGCCCGATGACGATTGCCATGTTGATGGCAAACACCGTGATTGCGGCCTATCGTTGTGTCGGCAGGCCAATCCCGAAATTCTGAGACGTTTCAGGCGGGTGCCGTCGCCGTTGAGGCGCGCAGGATGAGTTCGGCGCGCCAGAGTTCCCGTTGCTGCGCATCGATCTCCTCGCCATTGACGGCTGCAATCAGGCGTTCGGCAACCCGGCGTCCCGCATCGCGGATCGATGAGCGCGTGGTGGAAAGCGGGGTGCTGAAATGCTCCGGCCTCAGCAGATGCAGATCGTCATCATGGGCGATGAGCGAGATGTCGGCGCCGACTTCGAGACCTGCCTGCCGGATCGCCCGAACGGCTCCAAGAGCCAGAACCGTACTGGCGCAGAGGACGGCAGTCGGAGGGGCTTTGCGTTCAAGAAACCGGGCCATGTGCTGGAAGCCGTGGCCGTCTGTCATCACCGTGCTGCTGACCAAAGCAGGATCGAGGGACAGTCCGCGAGACCCCAGCGCCTTTTCTATTCCCAGTCTCCGTCGCTGTGCGAAATCGAGATCGGCAGGGCCGTTCAGCATGGCAAACCGTCGATGGCCAAGATCCAGCAGATGCTGCGTAGCTTCGGAAAACGCAGCTTCGTTATCGACGTCGAGATAGGGATAGTCTTCCGCAAGGTTTGCAGAGCGGCCATGAACGATAAAGGGCAGGGGCAGGGACTTTGCCATGGCGATACGTGGATCCCGCTCCCGCATATAGGCAATGTAGTAGCCGTCGATCGAGCCGCTAGAAACCAGATCCCTGATGGCCTGTTCTTCCTGCTCGCGCTCGGCTGGCATGATCACGAAATGAAAGTCGTGCTTCAGACATTCATCCGCAAGTCCGCTCTGGAACTCTGCAAAATGAATATCGACCGGTTGTTCGGGTGTGATGGGCATGACGATGCCGAGCGACCCGACTTTTCCCGTGGCGAGCCTTCTGGCCACCCGGTTTGGCCGGTAGCCCGTTTCCTCTGCTGCCCTTAGAACACGGGCGCGCGTCTCCTCGTTCACCTCCGGATACCCGTTCAAGGCGCGACTTATGGTCGTCTGGGACAGACCCAGGAGATTGGACAATTCCTTGAGATTCACAACCCTTTACTCCCTTCGGGCTGCTGAGAATGACCGTATTACCCTCGTTCAAAGCGCTTCGGAAGCCGAAATTTTGCATTTTGGAAAAAATCCAACAAATTCGACTTCTTGGCGGTGTGCCCTATTCTATTTTGAGCCGCTTGCTCGTGTGAGGTGTGATGTCGCTCTTGACTCTCCCCCACATGCTATGTGTACTTTGTCTCCAAAGCGCTTTGGAGACGCTTCAGATTTTGGTCCTTTGGGCCGATCCGTTCATGATGGGAGGACGATTTATGAAACATTTCTTGCTGGCTGGCGTCGCAGCCTTGTGCCTTGGCGTGGCTTCAGCATCCGCTGCCGATCTCAAATTCGCACCGGGTCAGGATGCGAAGTTCAACTGGAAGAGCTACGAGGACTTCAAGAAAGCCAACGCCAATCTCAAGGGCCAGAGCCTGACGATTTTCGGGCCATGGCGTGGCGATGACGAGAAGCTTTTCCGCAGCGTTCTGGCTTACTTCAACGATGCGACCGGCGCGAATGTTCAGTATTCCTCGTCCGAAAACTACGAGCAGCAGATCGTTATCGATACGCAGGCCGGTTCGCCGCCGAACATCGCCATCCTGCCGCAGCCCGGCCTCCTGCAGGATCTGGCCTCCAAGGGCTTCCTCGTCAATCTGGGTGCCGAGACCGGCAAATGGGTGGAAACCAATTATGGCGCGGGCAAGTCCTGGGTGCAGCTTGGCACCTATAAGGGCAAGGATGGCAAGGATGGATTCTTTGCCTTCCCTTACAAGGCGGATCTGAAGTCGCTTGTCTGGTATGTTCCGGAAAACTTTGAGGAAGCCGGTTACAAGGTGCCGAAGACCATGGAAGAACTGGTCGCGCTTTCCGACAAGATCGTGAAGGATGGCGGCACGCCCTGGTGCATCGGTCTGGGTTCAGGCGGTGCGACCGGCTGGCCGGCAACTGACTGGGTCGAAGACCTCATGCTGCGTATGAACACGCCGGAAACCTACGACAAGTGGGTCAGCAACGAAGTCAAGTTCAACGATCCGAAGGTCGTCAGCGTCATTGAGGAATTCGGCAAATTCGCCAAGAACGAGAAATATGTGAACGGTGGCGTTGCCGCTGTCGCCTCGACGGATTTCCGCGATAGCCCGAAGGGTCTCTTCGGCATTCCGCCCAAGTGCTACCTGCACCATCAGGCCTCGTTCATTCCGACATTCTTCCCGGAAGGCACGAAGCTCGGCACGGATGCAGACTTCTTCTATATGCCGACATTCGCTTCAAAGCCGGAACTCGGAACGCCTGCTCTTGGTGCTGGTACGCTCGTGACCATCACGAAGGATTCGCCTGCCGCCCGCGCCTTCGTGGAGTTCCTCAAGACGCCGATCGCGCATGAGGTCTGGATGGCGCAGTCCGGCTTCCTGACGCCATACAAGGGCGTGAATACGAACACCTATGCCAATGATGCCCTGAAGAAGCAGGGCGAAATTCTCTCCACCGCCACCACCTTCCGCTTCGACGGGTCCGACCTGATGCCCGGCAAGATCGGCGCTGGCGCATTCTGGACCGGCATGGTGGATTATGTCGGCGGCAAATCTGCCAAGCAGGTTGGTGATGAGATCCAGAAGGCCTGGGACGGCCTGAAGTAAGTTCGCGATGTATGGGCCGCCGGGCGTCTCTCGTCCGGCGGTACAGGAGGTCTCCGCAGCAATTCGACGGGAATTGCTGCGCCCGGATGAGACGCCGCTTGAATCTTGAGGTTTGAAGCTTGAGGCTCACGCGGCGCCTTGCCCAAGAAGCCGGCATGATCAGCCGGACAAGAAACGGCCCGAAGCGGGCTTGTGAGGAGGGGACATGGTTTCGCAAATTGTGTCGGCCATCGGTGTGATGGTCGTTGGCGTGTTCATCTGCGCGCTATACTACTGGATGTCCGACAAGATCCTGAATGCCATCTTCCCGGTGCCGGTGGGAAACGTCACCCTTGCTTCCCGCAACCTCAACCGCCGTGCCGTCGTGCGTCCCTGGCTCTTCCTTGGTCCAGCCCTTTTGTTGCTCGGCATCTATCTGGTCTATCCGGTGGTCGCGACGTTCATCCTGTCCTTCTATGACAGGGCGGGCGTGGAATATGTCGGTCTTGCCAACTATCGGTGGGCCTTCTTCGATTCAGGTTTTCGTCAGTCCATCTTCAACAACATTCTGTGGCTCGCCGTCGTTCCAGCAGCCTGCACCTTCTTTGGCCTCGTGATCGCAGTTCTGACGGATCGCATCTGGTGGGGCAACATCGCCAAAAGCATCGTCTTCATGCCAATGGCCATCTCCTTTGTCGGCGCATCTGTCATCTGGAAGTTCATCTATGAATATCGCGGTGGCAACGACACGCAGATCGGCCTGCTGAATGCCATCGTCACCTGGTTCGGTGGCGACCCGCAGGTGTGGATCTCGATGCCCTTCTGGAACAACTTCTTCCTGATGATCATCCTGATCTGGATCCAGACCGGCTTTGCCATGGTCATCCTGTCGGCAGCGCTGCGTGGCATACCCGAAGAAACCATCGAGGCCGCTGTCATCGACGGCGCGAACGGCTGGCAGATCTTCTGGAAGATCATGGTCCCACAGATCTGGGGAACGATCGCCGTCGTCTGGACCACGATCACCATTCTCGTTCTCAAGGTCTTCGACATTGTGCTGACCATGACCAACGGCCAGTGGGACACCATGGTTCTGGCAAACCTGATGTTCGACTGGATGTTCCGCGGCGGCGGCGATAGCGGACGAAGCGCCGTCATCGCGCTCATCATCATGGCAGCCGTCACGCCGATCATGATCTGGAACATCCGTCAGGCCAACCGCGACGCAGGAGGACATTGATATGACGAGCCTCACCACCCGTCTGAAGCGCGTCGGTCTCCCACGCCTCATCGTTCACCTTTCCGTGCTGTTCATCGTCATCCTGTGGCTGATACCGACGCTCGGCATTCTGGTTACCTCCGTTCGGGACAAGGGCCAGATTACCACATCCGGCTGGTGGACGGCGTTCGGCAGCTCCTCGCAAACCAGCGCCGGTCGGCTGGGTGATCCTTCCACCGCCAAGCAGGAAGGTGCGAACTATGTGATCCGTGGTTCCGTGTTCGAAAACGGGCAAAGCGGAACCGTCAAAGCCTTTGGTATCCGCGTTCAGGAACCGGCTGCTTTTCCGGCGGGCAAGCCTGCCGATCTGGGTGAGGGCGAGTCGCTGACCGTGCAGGAGGATGGCGCTTATGTCTATTCCAGGAACGCGCCGTTCGAAGGCTCGCGTGGCAAGCGCATCTACCTGACGGTCACGACGCCGCCGGTGTTTACGCTCGATAACTATCGAACGGTTCTTTTCTCGGAAGGCATCGGGCAGGCCTTCATCAATTCGCTGACGGTAACGATCCCGGCGACCATCATCCCCATACTAATCGCTGCCTTTGCCGCCTATGCGCTGTCATGGATGCATTTTCCGGGTCGCGCGCTGATCATTGCGCTGGTTGTCGGTCTCATTGTCGTGCCGCTGCAAATGTCGCTGATCCCGCTCTTGAGGCTCTATAACGAAGTCGGCAATTTTCTTGGAACGTCATCCAAGACTTACGCAGGCATCTGGCTGGCCCATACTGCCTTCGGCATGCCGCTCGCCATCTATCTGCTTCGCAACTACATCGCCGGTCTTCCCAAGGAGATCATCGAAAGCGCACGTGTCGATGGCGCCTCTGATTTCGAGATCTTCCTGAAGATTGTTCTGCCGCTCTCCTTCCCGGCCTTGGCGTCCTTCTCGATCTTCCAGTTCCTCTGGGTGTGGAACGATCTTCTTGTCGCCATCGTCTTCCTCGGCACGGGCCGTGATCAACTCGTCTTGACTGGAAGTCTGAACGCACTTCTGGGATCACGCGGCGGGAACTGGGAAATCCTGACAGCTTCGGCTTTCGTCACCATTCTGGTGCCGCTGGCCGTCTTCTTCGGGCTTCAACGCTATCTGGTACGCGGTCTCCTTGCCGGTTCGGTCAAGGGCGGCTGAGTATCTCTCCATTCAAGGTTCAATCTGCATGACTGTTTATCCTCAGACGACCGAAGCGCCGGACGCCGACTGGTGGCGCGGCGCGGTCATCTACCAGATCTATCCACGCTCCTATCAGGATTCGAACGGCGATGGCGTCGGCGATCTGAAGGGCATCACCGCACGCCTGCCGCACATCGCGGCGCTCGGCGCGGATGCCATCTGGATTTCGCCCTTCTTCCCGTCACCGATGAAGGATTTCGGCTACGACGTTTCCAACTATGTCGACGTCGATCCGATGTTCGGCACGCTCTCCGACTTCGATTCGCTGATATCAGAAGCGCATCGCCTGAAGATCAAGGTGATGATCGATCTCGTCATCTCGCACAGTTCGGATCAGCACGCCTGGTTTATCGAGAGCCGTTCCAACCGCGTCAATCCCAAGTCTGACTGGTATGTTTGGGCCGACGCAAAGCCGGATGGCACGCCGCCCAATAACTGGCTGTCGATTTTTGGTGGGTCGGCTTGGGCCTGGGACCCCACCCGCATGCAGTATTATCTGCATAACTTCCTGACCTCCCAGCCGGATCTCAACCTGCACAATCCGGAAGTGCAGGATGCGCTGCTGGAGGTGGTTCGCTTCTGGCTGAAGCGCGGCGTCGATGGCTTTCGCCTCGATACGATCAACTTCTATTTCCACGACAAGGAACTGCGCAGCAACCCGTCGCTTGCACCGGAGCGGCGCAATGCCTCGACCGCGCCTGCCGTCAATCCCTATAACTTCCAGGAGCATATCTACGACAAGAACCGCCCGGAAAACATCGAGTTCCTCAAGCGCTTCCGCGCCGTCCTGAACGAGTTCCCTGCCATTGCTGCAGTGGGCGAAGTCGGCGACAGCCAGCGTGGTCTTGAGATCGTCGGGGAGTACACCTCCGGCGGCGACAAGATGCAGATGTGCTATGCCTTCGAATTCCTGGCACCCGACCCGCTGACCCCGGAGCGCGTGGTGGAAGTGCAGCATGCCTTTGCCGCAGCGGCACCGGAAGGCTGGGCCTGCTGGGCCTTCTCCAACCACGATGTGGTGCGCCATGTCTCCCGCTGGGGTTCGGATGTCATCGATCGTGAAGGCTTTGCGAAACTGCTGGCCTCGATCCTGCTGACCCAGCGCGGTTCCGTCTGCATCTATCAGGGCGAGGAACTGGGACTGACCGAGGCAGATATTGCTTTCGCCGATCTTCAGGACCCCTATGGCATTCAGTTCTGGCCCGAATTCAAGGGCCGCGATGGCTGCCGCACGCCCATGGTATGGGATGACCATGCAACGCATGCGGGCTTCTCCGGCGCTGAAAAGACCTGGCTACCGATCCCGGTCGAGCACCAGTTGCGGGCGGTCAATGTGCAGCAGGGCGATGAGAACTCGGTGATGGAGCATTACCGTCGCTTCCTCGCCTTCCGTAAACAGCATCCGGCGTTCGCCAAGGGTGACATCGAGTTCTTACCAGTGGATGGGGCTGTCCTGCGTTACGTCCGCAAGCTTGGAAACGAAGTGGTGCTGTGCCTCTTCAACATGAGCGGGGACGAAAGTACGACGGAGCTGCCGTCCGGCGATTGGAGCCTGCTGGAAGGCCACGGCTTTGCCTGCGAAGTCACAGAGCGCAGCGTGACGCTGCCAGCTTGGGGTGCCAGCTTCGCAAGGCATGCCTGATGGAAAACTCCGGGGGCGATCCTTTCTCCCCCGGAGCGTCTTGAGAATAAGCATCGCGACGCCTATCGGCGGCTAAGCGACGGACAAAAGGGGAGAGACATGACGGGATTGGTGCTGAAGGATATTCGCAAGGCCTATGGGCAGGTCAAGGTTCTGCACGGAATCGATCTGGATATCGCCGAGGGCGAATTCGTCGTGTTCGTCGGTCCGTCCGGCTGCGGCAAGTCCACCCTGCTGCGCATGATTGCCGGGCTGGAGGAAATCACCAGCGGCGACATGTACATCGATGGAAACCGCGTCAATGATGTGCCGCCCTCGCGGCGCGGCATCGCCATGGTGTTCCAGTCCTACGCGCTCTATCCGCACATGACCGTCTACGACAACATGGCCTTCGGCATGCGGATTGCGGGCGAAAACAGGCAGGAGATCGATCGCCGCGTTCGCTCCGCGGCGGATATCCTCCAGCTCACGCAATATCTGGAGCGTCTGCCCAAGGCGCTTTCGGGCGGCCAGCGCCAGCGCGTTGCCATCGGTCGCGCCATCTGCCGCAATCCCAAGGTCTTCCTGTTCGATGAGCCTTTGTCGAACCTGGATGCGGCGTTGCGCGTTGCGACCCGTATTGAAATTGCCAAGCTGAAAGAGCAGATGGCCGATACGACCATGATCTACGTCACCCATGATCAGGTGGAGGCCATGACACTGGCCGATCGTATCGTCGTTCTCTCCGCCGGACATATCGAGCAGGTCGGTGCACCGCTGGAGCTTTACGAACGCCCGCAGAACCTCTTTGTTGCCCGCTTCATCGGTTCTCCCGCCATGAACGTCATTCCGGCGACTGTCACCGAGACCGGGCAACAGACGCGGGTCGATCTCAAGGGCGGCAAATCGGTTCTTGTGCCCGTTGCGACCGATGCGTCCGAGCGCGGAAAGGCGGCAAGCTTCGGTATTCGCCCGGAAGATCTGACCGTTACGACGGGCGAGGACTATCTGTTCGAAGGCAAGGTTTCCATCGTCGAAGCCCTCGGCGAAGTCACGCTTCTCTACATCGAAGGCCTGACGGATGAGGAGCCGATCATCGCCAAGCTGCCGGGCATCCACAAGGTAGAGCGGGGCCAGTCACTGCGTTTCGCAGCGGATTCGCAAAAGATGCATCTTTTCGACGCTGCAGGCCAAACCTATAGACGATGAGTTAAGGCTGTTGGCATTCTGGTTGTCAGGAATGTGCTGATAAAGAGCAACTGTGTGCCAACCAAACCGTCTGTTAAGCTCTCGAGGCTAGGCTTTTCGCATTGAATGCAGTGAAATGCCGGGGCTGCCATGACAACGAGCCAGAAGAACTATCTGAAGCGCGAAGAATCTTTCATGTACGACCGCGAAAGCCGGTTCAAGATGGAAGATACCATGAATGCGGGCCGCATCGAGTATACCGAAAAGCATGTCATGCACATGGCTGCCCGCCGTTGCGACGTGGTGCGGATTTCGATGAGCGGCGCGACCCTGACATTCCTCACCAAGACGGATCTGCCGCGTGAATTCGTGCTGGATATCCCCGATGCACGCATCATGAAAATCGGCTGCGTGCTGATGCGTCAGAATTCCAACAACTCTGCCGAAGTCCGCTTCCTGCGCCTGTTGACGCAGAAGGAGCTCGACCGCATCTTCATCTTTTCAACCCATCCGGCGCATAAGGACAAGACGCTGGATGTGCGAAGCTGGTAAGCGCGGATAGGAGCTGCCTTCTCGCGTGCCGCCTCGCGGAGTATGATGATGAAGAGCCGGTTCCTTGCTTACTCCTGCGCAGTCAAAGGCGTCGATGCCGTCGCAGCTGATTCCGATAGGTCGTTCCCAAAGCACACGCACGACCAGTTTGGATTAGGCTATATCGTCCGAGGTGCTCAACAGTCGGCCAGCGGCGTCGGCTCCGTCGAGGCGCAAGCCGGGAATGTCATCTCCGTAAACCCCGGTGAAGTGCATGACGGTTCGCCGATCGGCGGTGGCGGACGTGCCTGGCGCATGGTCTATCTTGATCCTCACCTCGTCTGGGCGGCTGGGCTCGATGTAAGTGAACACCTACAAGGCCAGATCGAATTTCAGCGCCCAGTGATAGGTGACCCCCGTCTGCTGGAAAAGACGGCGGCATTGTTCGATGCGGTCACGAGCCCCCATACTTTCGACGTGGCTATGCCCATGGAGGAACTTTTGTTGTCCATCTTGCCGCATATGGCAGAGGTGACTGTGCCGAAAGTGAAGGGGCGATTGAACATCACGCGGGCGCTCCAGCGGATCAACGACGATCCCGCCTCTTCATTGTCACTGGAAGATTTGGCCCACCTGACTGGAGGAAGCCGGTTTCAGGTTCTGCGGGCTTTTACCATGACAACCGGACTTTCGCCGCACGCATATCTCATGCAGAAGCGCCTGCAACTTTCTCGTCGGCTTATGCGGGCTGGTCGCCCATTGGCAGAAGTGGCGCTCGAAGCAGGCTTTGCCGATCAGAGCCATATGAGCCGTTTGTTCTTGAGAACGTTCGGTTTCGCGCCCTCAAGCTACGCAAAGGCTCACAGATCGGACGCACGATCTTCGGCGTGATTGCCGCTCTGCCAATGTCGCGGATGTGTTTGTCCGCCTCGCTGAACTGCAATTTCGTTCAAGACCGGACCGCATCGCCTATCCCATAACAGGCTCGAAAAAGGGAGCCTGTTCATGCGCAAACGTGCAATTCGACGACAACCGATAATATCTCCGATGAAGACGGAGGTAGGACTATGAGCTGGGATTTTTTCCTCACGTCGTTATTCATCGTCGCCACACCTGGCACAGGCGTCGTCATCACACTGGCCGCCGCATTGACCGAGGGACGCAGGGCGGCTGTCGTTGCAGCATTTGGCTGCACCCTTGGCATCGTGCCGCATGTCGTTGCGGCAATTAGCGGGTTAGCTGCGGTTTTACACAGCAGTGCTCTGGCATTTACATGCATTCAGTATGCCGGTGTGGCCTATCTGCTCTACATGGCAGTCATGATGCTGAGGGAAAAGGGAACTCTGACAGTGACCATCGAGCCGGTTCGTCGGTCAGATCGGCAGACAATCACCCATGCGGTGATGGCCAATCTTCTCAACCCCAAACTCTCGCTGTTTTTTCTGGCTTTTTTGCCGCAATTCGTCAGTGGGAAAAAGGAAGCGGCGATCCAGGAAATGCTGCAAATGTCCTTCGTCTTCATGGCCATGACGCTGGCGATCTTCATTCTTTACGGATTATGCGCAGCGTCGGTCCGCGATCGCGTCATAGGCAATCCGTTCATCATGAGCGCGCTACGGCGCAGTTTCGCCGCAGCTTTCGTGGCACTCGGTCTCAAACTCGCTCTGAATGCCGGGTGAAGGGATAGCTTCGCCCTGCGTCATCGTCACCCGAAAAATACGCTGGCACCCTGGTCGGCGGGGCCGACATGGCGGCGGAACGGGGCGAAGAGTTCGCGGCCCATGCCGAACTCGTTGTCATCCAGATTGGCGGTTGCCAAGGCGCGCGTTGCGAACTCTGCCGCATCCACCAGCACTTCCAGCGTGCCGTTGACGGCATCGAGCCGAATGAGGTCGCCGGTCTGAATGCGGGCAATCGGGCCGCCGTCGGACGCTTCCGGCGTGACGTGGATGGCAGCGGGCACCTTGCCCGATGCGCCGGACATGCGTCCATCGGTCACCAGCGCCACCTTGAAACCGCGGTCTTGCAACACGCCGAGCGGCGGGGTGAGGCGGTGCAGTTCCGGCATGCCGTTGGCCTTCGGACCCTGGAAACGGACGACGGCAATGAAGTCCTTGTTCAATTCGCCCTTCTTGAAGGCGTCCTGCAATTCCTGCTGATCGTGGAAGACGATGGCCGGTGCCTCGATCACATGGCGCTCGGGCTTTACCGCAGAGATCTTGATCACGCCCTTGCCGAGGTTGCCGGTCAGCATCTTCAGGCCGCCCGTCGGCTGGAACGGTGTTTCGATTTTCGTCAGAACCTTCGCATCGCCGCTTTCCTCGGGGCTTTGCTCGCGCACGACAGCGCCGTTCTCGTCCAGCCTTGCCTCGACCGTATAGGCTTCAAGCCCTTGGCCGAACACAGTGCGCACATCGTCATGCAACAGGCCGGTCTTCAGAAGCTGCTTGATGAGGAAGCCCATGCCACCAGCCGCATGGAAGTGGTTCACGTCTGCCAGACCATTGGGGTAGACGCGGGCAAGCAGAGGCACGGTATCGGATAGCTCGGAAATATCCTGCCAGGTCAGAACGATCCCCGCCGCACGCGCCATGGCGACCAGATGCATGGTGTGGTTCGTCGAGCCACCCGTGGCATGCAGACCAACGACACCGTTGACGATGGACCGTTCGTCGATCATCTCGCCTGCAGGGGTGAACTCATTGCCAAGACCGGTAATCGAAAGGGCGCGCTTGACGGCCTCGCGCGTGAGCGCTTCGCGCAATGGCGTGCCGGGATTGACGAACGAAGCACCCGGCATATGGAAGCCCATGATTTCCATCAGCATCTGGTTGGAGTTTGCCGTTCCGTAGAAGGTGCAGGTGCCGGGGCCATGGTAGGACTTGGATTCCGCTTCCAGCAGTTCGGCGCGACCGACCTTGCCTTCGGCATAGAGCTGGCGAATGCGCGACTTTTCATCGTTGGGCAGACCGGATGTCATCGGTCCCGCTGGAATGAACACGGCTGGCAGATGCCCGAAGGTCAGCGCCGCAATCACCAGACCCGGCACGATCTTGTCGCAGATGCCGAGATAGACGGCTGCATCGAACATGTTGTGCGACAGGCCGATACCCGCTGCCATGGCAATCGCATCGCGGGAGAAGAGAGAAAGCTCCATGCCTGGCTGGCCTTGTGTCACGCCATCGCACATGGCGGGAACCGCACCGGCAACCTGTGCTACGCCACCGGCGTCGCGCGCTGCCTCGCGAATGATCGGCGGAAAGATCTCATAGGGCTGATGGGCAGACAGCATATCGTTATAGGCGGTGATGATGCCGAGGTTCGGCACGACATCGCCTGCAAGAGCAGTCTTTTCCGAGGGGGAACAGACAGCGAAGCCATGGGCAAGATTGCCGCAGGACAGCGTGGAGCGATGAACGCCGCGGGAAATGGCGCGCTGGACCCGGTCGAGATAGGCTTCGCGATGCGGCTTGGAACGCTCGACGATACGGCGGGTGATTGCTTCAATGCTCGAATGGGCAGCCATGCTCAATCCTCCTTCAGATGCAACAGCACGGTTGGGAGACCATGCTGGCGCAATGTGTGCTTATGTAGTTTGCGTGCTGCTTGAAAGGCAGCGTCGGGTTCGCTCAGGGCGCCCAGTAAATCTCGACGGTCGATGGCGCGCGGTTCAACATGGCGCGGATCGGCATCTCGAACACGTCCGTTCCGGCCTCGGCCTTTTCCAGAACCTCTTTCTTCGCATCGCCTTCGATGTGCAGAACCAGAAAGCGCGCATCGGCAAGGCTCGGAAAGGTAAAGGTCAACCGCTCTTCGCCAGCGCCTTCCGCTTCCATCGTCATCACGCCACGCGGCGCATCGGCATCGATTGCGCGCGCCAGATGATTGCCGCCCGGGAAGAAGGACGCCGTATGTCCATCTGCTCCCATGCCGAGAATGACGACGTCGAACGGATTGCCGATATCGGCGGTCTTCTCCGTCGCAATTGCCGCCGCCTGCAGGGCGGAGGCGACATTCTGGTAGAGTGGCTGGAAGTTTGCAGCCGCAGCCCGGTTCTTCAACAGGTGTGTTGCAACCAGCAAATGGTTGGAGCGCGGGTTGTCTGCCGGAACGAATCGTTCGTCCACGAGGGTGATCGTCACGAGGCTCCAGTCGAGATCATGCGCCGACAGGTCTTCAAACAACCGCTTCGGTGTTGATCCGCCAGACACCGCCATGGATGCGCTGCCACGGGCAGAAATCGCATCGCTCAGGTGTTTCGCGATATCCGTGGCCAGATTTCTGGCCAGCGCGTCTGCGTCTGCGAAGGAATGAAGACGTGCCGCCATGATATTATCCCTCGTGCCAGGTTCTGCCGTCACGCTCGATCAGAGCGATGGATTGGCTGGGTCCCCATGTTCCGGCGGTGTAACCCTGCGCCAGCTGGCCGGTTGTTTCCCAACCTTTGAGGATCGGATCCACCCAGCGCCATGCAGCTTCCACTTCGTCGCGGCGCATGAACAGCGTCTGGTTCGAACGGATCACATCCATCAGGAGCCGCTCATAGGCATCCGGATTGCGAACGTTGAACGCTTCCGCAAAACTCATGTCGAGCGATACGTTGCGCAGACGCATTCCACCCGGGCCCGGATCCTTGATCATCAGCGACTGCTTGACCCCTTCATCTGGCTGCAGCCGGATGATGAGCTGGTTTGCGGTGATGCGGCCAGCAGCGTTTTCAAAGATGTTGTGGGGGATCTGCTTGAAGGTGATCACGATCTCGGACATGCGGCCGGTCAGACGCTTGCCGGTCCGGATGTAGAACGGCACGCCCGCCCAACGCCAGTTGTTGATTTCGGCCTTGATCGCGACGAAGGTTTCCGTGTTGGAAACGCCGCCTTCGAGCTCTTCGAGATAGCCCTTGACCGGACCGCCTGCAGAGGCGCCGGCGCGGTACTGTCCGCGCACCGTCATCTGCTCGACATTGCTGTCGTTGATCGGCTTCAGCGCACGCAGAACCTTGAGCTTTTCGTCGCGAACCGCTTCGGAATCCAGCGAGGACGGCACTTCCATTGCTACAAGGCAGAGAAGCTGCAGGATATGGTTCTGCACCATGTCGCGCAGTGCGCCAGCCGTATCGTAATAGCCTGCGCGCCCTTCAAGGCCGACCGATTCCGCCACGCTGATCTGCACGTGATCGATGTATTGCGCATTCCAGAGCGGCTCATACAGCGCGTTTGCAAAGCGCAGCGCCATCAGGTTCTGAACCGTTTCCTTGCCGAGATAGTGGTCGATACGGAAGATCTGCTCTTCCTTGAACACCTTGCCGATCGTGTCGTTGAGCTCCAGCGCCGAAGCGAGATCGCGACCAATCGGCTTTTCCACGACGATACGGGTCGATTTGGTGATCAGCTTGTGATCACGGATCTTTTCCGAAATGGCACCGAAAATGGCAGGAGATACGGCAAGATAGAAGGCGCGAACGCGATCCTTGCCATCGTCCAGAAGCTTTTTCAGCTTGTCCCAGCCGCCATCGGACTTCGCATCGACAGACACGTAGAACAGTCGATCGAGGAAGGTTTTCACCTGCGCGTCATCGTATTCGCCGGGCTTCAGATGTTCCTTGAGGGCCGTATCTGCAAACTTGCGGAATTCGTCATCGCTCAGGGCACTGCGCGAGGCGCCGATGATGCGGGTGGGTTCCGTGAACTGACCCTCGATCTGGCGGTGGTAGAGCGCTGGAAGCAGCTTGCGCTCGGCAAGGTCTCCGGTGCCGCCAAAGACGACATAGTCAAAGGGTTCCACGGGAATGATCTGGCTGCTCATGCCTAACTCTTTCGAAGTTCGGGGTTGCGTACTCAATAATCTAATCGATTTAAAAAAGCCAGCCCCTTTCGTCGGGATCTGCTTTTCACATCAGAAACGGTCGCGTAGCGCGTACCATGTCAGCGCCAGAAACAACAGCGGACTTCGCAGGCGCGAACCGCCAGGGAAGGGCGGGACCTTCAATTCCTTGAGTATATCCAGTTCGTTGCTGTTTCCGGCAATGGCATCGGCATACATCTTGCCGGAATAATTGGACAACATCACGCCGTGACCGGAAAATCCGCCGATCGAGGTAACGCCGGGCATGACCTCTCGCACAAAGGGTTTGCGCGGCATGGTGATGCCGACAGATCCACCCCAGCCATGCGTGATGCGGATGTCCTTCAGTTCCGGATAGATTTCCGCGATCTGCCTGCGAATGTGCTTCGAAATGTCACGCGGACTGTCTGCAGTGTAGGCCTCGCGTCCGCCAAACAGCAGCCTGTTGTCCCGGCTCTTGCGGAAATAACGCACCACGAAACGCGAATCGGCCACCGCCTCCGATCCGGGGAGAATGTTGGGGAAGGCATCGAGCGGTTCGGTGGCCCCGATGAAGGAGCGGATCGGCATGACATGCGCCGCTGTCTGGGGTTCCAGATTGCCGATATAGGCGTTGGTCGCAATCAGCACCCGTTCTGCGGTGATGGTGCCGCGCGGGGTATCGATCGTCGTCTTTCCACTCGCGGGGCGAACGGCTTTCGCCGGTGTCATCTCATGGATTTTGGCACCTGCCGCTGCGGCAACGCGCGCCAGTCCCACAAGCAGCTTGAGGGGATGAATGTGCCCCGTTCCCATGTCGCGAATGCCATGGTGATATAGGTTGGAACCAAGGCGTTGCGAGGTTTCCGCCCTGTCCATGAAGCGCACATGCGGATAGTTGTAGCGTGTCGCCAGAACTTCCGCCGATTGTCTGTAATCCCGCTCATAGGCCTGTTTATGCGACACGTTCATCTGGCCGGGCATGTAATCTATATCGATGCCATGGATCTCGGCAAACTCCAGCAGATGCCGTTTGGCATTCTCGGCAAGATCAAACAGAAGTTTGGCCCGCTCATAGCCCAGTTCCTCCTCCTGCTCGTCCGGCCAGGCGCGCTGACCGGTTCCAAGCTGGCCGCCGTTGCGGCCAGAGGCTCCGTCTCCGAAACGTGAAGCCTCGATCAGCACGACCGAAACCCCGCGCTTGGCCAGATTGTAGGCCGCTTGCAGACCGGTGTAGCCGCCGCCGATGATGGCGACATCCACTGTGGTGGAGCCAGCGAGGGCCGGATAGTCCGGCCGTTCTCCAAGGCTGTCCTGATACCAGGAGATGCCGGGTGCGATCGGGCTTTGCCAGTTCATGTGCTGTCCCGCATCAAACGTTCAGGAGCAGGAATTCGCGCTCCCATGGGCTGATCACCTGCATGAAGGTTTCGAACTCGCCACGCTTCACGCCCGCATAGAGGCCGATGAACTCCTTGCCGAACACCTCTTCCAGCGCTGGCTCATCCTCGAGAAGAGCCACTGCCTCCAGCAGGCCGCGCGGCAGCTCGATCGATCCCTCGTTTGCGGAATCATAGGTCGGCTCTGTCGGCTCGATGCCTTTCATGATGCCGAGCCAGCCGCAGGCCAGCGAGGCGGCAAGCGCCAGATAGGGGTTTGCATCCGAACTTGGCAGACGGTTTTCCACCCGCCGCGCAGCCGGTTCCGAAATCGGAACGCGAAATGCCGTCGTGCGGTTGTCATAGCCCCAGGCATTGTTGACAGGGCATGCCATGTCCGGCGTCAGTCGCCGGTAGGAGTTCACGTAGGGCGCAAACATCACCAGCGAACTCGGCACATATTTCTGCATGCCGCCGATGAAATGGAAGAAGGCGCGGGAAGGGGAGCCATCCTCGT
This sequence comes from Rhizobium rhizoryzae, assembly GCF_011046895.1. Lineage (NCBI taxonomy): Bacteria > Pseudomonadati > Pseudomonadota > Alphaproteobacteria > Hyphomicrobiales > Rhizobiaceae > Affinirhizobium > Affinirhizobium rhizoryzae. The sequence goes on along the minus strand of NZ_CP049250.1, from coordinate 407,183 downwards.
TGGAAAAGATGTTCCTGCCGGTTTTGGTGTCCACGACCGACTGGTGGATGTGCATGGCAGAGCCGGGCTGGCCCTGCATGGGCTTGGCCATGAAGGTCGCATAAATGCCGTGCTTCAGGGCCGCTTCACGGATCGTGCGCTTGAACAGGAACACCTGGTCCGCCAGCTGGATGGGATCGCCGTGCCGCAGGTTGATCTCCAGCTGTGCCGGTCCCTCTTCGTGGATCAGCGTGTCGATCTCCAGTCCCTGCTTTTCGGAGAAATGGTAGATATCGTCGATCAACTCGTCGAATTCGTTGATCCCGGCAATCGAGTAGCCCTGACCGCCAACGATCGAACGGCCGGATCTGCCTTTCGGTGGATGCAGCGGGTAGTCCGGATCTTCGTTGATTGCCACGAGATAGAATTCGATCTCTGGCGCAACGACGGCCTTCCAGCCTTTTTCCTCGTAAAGGCGCAAAACATTCTTCAGCACATTGCGCGGCGTGTAGGGCACCTGTTCGCCCGTCGTTCCGACGACATCGCAAATCACCTGCGCAGTCGGGTCCGTTTCCCATGGAACGACGGAAAGCGTGGAAAGATCGGGCACCAGCTTCAGGTCGCTGTCGCGCGGTTCGTATCGAAAGTTTTCCGTCTCGTCCGGGTATTCGCCGGAAATCGTATGCCGATAAAGCGCAGACGGAAGCGCGAGCGAGGTATTCGAGGTGAACTTCGATGTCGGCATCATCTTGCCGCGTGGCACGCCTGCAAGATCCGGCGTGATGCATTCCACATCCTCGATACCACGAGCCTTCAGCCAGGCCGCAGCCTCGCGCCAGCTTGAAACACCGCGCAGCGAGGTCAAGGGTGGCTGCGTGGCGGCAGATTTGAGAACGCTTTTCGAAGCAGGTGCAGACGGCTTCTTTCTGGGCGGCATGATTCACCGGTCGTTGTTGACGATAGCATCGCATCATAGTCGCAACCGCATGATTGGCGAGGGGGCCGCATTGACTTTATCGGCATTCCGACAAACACAGAAGCCGGAAATGACCAAGGGACTGCGGGCGATGAAGCCGATGTATGATGTGATTGTGCTGGGTGCGGGCGCTGCGGGCATGATGTGTGCGGCGCAGGCAGGTCAAAAAGGCTGCTCGGTTCTGGTGCTGGATCATGCACGCTCACCGGGCGAAAAGATCCGTATCTCCGGTGGCGGTCGCTGCAACTTCACCAATCTTCATGCAAGCCCTGCCAACTACATTTCGGGCAACCGGCATTTCGCCAAATCCGCACTCGCGCGCTACTCCGCTAAGGATTTCGTTGCCCTGGTCGATTCCTATCGTATCCCTTGGCACGAAAAGACGCTCGGCCAATTGTTCTGCGATGACAGCGCCAAGGAAATCGTGCGGATGTTGCTCGAAGAAATGCGCAAAGGACAGGTCGAGCTGCAGTTGCAGCAGACGATCTCTGCGGTCGACAAGACGATCGACGGTTTTCGGGTTCGCCTTGAGCATACGGATGTTGAGGCCAGGGCCTTGGTCGTTGCCACAGGCGGCAAGTCCATTCCCAAGATGGGCGCGACCGGCTTCGCCTACAAGCTTGCTGAGCAGTTTGGCATTGCCGTGACGGAGACCCGGCCGGCCCTGGTGCCATTGACGCTCGACCCAATGCAGCTTGAGAAGCTCTCATCGCTGTCTGGCGTTGCGGTCGATGCACGGGCATCCTGCGGGAAGACTGATTTCAAAGAGGCACTTTTGTTTACCCATCGTGGCCTGAGTGGACCCGCGATCTTGCAGATTTCTTCCTACTGGCGCGAGGGTGAAACGATCGGTCTTCATCTTCGTCCGGACTTGAACATCCTGCAGCGATTGAAGGATGCCAGGCAGGCCAACGGCAAGCAGGCGATCCAGACCGTGCTTGGCGATATTCTGCCAAAGCGTCTTGCCCAGTATCTGTCCGACGAGAACGGATTCTCGGGGACCATGGCCGACCAGAGCGACCGCAAGCTTCAGGCGGTTTGCGACAGTCTCCAGAATTGGCAGATCTGTCCGGCAGGCTCGGAGGGATATCGGACTGCCGAGGTGACGCTGGGTGGAGTGGATACGAACGAACTTGACCAACGTTCCATGCAGTCGAAGAAAGTGCCGGGTCTCTATTTCATCGGCGAGGCCGTCGATGTGACCGGCTGGTTGGGTGGCTACAATTTTCAGTGGGCCTGGTCATCTGGATACGTATGCGCCGAGACGCTGAGGAACATCACACCAACCGCGTGAATAAGCATTTTTTTGAAGTCGCAGGTTGGTGAAATGCCGGTCAATTAGAATGCAACTAATTGATAGGATTAAAATTTAAATCCGATTCTTGCTTTGTTTATTTTTCGTTCATTGCTGGGTGCGAGAACTTGGGAGAACAGTCCGCATGAGGCTGGAAGCGCTGGATCAGCGATAATAATTCCAAGGGGAAAAGCATGATGATCGATCGCATGCTCGCACGTTTCAAAATTCAGACGAAAGTCATCGCATTTATTGTGCCTTTTGTCGTCAGCATCTCCGCAGTCGGCCTTTCCGGCCTTTATGCGTCGAGCCTTCTGCAGTCGCGGATGGACATGTCAAATTCGGTGCTTCAATCGCTGAGCGGTTTCAAGGATGTCTATTCCGGCATGGGTTCCTTCCTCCAGAATACGACGGAAGAGGCGAGGTCCAATCTGAAGAAGCAGATTGAGACGCAGTCCAGCCTGCTTCAATCGGTTCGTTCTGGTGCCAATTCAGATGAGAGCCTCACCGAAATCGAAAGTGCCGTGAAGGGAACGGAGGCGATCGGTTCGCGTGTCGATCAGCTCTGGACGCAGTATCAGCAGGAAAAGACGGTCCGCCAAAACCTGGACGATGGTCTTGCGACCTTGGTGCGCAGCCAGACGGACCTGCTCAATTATGCCACGAGCGCGCGCGAAAACCTCGCCGCCGATGAAACCAAGGCAAAATCTCTCCTGCGTGATGCGGAAAAGCTCACTCGCGGCGCCAACGTGATCGCCAAGCTGGTGGCTGATTTCAACGGCAAGACCGCGCCACAGGAGAAAATGGATGTCCTGAAGGAGCAGGTCGGTGATTTCGCCCAGGCCGTGGCAGCCATCGGTGAATCTCTTCCTGCGGAGCAACAGGCGCTGGCCGGACAGCTGACGGACAATCTGAAGCAGATCCGGGATCTGATGGCCATTCCGACCGCCAGTGAAACGACGGTGGACAACATCGACCGTATCGTCAATCTGATGCGCCCGTTCTCCATCCGCCTGCAGGGTATCTCTACACTGAAGGCCCGTCAGGCTATGGAGGTGTTTGGCCAGCTCGACGAGCCGATTGCCCGTGCAACCCAGTTCCTGGCCACGACGCGGCAGATCTTTGATGCCATTCGCGCAATCGAGCTGAAATCGGCGCATTATGGTGCCAAGCCGACGGCGGCAGGACTGCGGGAACTGCAGGATGCCTTGATGATGCTGGAAATCCCGGTCGGTGTTCTCGAGACGGACAAGAATTCCTCAGAACAGGTTCGCCAGCGGGCTGCTGCAATGCTCCCCATTTCCGCGAAAATGGACAAGGATGCTGCCGCGCTGTTGGAGCTTTCCACCAAGCGTGCTGCTGAATTCAAGGCTGCTGCTGCAGATATCGATCGTATCTGGGCAACATTGACCCGCTTTGCCGCTGCCCAGCGCGATGCCGCCGGTGTCGAGCGCGACAAGGCCAACCAGATCTCGGTCACCGCCATGATGCTGGGTATTCTCGTTGCAATCTTCGCCGGTATCGGCCTTGTCTTCACCTTCAAGGGACCGATCCTCGCCATTTCTGCCGCTATGCGTCGTCTTGCCTCCGGCGACCTTGATACGTCCATCGATGGCGAACAGCGCCGTGACGAGATCGGCGACATGGCGCGTGCTCTTGGTATCTTCAAGGAAAATGCCCAGGAAAAGGTGCGCATCGAAACGGCCAGTGAACAGGAGCGTGCGGCTGCAGATGAAGAGCGTCGCCGTAACGAGCTGGAGAAGCAGGAAGCCGATCGACAGATCCAGTTTGCCGTCGGTGCGCTTGCACAGGGCCTTGAGAGGTTGGCCGCTGGTGATGTCTCCTCGACGATCGACACGCCTTTCGTCGGTCGCCTGGAACAGCTTCGCGTCGACTTCAATGCGTCGCTGACCAGGCTGCAGCATACGATCGGTCTCATTCAGGAGAATGTGGGCGCCATACAGAGCAATGTTCGACAGATGTCGCAATCAACCGATGATCTGTCCCGCAGAACCGAAACCCAGGCGGCGTCCTTGGAGCAGACTGCGGCAGCCGTCAGCGAGGTAACCTCGAATGTTCGTTCGGCAGCCGAGCGAGCGCGCGAGGCCCATGCCATCGTGGATGACACGCGTCGCAATACGGATGGATCGCTGATCATTGTTCGCAACGCCGTATCAGCGATGCAGCGGATTGAAGGAGCATCGCAGAAGATCGGTCAGATCACCGAGGTTATCGATGCCATCGCATTCCAGACCAATCTCCTGGCGCTGAATGCTGGCGTGGAGGCTGCGCGTGCAGGCGAGGCTGGCAAGGGCTTTGCTGTCGTCGCGCAGGAAGTGCGCGAACTGGCACAACGCTCTGCGGGCGCTGCAAAGGAGATCAAGGAACTGATCACCGCCTCGACCATAGAGGTCGACAAAGGCTCCGATCTCGTTCAGCAGACCGGACAGGCTCTCGAAACGATCGGTGACCAGGTCACACGCATCGCGCAGCAGGTGGAAAGCATTGCCCATGTTTCGCGCGATCAATCCTCTGCGCTGCAGGAGGTCAACGGTGCCGTGAACCAGATGGACCAGTTGACACAGCAGAATGCCGCGATGGTCGAGGAAACCAGTGCTGCAAGCCGTCAACTGGCTGACGAGGCCGATCAACTGGTCGAACTGCTGCAGCAGTTCAAGGTGGCCACCCATGCGGGCACCCACCATGCCCATCAGCGGCATCGCGCGGCATAGCGCTGTCTTGTACCGAAGATCAGCAGGACAGGAACCTCCCGGCAGTCAGTTGGGAGGTTCTTTACTATGTGGGCACAGGCAGCACCGTGGCAACCGCGGGTCTTCAGCAGTTGTTAAGTGTCGTCTTCCACACTGATCTCCTGCGTTCGATGGAACGTAGTGACAACCAGAACGCAAAGACATTCGAGCCGAGCGTATCAGTTAGAGGATCATGCCATGCAGAAGCAAAGTGCACGTGCCATCGCTCTCACCATCGCACAGGAGCAGGCAAATTTCCGCCTTCGGCTTTTGGCTGTGTCCGGATTTGCCACCTTGGCGCTTCTCTGCCTCTCACTGTGACATTCATAAAAATCAAGGGCAGTGCGGCGCATTGGCGTCCCGCTGCCCTTCTATCCAGGCATTCTGTCATTAATACGTGTTAAGTTAGAAATTTAGAACTCTTTTACTGACCCTTGGTAAATTGACAAAGATCAGTCGTTTATGGGGGTCCACATGTCTAAATTTCTTCCAGCCTCAGTGACGGCGCGGATACTCGGTCTCTGTCTTCTTCTCGTTGTCACCGCTGTTGCTTGCGTTACCGGTATGACTTACTGGAATGTGCGCGCGGAAATTACAGGCCGGTCGAAGGATGATGCACAATCTGCCATGCGTGCCATGGCAACGCTCTACACCGCCGCTATTCCGACATCCACGATGCAGGTTAAGGATGGCATTGTAACCGCCGTTTCACAGTCCGGCAAAGTTGCCGTTGCCGACCATGTCCTTGTTGACCGGGTTGCCCAATCCATCAATGGCGTTGCAACCATCTTCGAAAAACAGGGCGCGGATTTCGTCCGCATCTCGACCAACGTCAAGAAAGAAAATGGTGATCGCGCCATCGGTACGAAGCTGGCTGCGGACCACCCGGCGCAGCCATACCTGGCACGCGGCGAGGCCTACTTTGGCCCGGCCACTCTTTTCGGCCGTGACTTCATCACAGGCTATTTCCCGGTCAAGGATGCTACCGGGGCAACAACGGGAATGCTGTTCATCGGCATCCCACTTGAAGTCTACTTCGCCGAGCTCAAGGCATCCGCGACGCTTATGCTGGTAACGGCCTTGATTGCAATCAGCTGTGTTGGCCTCATCGGTTTCGTCATGACACGCAGGCTGGTTCGTCCCTTGCCGGTACTGACCGACACCGTTCGGGCCATTGCCGAGGGCCAGGATGTCACAGTACCTTTCACAGACCGTGCGAACGAGTTTGGCAATATCGCCCGCGCGCTCGAAATCTTCCGCAGAAATGCAGAAGAGAAGCAGATGGTTGAAGCCCGGTCCGAGCAGGAGCGTGCCAAGGCGGATGCAGAGCGCTTGCATCACGATGAAGAGAAGGCGCATCTCGATGGCCAGATCAATCAAGCCGTGGCTGAACTCGGCTCTGCCTTGGCCCGTCTTGCGCAAGGTGATCTGACCCGCACGATCGAGACGAAATTCGCCGGTCGGCTCGAACAGTTGAGGCAGGATTTCAACGCATCGATCACGCGGTTGAGAGAGACGATCTCGCAGATCCACGGAAGCGCGATAACCATTGAGAACGGCACCGCCGCTCTCAGTCAGTCTTCCGGCGATCTGGCTCGGCGTACGGAATCGCAGGCCGCCTCCCTTGAAGAGACCGCCGCGGCCGTCGACGAGATCACGGTCACCGTCTCCAATTCTGCAGAACGTGCTCGTGAGGCAAACCTTGCCGTTGCTTCGACCCGCAAGACTGCGGACAGTTCCGCAACGGTAGTCAACAGCGCCGTAGAAGCCATGTCCCGCATCGAGGAAGCGTCTGGCAAGATCGAATCCATCATCGAAGTCATCGATGAGATTGCCTTCCAGACCAACCTTCTTGCCCTGAACGCGGGTATCGAGGCAGCTCGCGCAGGCGAGGCAGGCAAGGGCTTTGCCGTTGTGGCGCAGGAAGTGCGCGAACTGGCGCAGCGTTCCGCCAGCGCAGCGCAGGAGATCAAGGCGCTGATCAACCAGTCGAGCGCCGAAGTGCAGAATGGTTCGGAACTCGTGCAGCAGGCCGGCAAGGTCCTTGCCAGCATCAGCGAGCAGATTGCAGGGGCAAGCCGTCATGTCGAGTCGATCGCAACCTCCAGCCAGGATCAGTCTTCCGCGCTGAAGGAGATCAACACGACCGTCAACAAGATGGATCAGTTGACCCAGCAAAACGGGGCAATGGTGGCCGAAACTAATCAGGCGAGTTCGAGACTTGCGGCAGAAGCTGCCCTGCTTCGCGAACTGGTCCAGCAATTCCGTCTGGAGAACACGACGTCTGGTACGCGGCGCGCAGCCTGATCCCGGCTCGACACATCAAAAAAGGGCGGTCCGCAATGGCCGCCCTTTCTGTTTTCAATCATGACAATGAGATATTGCCTACCTCGGTTGCGCAACGACAACCGGTATCATGAGGTCGCCCCAGTTTCCGTTGCCGCCGTGGTGGCGGGCTGAGCGGACGAGCTCAACCGAAACGCCTGCCTCGACTGCTTTCATGACGGCGTGGTTCAGCCGATGTAGCTCGTTGGCAAGCATGCGGATGGCAGATTGCTGGTCAGTGCTCATCGATGTCGCCTGTTCTTCGGCGCGTTCCTTGACTCGGGTCTGGGGTGTCATGGCATTTCTCCTCTTGTGTTGGGGGTTCTTGAACGGTTGCAGATGGGATTGAAGCCTCGCCCTTGAGGTCAGGTTGGGGAGGGCGAGGCTTCGCGAGCTCACTCCGCCGCGGGGCGGAATTGCTCATGTTCGGTCGATTCCTTCATCGCTGTCGTGGAGGACTGGCCACCGCTGATGGCAAGCGAGACGGCGTCGAAATAGCCGGTGCCCACTTCGCGTTGGTGCTTGGTGGCCGTGTAGCCATTGCTTTCGGCGGCAAATTCCGCCTCTTGCAGCTCCGAATAGGCCGCCATCTGGCGCTCCTTGTAGCCACGCGCCAGTTCAAACATGCCGTAGTTCAACTGGTGGAAGCCAGCCAGCGTGATGAACTGGAACTTGTAACCCATGGCGCCCAGTTCACGCTGGAACTTCGCAATGGTCGCATCATCGAGGTTCTTCTTCCAGTTGAACGATGGCGAGCAGTTGTAGGCAAGCTTCTTGCCGGGATGCGCCTTGTGCACGGCTTCTGCGAACTTACGGGCCTGCTCCAGATCGGGCTTGCCGGTCTCCATCCAGATCAGGTCGCAATGCGGCGCATAGGCGATGGCGCGAGCGATGCAGGGCTCAATGCCGTTCTTGACCTGATAGAAGCCTTCGGACGTGCGCCCGGCATCGTAATCCACGAAAGGACGGTCCCGCTCGTCGATGTCGGATGTCAGCAGTTTCGCCGCTTCCGCATCGGTTCGCGCCACGATGAGTGTCGGAACGCCCATGATGTCGGCTGCCAGGCGTGCAGCGTTCAGGTTGCGGATATGCGCAGCGGTCGGGATCAGAACCTTGCCGCCCAGATGGCCGCACTTCTTCTCAGAGGCCAACTGGTCCTCGAAGTGAACGCCAGCGGCACCGGCTTCAATGAAGGCCTTCATGATTTCGAAGGCGTTCAAGGGGCCGCCAAAGCCGGCTTCCGCATCGGCAACGATGGGTGCAAACCAGGTCTCGACAGAGAGACCCTTGCCTTCGGCGGTCTCAATCTGGTCTGCCCGCTGCAGGGTGCGGTTGATGCGCTTGGCAAGCTCCGGCGCCGCATTGGCCGGATAAAGCGATTGGTCCGGATACATGGCAGACGCCGTATTGGCATCTGCCGCAACTTGCCATCCGGACAGGTAGATGGCCTTCAGGCCCGCACGAACCATCTGCATGGCCTGATTGCCAGACAGTGCACCCAGTGCATTGACGAAATCTTCGCGGTCGAGCAACTCCCACAGACGGATCGCGCCACGCTCAGCCAGCGAATACTTGATCTCGACCGAGCCGCGCAGACGCTTCACATCGTCTGCCGTGTAGGGACGCTCGATGCCGTCAAAGCGGCCTTTGGGTGCGGTTGGAACAAGATTGTAAAAGTCTGTCATTGTGCTCTCTCCCGATATGTATTCGCGGCTAGGACAGAAGATCTTCGCTGCGTTTCGATGAGAGTAGATTTACATTGCGTTGCAAAATAGCGCCAGAAAATAAGCAAAATCAGCAGGATGAAAGAGGTTAGGATGTGTTGCAATTTACAAAACGCATTGTAAACTTGTCAAAATTGTAAATTCTCCCTCTGTTGGCGATTGTCAAAGGATGTGACATGGCTGAACGCAAGATTTTTGCAGGACCCAAAGTGCGACGCTTGCGACAGAGCCTGGACCTGACGCAGACGGCCATGGCGGAGGGGCTCGGAATTTCGCCATCCTACTTGAACCTCATCGAGCGAAATCAGCGACCTTTGACGGTTCAATTGCTGCTCAGGCTGGCGTCCGTCTACAAGGTCGATCTGGAGCAGTTGCAAGCTGAAGGTGGTGGTGCAGCGGCTCAGTTGCGGGAAGTCTTTGCTGATCCGTTGCTGGCGGGTGAAATCCCTGGCGATCAGGAATTGGTCGATCTGGCTGAAGGGGCTCCGAATGCGGCAGGCGGCGTCCTGAAACTGTATCGCGCCTATCGGGAGCAGGCGGTCAGGCTCTCTGATCTTGCAGAAATCCTGGCGCGCGAAGGCCATGAGACATCTATCTCCGGAACCAGGTTGCCGATCGATCTCGTGCGGGAAAAGCTGGAGGGGCGCTCCAGTTTCTTTGCGCGGATCGAGGCGGCCGCGGAAGCCTTCCTGGCCTCTCTTCCGTCAGCGGATGATCCGGCCGGTCAATTGAAGGCGTGGCTGAAAAGCAGTCATGGCATCTCGGTGCGCATCCTGCCGGTGCATGCCATGCCGATGTTGAGGCGTCGCTACGATCGGCATTCGATGCGGCTGTTTTTGTCAGAGCGCCTGTCTCTTGCGGAACGTCGTCGCGAGGTGGCGCAGGAGGTTGCCTTGCTGGCGCTGCGGGAAGAAATCGCTCAGGAGCTTCAGGATCTTGCATTGCCGGTCGCGGAGGCGCAGCGGATTGCCCGTTTTGAACTGGCCCGGCTCGGCGCGCTGGCGCTGATGATGCCGTACGGTACCTTTCTGGCGGCGGCACAGCGTGCGCGGTTCGACGTCGAGGTTCTGGCGGCTCGGTTCGATGTATCTTTCGAGCAGGCGGCATTCCGCCTGTCCATGCTCGGCAGACCCGGCAGTGCAGTGCCTCCGTTTTTCATCATGGAAGTGGATCACGCGGGAAACCATCTGCGTCGCGCGGGCGTGCAGGGCTTTCCGAAAGCCAGGTTCGGCGGCAATTGTCCGAAGCTCGGTCATCACCTTGCGTTCTCCCAACCCGGTCAAATTCTGGTGGACTGCGTGGAGATGCCGGATGCAACGCAATTCCTGACGATCTGCCGAACTATCGACGGCCCACATGCCGCCTATGGCGAAAGGCTTCGCCGGACGGCGCTTTTGCTCGGCTGCGAGCTGGAAGCCAGCGGTGACATAATCTATCGCCAAGCGGCGGAAATGCCTGCGGCACGTGTTCTAACGGGAACCGCGTGCCGTCTTTGCGAGCGGCAGGGCTGTCTGTCCCGGGCAGAGCCTCCGGTCACGCGTCCGCTCGGGCTGGACGAGATGGTGACCGGGCTAAGCGCCTATGACTTCCAGTAGAGCCAATTTGAACAAGCCTTGTGCGCTGCCGAACATTTAGGCTTGTGGCACACCTTTTTCCTTTCTACTCTTCTGAAACGACGTAAAAATTCCGGGCGCGTTTGACGCGAAGCCGGAGAAGAATGGAACAGGAGTTGTTATGAGACAGACCACCTTGCGCCTCGTCGCTGCCGGCGCCGCTTTGGCAACGACAATCCTCACGACCTCCGCCCTGCCAACCATGGCGTTGGCGCAGGAACGCGTGGTTCATGTCTACAACTGGTCTGACTATATCGATGAATCGATCCTGGAGGATTTCACCAAGGAAACCGGCATCAAGGTTGTCTATGACGTCTTCGACAATAACGAGATCGTCGAGACAAAGCTTCTGGCAGGCGGCTCGGGTTACGATGTCGTGGTACCCACCGGGCCATTCCTCGCCCGTCAGATCAGCGCCGGTGTCTTCCAGAAGCTGGACAAGTCCAAGCTGCCGAACCTCTCCAACATGTGGCCGCAGGTCATGGAGCGCCTGGCGAAGTATGATCCTGGCAATCAGTTTGCCGTCAACTATATGTGGGGCACCACCGGCATCGGCTACAATGTCGACAAGGTAAAGGCGGCTCTCGGTGATGTTCCCATCGATAGCTGGGATGTTCTCTTCAAGCCGGAAAACGCCAAGAAGCTGAAGGGCTGCGGCATCAATATCCTGGATGCGTCCGACGAAACCTTTGCAATTGCCATGAATTATCTCGGCAAGAACGCCGACAGCAAGGCCTCTGCCGATCTGGTGGCCGGTGGCGAGGTCTACAGGAAGATTCGCCCCTATGTGAAGAGCTTCAACTCTTCGGCCTATATCGATGAATTGGCGAACGGGGATACCTGCATCACCATCGGCTGGTCGGGAGACATTCTCCAGGCAAAGAAGCGCGCGGTTGAAGCCAAGAACGGCGTCAAGGTGAACTACGTCATCCCGAAGGAAGGCACCTATATGTGGTTCGACAACCTGGCGATCCCGGCAGATGCCAAGCATGTCGAGGAAGCGCATGCCTTCATCAACTACCTCATGAAGCCGGAGGTGATAGCCAAGGCCTCGAACTTTGTTCAGTACGCCAACGGCAACCTCGCCTCGCAGAAGTTCATCGATGAATCCGTTGCGAAGAACCCGTCGGTCTATCCGAACGAGGCAACGCTCGGAAAGCTCTTCACCATCTCGCCCTACGATCCCAAGGCCCAGCGCGTCCTGAACCGCGAGTGGACGTCGATCAAGACCGGCAAATAAGCGTTGAACGAACACATTGCCGGAGGTTCCGGCAATGTGAAATTGTTGGGTGAAGCAGGGGCTCGGGCATGGCCAGATCTTTGGGACCGGTAAAGCGCAAATTCTCTCCCTGGACCGAGCCGCATGCCGTGCCCTTCATCCGCTTTGAGAATATCACCAAACGTTACGGCGATTTCGTTGCGGTCGATAACCTGTCGCTCGATATCTATGAGCGGGAATTCTTCTCGCTCCTGGGGCCGTCGGGCTGCGGCAAGACCACGCTGATGCGCATGCTGGCGGGCTTTGAAGCGCCGACCGAGGGACGCATCCTGTTGCAGGGTAAGGATCTCGCCAACACGCCACCCTACAAGCGCCCCACCAACATGATGTTTCAGAGCTACGCGCTCTTCCCGCACATGACGGTCGAGAAGAACATCGCTTTCGGCCTGGAGCAGGATGGCCTGCCGAAAGGCGAAATTTCGGCGCGTGTCGATGAGATGCTGAAGCTGGTGAAGCTGGAAGCCTTCGCCAAGCGCAAGCCCGCACAGCTTTCCGGCGGACAGCGGCAGCGTGTTGCGCTGGCGCGCTCGCTTGCCAAGCGCCCGAAGGTTCTTCTGCTGGACGAGCCGCTGGGTGCTCTCGACCGCAAGCTGCGCGAGGAAACGCAGTTCGAACTCATGGATATCCAGCACACGCTCGGCCTGACATTCCTAATCGTCACCCACGATCAGGAAGAGGCGATGACCGTATCTGATCGGATCGCGGTCATGGACAAGGGTGTTGTGATGCAGGTTGCAACGCCTGCCGAAATCTATGAGGCGCCCAACACCCGTTATGTTGCCGAGTTCATCGGCGATATCAACATTCTGGAATGTGCCGTTATGGCAAACACGGGCGAGGTCCTGCAGCCAGGTCATCCACCTGTTGTCAGGCTGGATAGCCAGGGCGTTTCCATCGCCGTGGAGCAGGAATGTGCTGCCGCTACAGGCGCATCCGTCGCCTTCGCCATAAGGCCTGAAAAGGTCCGCATCGCGCTGGATCAGCCCGTCGATGTCAGTATCAATGCGGTCCATGGCGAGGTCTGGGATATAGGCTATCTGGGAGATTTTTCCGTCTTTCTCGTCAAGCTTGCCGATGGGCGTGTCGTCCGTGCGGCGCAGGCCAATGTGTCGCGTCTCGTTGATCGGCCCATCACCTTCGGCGACATGGTCTGGCTCACATGGCCGCTTGATGCCGGCCTTGTCTTGACGCGCTAGGGTGAAGCCATGGCAGAGATTGCAGCCCCGACCCATCGCAACCCCGCCCGCTGGCTCGTCGTGGCCATACCCTACATCTGGCTTGTGCTGTTCTTTGCCGCGCCCTTCTTCATCATCCTGAAGATATCCCTGTCGGATACGGCCATTGCCATGCCGCCCTACACGCCGGTCTTCGAAGGTTTCGGTGACATCGGCTCGTTTTTCGCCGGGCTGGATCTCGATAACTACAGCTTCCTGACCGAAGATCCTCTCTATCTCGATGCCTATCTCTCCTCCCTGCGCATTGCCTTCATCTCGACTCTTCTGCTTCTGCTGATCGGATACCCCATGGCGCTGGCCATGGCGCGGGCACCCAGCACGATCCGACCAACGCTGATGATGCTGGTCATTTTGCCCTTCTGGACCTCCTTTCTCATTCGTGTCTATGCCTGGATCGGCATCCTGAAGCCGGAGGGGCTGCTGACACTTCTGCTCCAGACGCTCCACATTCTGGGGCCGGACGATCAGGTTCAGATCTATCGCACCGATTGGGCGGTCTTCATCGGTATAGTTTATTCCTATCTGCCCTTCATGGTCCTCCCGCTTTACGCGGCTCTGGAAAAAATGGATGGCACGCTTCTGGAGGCGGCAAGCGACCTTGGTTGCCCGCCCTGGAAAGCGTTCTGGCGCATTACTTTTCCGCTATCGCTGCCGGGCGTCATCGCAGGCTCGATGATCTGCTTCATTCCGATCACCGGCGAATTCGTGATCCCCGATCTTCTGGGCGGCGCGAGCACGTTGATGATCGGCAAGACGCTCTGGACCGAGTTCTTCGGCAATCGCGACTGGCCGCTTGCGTCTGCCGTTGCCGTTCTGCTGCTGCTCGCGCTGGTCGTTCCTATCGTCATCTTCCAGAACCAGCAGCGGAAGGTGACGTGACATGAAACCGTCGCGCTTCGACAGCACCGTCCTGACGCTCTGCTTCGCTTTCCTCTATATCCCGATCATCATTCTCATCGTCTATTCGTTCAACGCGTCAAAGCTGGTCACCGTCTGGGGCGGCTTTTCGCTGGAGTGGTACAGGGTGATGTGGAGCAACCAGGGGCTCATGGATGCTGCCTGGGTCACCGCGCGGGTCGGGATGCTGAGCGCGACACTCGGCACGATCCTTGGAACCCTCGCAGCCTTGACGCTGGTGCGCTTTCCAAGGTTCCCGGGACGTATTCCCTTTACCGGGATGATCTATGCACCACTTGTCATGCCGGAAGTAATCACCGGTCTGTCCATGTTGCTGCTGTTCGTGGCCATGAATATCGACCGCGGTTTCTGGACGGTAACGATCGCTCATACCACCTTCACCATGTGCTATGTGGCAGTCATCGTGCAGTCGCGCCTGCTGACCTTCGACAGATCACTGGAAGAGGCGGCCATGGATCTCGGCTGCCCGCCGGTCAAGACCTTCTTTCGCATTACGCTGCCGCTCATCGCGCCTGCCATCATCTCGGGCTGGATGCTGGCCTTCACGCTGTCGCTGGATGATCTGGTAATTGCAAGCTTCACGACGGGGCCCGGGGCCACCACGCTTCCCATCAAGATCTATTCGCAAGTCCGCTTAGGCGTGACGCCGGAAATCAATGCCATCTGTACGATCTTGATCGGTCTCGTGACGATCGGTGTGATCTGCGCATCCATCAGCTCAAAGCGAACGGAGCTGCGTCGTATCCGCGATGAGCATGATGCCATCCGCGCGGCTACCTGAAAAACCCGTCAGGGCCTTGAGGTTCCCGGGATTTGAAACTGCTCATGCATGGGCCAGATGACCGGATTCGGCCAGGCACCGCCGATGAACAGCCTGTGGCTGGCCACTCCGTTCTCGATTGTGCCGGAAAGCGACAGGCTTCGGGTTTCATAGGGAATGACACCCGCCAGGCTGAGCCGATAGGGTGCGACAGCGATGGATGCGGAACTGAGTTCGGCGCTGCTGCCGTTGATCTTGCCCACCGCTTCCAATGTTTCGAAACTACTGGAACTTTGACCCGCCTGCTGGAGGGAGAAATACGAAGTTCCTCCGGCCAGCGTCATGAGCCTTGAAAGATCGAGTCCCCCAATGCTTCCAGATTTTGCCTGAAAGCGAAAATCGCCAGTCACGTCGTCGGGAGAGGCCTGTAATAGTGTCTTCGATAGCTTCATCCGGGCTTGCAGGCTGCCTGTCCCCGTGATGGATGGTGAAGACCAGGCAAGCGCTTTACCAAGGCTGCCGAGATCGACATCCTTTGCGGCAATCCTCAGCTTGGTGGAAAGCTCCGGCACCTGAAGCAAAGTCAGTTCGCCTGTCAGGCTGCCCTGAAAGAGATCGCTATCCAGAACCTCGATCTGCGTCTGGTTTGCATTCGAAACGATGCTGACTGCCGCATTGTCGAGCGTCACCGGGCCAAGTGCCGCCGAGGCTGCCGAAAACCGCACATCGAGGCCGATCTGGCGTTCGAGAAGCGAGGCCCGCTTGGCTTTGTCCGCGCCAATGGTTTGATCCTCGCTGGCTATAACATGTCCGAGCCGGGCCAGGTCGATGGTATCGAAGGCGAGAGTCCCCGTCAGGCGAGGTGGACTGGACGCTGTCGCCATGGCCAGATCCATGACCCCGGTGCCTTTGGTGCCGTTGGCTGCGACCGAAAGCTGGTCGAAACGCAGAACGTTTCCGATCGTCAGCAGCTTGGCCGTCAGCGAGAAGTTGGTCAGTCGATCGGCGATGTGGACAGGGATATTTCCCCATGTCACAGCCTCTGCGACTTTGGGCACGGAAATCTTCAGGTCACCAGACATGAAGGCATAACGCTGCAGATCTGCGGCGCCGCGGAAGCTTGCTGTTACCAGCGGAGACTGCAGTGTGGCATCCACCTCGCTTCCCCTTCCGGCAAGCAGCAGCAGCGGGTTCACGGCGCTGACATCCAGCGATACAGGCTCATTCTTTGCGATAGCCTCGATTCGCAGGCGAGCAGACCTTGAGAGCCGGGGCCAGTCGAGGCTGCCCTCGATCTTGTCGATCAGAATAGAGCGTCCGGTCCGGTCTTCTATCCGCAGAGAGCCCGAAACGATCGAAATGTCGCCGATCACCGGGTCGCGTTCAAGCTGCAACTGGTTGTCAACGGCAGACTGAGACTGTCCGAGTCTGTGCAAGGTTTGGCCAAGAACGCCATCTGAACTCCAGTTCAACGACCCATCCTGATTTTGGCGCAGAAGGACCTGCGGCTCCGTCAGAGTAAAGTCCTGAAACACAGGTGTTCCCCGCAGTGCCTCCCAGATGCTGAACCGTGCCGACAGCGATGTCACATGGCCAAGTATGGGAGCATCGGGTCTGTCTTCTTGGCGGATGGCGATATCATCAATCTTGACAACCGGTCGGGGCCAGAAGCTGAGCGAAGGCGTTCCTCGGATGACCACATCATGGCCCAGCCATTCCTCGACTGCGCTTTCCATGCGCTCACGAACGAGATCGGAGGAAACAAGCAGCGGCGAAAGCAGGCGGAACAAAACCAGCAAGACAAGCACGAGCCCACCCGCCGCAAGGGCAATTCGGACCGGCATGGTACGGAGCAGGTTCTGGTACATAGACTGAGTTTTCACGTGTTTAGATTGTGTCGCATTGTCGTTTGCCTTGTGGGTTACCGGATTTATTGCTGCCTTGCAAACAACAGCGGCTCGAGCTCTTTATCTTGCAGTGCAACATGTTATAGCTTGGCGATCAGGGTGGAGGTGTATGCTGATGACAATTGAAATGCCGCTTTGGACGCCGAGCGAAGACTTCAAGAACGCGCAGCCATTGTCGCGTTTCATGACATGGTTGAGCGAGCGCGAAGGGACAACATTCCCGGATGTGGATGCACTTCATGTCTGGTCGGTGGAGAATCGGGATAAATTCTGGTCCGCCATCTGGGATTTTTGCGGTGTCGAGGGCGAGAAGGGGGAGCATGCGCTGATCGATGACGGTCGCATGCTGGAGGCCCGTTTCTTTCCCGATGCGCGGCTGAACTTTGCCCAGAATCTTCTCAGGCAATCCGGTGAAACTGATGCCCTGATTTTCCGGGGTGAGGACAAGGTGTCCTATCGCTGGAGCTGGGATGAGTTGAAGGGTCGAGTCTCCCGTCTGCAGCAGGCTTTTGCGGCAATGGGCATAGGCGAGGGAGATCGCGTTGCAGCCATGATGCCGAACCTGCCGGAGACGATCGCCTGCATGCTTGCGGCAACGTCCCTCGGTGCCATCTGGTCGTCATGCTCCCCTGATTTCGGTCCGCAAGGCGTGCTCGACCGGTTTGGTCAGATCGAGCCGAAGCTGTTCATCACCTGCGACGGCTACTGGTACAATGGCAAGCTGCAGGATGTCTCTGCCAAGGTGCGGGATGTGGCTGCCGAACTCAAGGTGCCGGTTCTGGTTGTTCCCTATGCGGGAGATGCCGCCGCATTGGCCGGGTCAATCCCGAATGCCCGGACGCTGGAGCAGTTTGTTGAAGGTTTTGAGGTCCGGCCGCTTGAGTTCCGGCAGCTTCCCTTTTCGCACCCGCTCTACATCCTGTTCTCCTCCGGCACCACCGGAGTTCCGAAGTGCATCGTGCACTCTGCCGGCGGAACTCTCTTGCAGCATCTAAAGGAACATGTGCTCCACTGCGGCATCCAGCCTGGCGACCGTCTGTTCTACTTCACCACCTGCGGCTGGATGATGTGGAACTGGCTGGCTTCCGGCCTCGCCGCTGGTGCAACGCTCTGCCTTTTCGACGGGTCCCCGTTTGCGCCGAACGGAAGCGTGCTATTCGATTACGCTGCAGAAGAGAAATTTGCGGTTTTCGGCACCTCCGCCAAATATATCGACGCGGTTCGGAAGAGCGGTCTGGAGCCGTTGAAATCACACGATCTGAGCGCCTTGCGTCTGATCACCTCAACGGGATCACCTCTCTCGCCGGAGGGTTTCACCTTCGTCTACGAGGGCATCAAGCGGGACGTGCATCTGGCGTCCATCTCTGGAGGCACCGACATCGTGTCCTGCTTCGTGCTCGGCAATCCGCTCAAGCCTGTCTGGCGCGGTGAGATCCAGGGGCCGGGTCTTGGACTGGCGATGGATGTCTGGAACGATGACGGGCAATCCGTGCGCGGCGAAAAGGGTGAACTCGTCTGCACGAAGGCTTTCCCCTCAATGCCGGTGATGTTCTGGAACGATCCGGACGGCAAGAAATATCGCGCCGCCTATTTCGAGCGTTTCGACAATGTCTGGTGCCATGGCGACTTTGCCGAGTGGACGAGCCATGGCGGTCTCGTCATTCATGGACGTTCGGATGCAACGCTCAATCCCGGCGGTGTGCGCATCGGCACCGCAGAAATCTACAATCAGGTTGAGCAGATGCCGGAAGTGCTTGAAGCGCTTTGCATCGGTCAGGACTGGGACGATGACGTCCGCGTCATCCTCTTCGTGCGCCTGGCCAATGGCTACACGCTCGACGACAATCTGGTGGCGGCCATCAAGAACCGGATCCGTACCCGCTGCACACCGCGGCATGTGCCAGCCAGGATCATTGCGGTTACGGATATTCCCCGCACCAAGTCTGGCAAGATCGTTGAGCTTGCCGTGAGGGAAGTGGTTCATGGTCGTCCGGTGAAAAACAAGGAAGCCTTGGCCAACCCGGAAGCGCTGGATCTCTTTGCCGATCTGGATGTGCTAAAATCGTGAATCGAAATGGATTTGTTTCATTGTGGGGCGAAATTGTCATCTGGTGAACCAACGATCCATCCATCATAACAAGGTGTCGTATTTTAATGTCTTGTTAAGGCGCAGAGGAGACGATCAGGTATCGGCCCATGAGGCGGCAAGAGAATTGTCACTATGGGTCGCTCCGGAGATAATCCATCAGCATACCATAAACTCAAAGGCAGCCCCGGCTGCCTTTTTTTCTGTCTGCCATTGGGTTTTTGGCAGTGTTGTTCCTGATTCTCAGCGCTCCATTGTTCTGGATACAAAAAGAACCGGAATGAGACCGACCAGCACGATGATGAGGGCGGCGACGGAGGCATCTTCCACTTGCGCTCTCGATGCATCCTCATAGACCAGCGTCGCCAGCGTGTTGAAGTTGAAGGGGCGCAGCAGGATCGTGGCGGACAGTTCCTTCATGGTCTCGACGAACACGAAGAGGCCGGCCGTCAGCAGCGCTGGCCGCATGTTTGGCAGAAGGACGAACAGCAAGGTTTGTCGTCGGTTTCGGCCCAGCGTTCTTGCCGCCATATCGAGATGCGGCGAAAGCTTCTGGAAACCGGCATCCACCGTACCCTCCGCCATCGTCAGAAAGCGCACGCTGCAGGCATAGAAGATGGCGAAGCCGGAGCCCGAAAGAAGCAGGCCCGTGGAAATGCCCAGATGCGCACGCAGGATCGCGTCCAACGTGTTGTCGAAGGCGGCAAGCGGAAACAGGACGCCGATTGCAAGCACGGTTCCCGGCATGCCATAGCCGAGTGACGCGATGCGACCTGCCAACCGGGTAGAATGGCTTGTGTCCTTGCGGTGCGTGTAGGCAAGCATGAAGCCGATCATCACCGTTGCCAGTGCTGCGGCGCCCGAAACCTGCACGCTGTTCCACAAGGCCTTGATCAGTTTCGGTTCTGCAAGCAGTTCCAGCCGGATGCTTGCATAATGCACCAGCATTGCGAAGGGGAGAAGGAAGCCCAGCGCAACAGGCAGAAGACAGGCGACAGCGGCCAGCGAGCCGCTCCCGAAGCCAAGCGGACGCCGCACATGGTCATTCACGCTGGATGTCGTCCTGTTTGCGGAAAAACGCTGGCGACGCCGTGCGATCCGCTCGATGGAAATCAGAACAATAACAACGGCAAGCAACACGAGTGCCAGCTGTGCAGCACCGGACAGACTACCGCGGTTGAGCCAGCTGTCGTAGATCGAGAAGGTGATCGTGTTGACGCCGAGATATTCAACCGCGCCGATATCATTCAGCGTTTCCATCGCAACCAGGGTCAGGCCGATCACAATGGCGGGTCTCGCCATGGGGAGCTGAATTCGCCAGAGCGTTCGCCAGAGCCCCGAACCCAGCGTGCGCGCCACATCGCTTGCCGCTCGCCCCTGCATCAGGAATGTCGCCCGGCAAGCGAGATAGATATAGGGGTAAAGCACGCTGGACAGGATCAGCACGGCGCCACTGAGCGACCGGATGTCTGGAAACCAGTAGTCGCGAGCTGTCTTGAAGCCAAGGATCGACCGGAGTGCCGTCTGGAGAGGCCCTGTGTAGTCAAGGGATTCCACGAAGGTATAGGCTGCGATGTAGGAGGGGATCGCAAGCGGCAAGACGAGTGCGACCGACAGGATGCGCCTGAATGGAAATTCGAACGTGGTTACGAGCCATGCCGTCGCAATACCGAAGAGGGCGCTGAGCACTCCGGTCATGCTCACGAGAAGAAACGTCCGGCTCGCGGCCTTTGGCAGCACATTGACGAAGACATGAGAGAGGCTGTCCGTACTGCCGGAAACGGCGATCCAGACCACCGCACCGAGCGGCATGGCCGATATCAGTGCGATGAGCACCGCCAGGACGGCGAGCGAGCGTGTCTCTTCCTTCACCACGCGCGGATAATCATGACTGGCTGGAGGCAAAACCGGCATCCCTTCTTCGTCCGGTCCCTCTACATCAAGACATCAGGAATCGGAATGCCGTCCTACGCGATCCGTTCAATTCGCCAGCACACGCGGCGAGGGGAAGGTGATCTCGACCAGTGTTCCTTCGTTTGGTGCCGAATGGATGGTAAACACAGCGCGATTGGCGTCTACCATAGCCTTCGTCAGAGGAAGACCAAGCCCGGTTCCGTCACCACGCTTCCGAGACGCACCGGCCACCTGCCGGAACGGCTTCATCGCCAGTTCGAGTTCGGAGCGTGTCATCCCGATGCCCGTGTCGCGCACCCGCAGCACCACGCTTCCATTGGTCTCGTAGGACGTGGAAACCACGATCTGTCCCCCGGACGGCGTGAAGCGAATGGCGTTGGACAGGATGTTGAGGACGATCTGCTTGACCGAGCGAAGATCTGCCACCACCG
Organism: Rhizobium rhizoryzae; assembly: GCF_011046895.1. Taxonomy (NCBI): domain Bacteria; kingdom Pseudomonadati; phylum Pseudomonadota; class Alphaproteobacteria; order Hyphomicrobiales; family Rhizobiaceae; genus Affinirhizobium; species Affinirhizobium rhizoryzae. The sequence goes on along the minus strand of NZ_CP049250.1, from coordinate 385,992 downwards.
GAGGCACAGAATGGCTGAGCGCTGTGCGGATGATGACGCGCTGGGTATTTGCCTGCGGCTGAACAAGCGAGACAGCTTCGGCAATCGTCTCGTTGAGGCCCACCGAGACGAAATCCAGTTCCATCTCTCCCGCCTCGATCTTGGAGATATCCAGAAGATCGTTGACGATATCGAGGACATGGCGTCCTGAGCGGCCGATGTCGTTGGCGTATTCGATGTAGCGTGCGTGTCCGATAGGGCCTAGCCGCTCGGTCGCCATCATGTCGGCAAAGCCTATGATTGCGTTCAGCGGTGTGCGGATCTCGTGGCTGACATGCGCGAGGAAGTCGCTCTTGTGGGCGTTCGCCGTTTCGGCTGCGCGCTTGGCGCTGCGCAACTCGTCCTCGGTCCGCTTCCACTGGGTGATATCGCGAATGACCGCGCAATAGCCATTGGAGGACGTCAGTTTGCCGATTGTCATGAAAAGCGGAACGAAACCACCGCCCGCTTCACGCCCGATCACCTCACGCCCATCGTTCAACAGGCTGACGACGCCGTGGCTGCTGAGACCATGCAGGTAATCGAGAACGGATTTCTGACTCTCATGGGCAAACAGCATGACGAACGGCTTTCCGCTGGTCTGCTCGTTATCATAGTTGAACAGCGCGTTGGCGGCCCGGTTCATGGAACGGATAGTTCCGTCAGCACCCATCAACACAACGCCGTCTGTCGCGGTATCCAGGATTGCCCGCAATTCCTCGACTTCGACCTGCAGACGGGAAATCTCGCCCGCCTGCCGCGCCTGCTCTTCCAGCACCTCTGCTGACATAGCCGGTGCCGCGTCTGTGGAAGGCTCTGTCATCTCCACAGTGGCCTGGCTCGGCATCAAGGCGAGAATGAGAGCCGTTGCGCCATCGTAGCGAACGGATTGCAACCGCGCCGCCACGGGAACGATGGAATCATCCTCGCGAACCACAACCATCCCGCCCGCTTCGTGCGTCTTGTCGTCGAGATCCTGACGCTGCAAAAGCGCATCGAGACCGCCCACGGCATTAAGATTATCAAGACCCGCATAGCCCGTGAGGCGCAGGAACTCCGGATTGGCATGGATAAGGGTGTCGCCGCTATGGACCAGCAGAGCGACTGGCATCTGATCGATGATCTCGGCTGTCAATTCCGGCCGGGGACGCAAGGGAATGGCCTGCGCATAGGCTTCTGCAAGCGAGATTCGGTCATCGTCGGCAGCGGTCTCGTCATCCTTTACCGCTTCATTTTCTTCTGCCTGCACGTCGGGATCGGCTGAATCGACAGGCTCGTCAGATAGCTCGAGATCGTGCTCGACAGGCTCCGGAAGGTTGTCCGTGCCGGTTTCTTCTGGCTGAGGCGTTGCGGCATCCAAAACCGGCTCTTCGTCAGCTTCGAGCAGCGAGCGGGGCGCAAAGGATGCGGCCGAAGCAGAAGCAATCGGCGCTACATTACTGTCTGCCTCTGCCTCTGTCTCGGGAGTGTCCACTGCCTGCACGTCGCTCGGCTTCGGATCCTGCTGTTCCTCAGCTGTGACTTTCGGCTTTTCCGTTTTCGGATCCTCACCGCGGCGAAACGCGTCCAGCTTCCGGGCGATCTCGCGAAACGCTGCCTGTTCGCCCGCCGTCAGGCCATCCTGCAGATTGCTCCGGCGTTCGTCGAAACGGATAACCTTGTCGGAATAACGCAGGCCCGGATTTTCGATAATGCGCAGAACGGGCTTTTCGAATGCGGGCAGGGGGATCGGAGTATTGATTGCAGCAGGCGCGTCAGTCGGTGTAGCCCTCTCGTCGCCTTCCTCTGGAACCCACTCGTCCAGCTCGACATAATAGGCCTCGACCTCTTCCTCCGTTACCGCGTCATCAGTGGTCGCGCTCTCGTCCGTCGTCTCAGCGATGGGTTGCGATGCATCCGCATCAGCCGGTTCATCGCCCGCCATTTGAGAAGCGGCGTCGTCGGACTGCGGCACGGTTTCGGCTTCAACCTCTGTTGTCGCAACCTGCGCGTCTTGAGATTCCGCCGCAATGACAACCGGTGTCAGCTCAAGGTTCTCGACCGTTCCATCGCCATTCGCTGCGTCGTTCGTTGCGTCTGGCGCTTCTTCGGCTGCGCTCTCATCCTGCGTCGCATCCTCTGCAATCACCGGATCCGAACCGGTTTCCAGGAACGTCAGGCCGATTGCGTTCTCGTCCTCTTCCGCGTCCGCAAGCCGGATGATGCCAAAACCCCGGAAGCCATCGAATTCCCGATTGCGCGAATAGGTTGGAAGTGCTGCCAAATCGATGGGCACGACTGCCGATGTACCCTCCACAGGCCACCAGATTGTCTTGCCGGACCAGGTGTCACGCCGATTCAGCAATTCGGCAATCTTTCCTTCCGGATCGAGATTGAACAAGGCAGCCACGTCCGTGAAGGAAAGGCCGACGATTTCTGCGGCGTGCGGCCCAACGGATGCGGCCAATTCCGGCGAGATCTCGCTGAAATAGCCATCGGCATCGATTTTCCAGACAAAACGCGTGGCACGCGTCTCGCGGCGCAACGACCGGTGGATGGATACTGGCTCTGTTGCCGGGCTCTCCAGGTCGCTGGCGTCAGGAATGAGCGCGCTGTTTGCGACGCTCTCTTTCAGGGGTTCGACAACCGCTGCGGAAGTCTCCGTCTCGTCAACGATGTCTGCATGGTCTGCCGGATCTTCATCGCCCTGCGACACAAAGTCTGGATCCTCGTCGAGTTCCTCCTCCATGTCATCGATGGAAGTTACGGCATCAAGCGCCGTCTCGAATGCAGCGTCCGCGACAGTGCCGCTGGCGGTCGGTTGATCCGCGACACGATCCTCCGCGACTGCAGTCTCTGTTTCAACCGCTTCGACGGTCGGGGAGGGTTGAACAAGCATCACAAGGTAAAGAGCTGGCTCATCGCTCAGGCGCGCAATGGCTGTCGGAAGGCTTCCGAAATCGGTCGGTACGGCGCGTTTGATAAGCCGGTCCGGTCCGGACCCGGCAAGCCTCACCAGCAACTGTATCGTCTGGGAAGACAAGGAAAGCCCGGAAAAGCCGGACGAGGCGGTGATTACGTCCCCCTGATGGTCCAGAACGGCCATATGGGTGGAAGGGTCATCGAAACCCTGCAGCATCTGGCTCGCGCTGGTCAGGCTTGCCGGTTGCGCCTCGCCAGCCGGGACCGCAAGAAGCACGGCATGTTCGCCGTTTGGAAGGGAAATGAGTTCCAGATTCGCTTGTACGGTCACCCGGTCAAAACCCGCAGTCATGCGAATGAGAAAACTGCGCGTGTCTCCGGTGCTCTGCAAGGGGCGCGCGCTGGCCTTGGCCTGCCTGAAGGTCAGGTCGGTTGCGGGCGGCCCCTGTTCGATCAGATCATAAATGCTGGCCTGGCCGAAAAGCTGCGCACCGGCCCCATTGGCCCAGATCACCTCATCCATTGCAGCCGAGAAGATGATCACCGCTTTGCCCGCGGCATAGTTCAGCCTCACGCGCTCATGCACGGCAAGATCAATGAATGGGTACTGTACAGAGGACATGAAGCTTCCTTGCACCGGGACCGTCACCATTTGTTAAGACGGTAGATTAACACATTGTTAGTAACTTCCCAGCCCTCGGGCGTCCATGCGGCAGGGAGAATAAAACCCGAACAGGGTTAATCTGTAAAATCTTATTGTGCACCGCACAAAAATATTGCAACGCACAACGGAATGGTCTATATAGAAGGTCATGGAGCTTTCCTGATTGGGGCTCACCGAAAAAAGGACAGATCACATGGCATACAGAACTGATGACATTTTCTCGTTCTCGACCTTCGATCCGAGCAAGCTGACGGACAGCTTCCGTGAATTCGCCGAGAAGGGCGCAACGCAGTCCCGCGAAGCCTTTACCAAGATGAAGGACGCTGCTGAGGAAGCGACCAAGGTTGTGGAAACCACCATGCAGACGGCCCAGTCCGCCTCTGTCGAAATCGGCCTGAAGGCCATCGACGCAATGCGTACCAATGCTGACCTGTCGCTGACGCACATGGAATCGCTCCTGGGCGTCAAGTCCGTGGCGCAGTTGATCGAGCTTCAGACGGCCTTCATCCGCAAGCAGGCTGAAGTTGCGGTCGAGCAGGCCAAGGCTTTGCAGGAAACAGCGCGCAAGGTTTCGGAAGACGTGTCCAAGCCTGCCAAGGATGCGGCTGAAAAGGCAATGTCTACTTTCAAGACTGCCTGATACGTATATCCTCCCAAGGATAGGCCGGACATTCGTGTCCGGCCATTTTTGCATGCGGGGCAAAAGAAGGGCTTGCAAAAACAACGCAATCCCCTTATGTCACGCCGCAGAGCAGCGGATCGAACGGTCCGCAGCCTGATGTGCGGTTGTAGCTCAGTTGGTTAGAGCGCAGGTTTGTGGCACCTGAGGTCGGTGGTTCGACCCCACTCAACCGTACCATTCCCCTCTCCCGATAAGTTCATATGTCACAAGGACTTACCGGGAGAGGGGAGTCATGTGTCTTCCCCTTTTCCGACCGTTCATCGGTTGTGCAATTCTCTGTGGAACACGTTTGGAACATTTGGTTCCGCGTTTGGACGATTCCTAGTTAGACCAAATCGGACCGGCATAGCGCCGGTGCGTCCACCCGGCGAGTTTGCCCGCTCGCGTTTTGCCTACCCGCCCAGTAAAAACACAATTTGTTAAGCTGAGATGAGGTAGTAATGTTCGAATCGGGACAACGATAAGTGGCGTGGAATTGTGAATGTTAACTGAACTCCGGATTAAGAACTTCAAAGCCTGGGAGGATACTGGGCATGTCCGTATCGCACCTATGACGGTGATATTTGGAGGGAACAGCTCAGGTAAATCCAGTTTGGGGCATTTGCTACTAGCGCTCAAGCAAACAGTCCAACTGTCGGACCGCAGGAGAGCACTACACCTTGGTGATGAGAATTCGCTGATTGATCTCGGCACCTTCGAGGATTGTCTGCATGGTCATGACGTTTCACGTACTCTGGATTTTTCGCTGCGTTGGAAGCTGCCGCGGCCATTGGCGGTAAACAATCCACTGGCAAAAAATGAGCAGTACGTTGGTGATCAATTGGCACTCAGTTCAGTGATCCGAGCGGATAAGACAAGTCAACCACAGACTGCGGAGATAAGCTACCGCCTCTACCAAGCAAAGAAGCGGACGCTAGAGGTGATACACCGGCGCGACGGAAATAGCGGAACTGTCGAGTCACAGCCCATGCGTCTTGTACATGCGCAAGGCCGGAAATGGCCGGCTGAGCCACCGGAGAAGTTCTATCGCTTCGCTGATCGCACGATGCTGCGATATCAAAATGCTGACTTTCTTGCTGACTTTGCTTTGGAAACCGAGAGAGTTTTGGATGACTTATTCTATCTCGGGCCACTTCGCAGTCCACCCAGGCGTGTCTATCAATGGTCTGGTGACACTCCTCCAGACGTTGGGCAAGAGGGAGAATACGCGATCCCCGCGCTGCTTTCAGCGGCGCATGCCGGACGCATGTTGAACCGAGGTCATGGAAAGAAGAAGAAGCGCTTCGATGAGTTCGTCGCCTCGTGGCTTGTTGACATGGGAATAATCGCAAGCTTCGAGGTTAAACCTCTCGCGGCGGGTCGAAAAGAGTTCGAGGTTATTGTTAGAACGCAAGCAAATTCACCAGAGGTTAAGCTAACCGATGTTGGGTTCGGCGTCTCACAAGTGCTTCCTGCGCTCGTACAAGCGTTTTACGCGCCTCCGGGTGCGACTGTTTGGATGGAGCAGCCTGAAATACATCTACATCCGATGGCACAGTCCGTTTTGGCAGACGCGTTTATATCCGCGATCCGTTCTAACGAGGACGGCCAGCCTCGAAACACTCAACTGATCATCGAGACGCACTCTGAGCATTTCTTGAGTCGCTTACAGCGACGCGTCGCAGAAGGGGAGCTCGAACCCGATGACGTGGCGATCTATTTCGTTAACAACAGAAGAGGCACCGCTCATATCGAAGCTCTGCAGCTGGACGCTGATGGTGAAATAGCAAATTGGCCGGAGAATTTCTTTGGTGACGAGATGGCGGATATAGCCGCTAGAACTATCGCTGCAATGAATCGGAAGCAGAATTGACATGCCTCATCGAGTCATCGACACCAATGTCTTGCTTGTTGCTAACGGAAGTCATGCAGACGTTTCTGCGGCGTGCAGAGAGACATGCGTTAAGCAGCTTTTAGAAATACAAAAGAATGGCATCGTGGTTATCGATGACGGCTATCGCATCTTATCCGAGTACCAGAACAAGACCAATCCGAACCGACCGAAGAGCGTGGGCGACGTTTTTTTAAAGTGGCTATTGCAAAACCAGCGGAACGTTGCTCGTGTCCACCAAGTCACAATTACTGAGCTTGACGAGAACATATTCACAGAGTTTCCGGATAGCGAGTTAGAGAAACATTTCGACGCTCCAGATAGGAAGTTTGCTGCTGTCGCGAACTCTCATGCTCAGAAACCCCCAATCCTGCAGGCTGCGGACTGCAAATGGCTAGATTGGTGGCCGAGATTGAAGGAAAAAGGCGTCTTGGTAGAGTTCCTTTGTGAGGAAGACGCTTGTAAATTCTACTCGAACAAGTTTCCCGACAAAGAGCCTCCAAAAGTACCATGAATGAGTTCTGGAAATTTCCGCATACACCGCACCTTCTTTGGCTAGGAACTGGCGAAGCAAGGGGGGATAAGGTGTTGTCTACTCAAGAAGTAGACAAAATTCTCTCGAGAAAACTGATTGTTGAAGAAAAAGTCGATGGTGCAAATTTAGGTATTTCGGTCGATAGTAGCGGTGAGTTTCGTTTTCAAAATCGCGGTTCGTATCTGGAGAAGCCATACAGGGGACAGTTCTCGCGATTAGCTTCCTGGTTTTCCGGCCACCAGTATGAACTTGTGAAAAGCATCACGCCGAATCTTATATTGTTTGGCGAGTGGTGCGCGGCGAAACATTCTCTGAGTTATGACCGACTTAATGACTGGTTCCTTCTTTTCGACGTTTACTCAAAGGTTGAACGAGCTTTCTGGGACACGGTAAGGCGTGACCAGTTTGCCTACGTAACTGGTCTATCAACTACACCTCGCGTTGCTGAGGGCTTTTTCGATCGGAACAATCTCGTCTCGTTGCTCATGAGTAGCGAGAGCAAGTTCCGACATGGGAGCGTTGAAGGACTCATCATTAAAGCGGAGGCTAATGGATTTTGTGAGATGCGAGCGAAAATTGTGAGGCCAGATTTTGTTCAGCAGATTAACGAACATTGGAGCGCCCGTCGACTAGAGTGGAATCGCGTCGAGTCCGATACCTAGACTCTCGTTATGCTACTTGGCTTTCATGAGGCTCCGCGCCGCGGCCCTCGGAGAGCCGATGTCATGAGCCCCGCGAATGACTGTAGTCGGTCACTACGGTTGTTCTTTTTGCTTTCCGCCGGCCGTATCCGGGAGCACGCTGAGACATTCTCCTGAGTACCAGCGATGCCTCGGCCTGATGATCATCCCAGCCTCGACTTCAATATCCTGATCATCCTCTTGAACTGGTGAGGCACACTCATGGCCTACCAGTTTGTCCATCTGGAATCGTGGAGCCGCAAGCCTGATGCGACAGGCCGGTCTACGGATTTTATTCTCGACGAGGCTTCCCGCAAGCCTATAGCGTCGGTTCACGTCGCGGAGCCGAAACCTCCCACGGTGATCTTCGGCGTCGGCGTCGATGAGGTCCGCCAGATGCACGACGCCGCAGCGTCGGCGGCGATGACGCCGGGAGCTCGGGGGAAGCTGCGCAAAATCGCGTCGACTCAAAAGACCCTTCACACCGTCGTGGCTTCGCATCCGTACACAGTCGAACAGGTTCTCGCTGAGCCGAAGATGGCTGCTGAAGTCCGGGACTGGGAGCGACGCACGATCGGATGGTTGCGGGAGCAGTACGGCCCCGCACTCAAATCTGTCATCCGACATACCGACGAAAAGCAGTGGCATATCCATGCCTTCGTCCTCCCGACCCATGATCCCGAGCTGCGGGCGGGCCTCTATCACCCGGGCGTAATCGCAAAGAGGGATGTTAAGGCCGCCGGTGCTCGCAATGGCGAGGATGCCAAGGCGCTGAACAAGAGGGCCGACGTCGCCTACAAGTCAGCGATGCGCGAATGGCAGGACTCCTACCACCGGACTGTTGCTGTCCATTGCGGCCTGACACGCATCGGTCCCGCCCGTCGTCACTTGACACGTGAGCAATGGAAGGCGGAGCAGACACAGGCGAAGGCGCTCCAGATCGCGAAGGATCGCGCTGAGGTTATCAGGCGGCAGGGCCAGACGTACGTAGCGAGAGTGCAGACCGAGGCGGCCGGTATCAAAGCCGAAGCAATAAACGTCAAGGCTTCGGTCGACCGTTTCTCAGGAATCGGTGGCGCGGTACGGGCCATGGTGGACGGAATTCAGGAATCCCGAATCCGGTCGCGTATCCGGGAAGAATTTGCTCGTGATCTTACCGCTGCCCAAGCCATTGCGAAAGCCGCGGAAGAGACTGCGAAGCGCGAAAAAGGCGCGCGACTTTCTGCGGAGAAAGAGGCCGCGGAGGCGCGCTTCAGCGCCCGCCAGGCCCGGGCGCGTGCCGCCGCCGCTCAGGCCGAGGTTCGACGCCTCACCTCCGCACTCGCAGCGGCACTTCAAGAACCGGACACCAGACCAGGGATGACGCCATGATGTCGGGAAGAGAAATTTTCACAGAGAATGCACGGCGCACACTGCGCAACATCGGCATGACGCACCTCGATCCCGCCCACGGGGCTGCGGTAGAAGCTGTACGATGGTGTCTTGCGGTTCGTGGCCGGCCTACACATCACCGACTGGCTTTCCTTGAGGCGGAGTCGCCAGCACTCCTCGCTTACCTCGAAGCAGTTGCCAGTTCTGGAAATTCAGCATCATGGAGGACAGCCGAGGAGCGTGTTCGGCTACACGCCGAACTTCTGCGAGATCGCTTTGACCAATCATGCCCTAGACCATGGCTCGCCGCTATATGGCACGTGCTGCCGGAGCTCGCGGCGATCGGACAGACATTGCTCGATCGAGCGACTGAGCGGAACGACTTTGCCTCCGATATCTCGCCGGCGATGTGCCCGGCGGAAGACGGTAGTGGAGAAGGCGACAAGGGCACCGGAGGAAGGTCGGGTGCGGCCGGCACCACTGCGAAGCCTCGTCCGTCCTTTCGTCTCGCACTCCCAACGGTGGTGGTCAAGCTGACTGATCAGGAAAAGAAGGTTCTCGACCTCGGCGACGACGAAACCGATGACTCTGCGCTCACATTGACGTCAGACGACTCCAATGAGGACGATAGCGTAGTTGGGCCCAGATTTCGGGGAGGCCCGAAATGATCGACCTGCTGGCCGAACCGCTTAAAACGGATATCGCTTGGCAGTTCGTGAACGCCGTGCTGCCCAGCGAGGCAACGACAGTTTATGGTCGCGTCTTCCAGGTCTTCACCTCAGTCCTCGCGCTACTCGGCAGCCTCCTGATAATCTACCAAACACTGCAATGCATCGTCGCCTCGGCCCGAACCGGGCAGGTACTTGGCGAACGCTGGCATACGATCTGGACGCCGCTCCGATTTGTAGTCGGGATGGGACTCCTGATTTCCATTCCCTCCAGCGGATTCTCCAGCGTTCACTACCTTCTCAGAGACTTCGTCGCACGCCCCGGCATCAATCTTGGCAATGCGCTCGCCAACACGGGCATCTCCGCGGTCGTCAAGGAAGGCATGACGATAACGCCCGCATCCTCGATCGGGTCGAGTATCGCCATGACGGTACTGCGACATGAAGTTTGCGCGGCGGTCTACAACCAGGCAGGCAGTCGGTGGGGTTGGAACGCGCGACTGCCAGACCCGGAAGGCACAAAGACGGGAACGGGAATCTTCGGCGCAGAGAGCCGCTACACCTGGGCCTATGGCCCGATATGCGGCCAGTTCTCCGTCGGTGCCATGGAGGATCGACCTTCGTTTTCCAAGGCACGGCGTGAGGCCATCTCCACATTCGTGGTTGCCTTCCGGAAGGAAGCGGATCGATATGCTCGCCTCGGCGCTGAAACCTCGGGATTGTCCTCGGCTGGTGCGGCGGCAAGGGCGGTGACGTCCAACGTGCTGTCGCCCGATCTCGTCCAGCGTATACGTTCCATGGGTGCCACATACGATCGCGCGATAACGGCCGCGGCCAAGGAAGAGGCAAAAACCGTCGCGGCCGGTTCCCGTGAAGCGCTGATCGAAGGCGTTCGGCAGGAAGGGTTCCTGGCGACGGGAATGTACTGGCGGACTCTCGCGCAGATTTCGGAAATCACCACTGGCATGACGAACGAGCGGCCCGAAGATACACCACCGCGGGTCGACGGCGATTTCGGTGCGGCGATACAGACTGCCTTTGATGCACTACGCTTACAGGTTTCGGGCGAGGCTGAACGTCAGGCTTTGAGCGCCAATGATTTCGCGGCTGCCGGCGACGAGACAGCCGATCTTGCAACAAAAATCATCGCGCCGGTATCGCGCTCGATCATCGAGTGGGCGGCGACATCTGCAGACGATGGACAGCCTCGTGACGAAATGGGCGCTCTGGTATCTTCCGGCCATGCGATGATGTCAGGCGTGTACGCTGCCATCGCCGCAGGGGGGGTGGTCGCTGGTGTCGCGGGAAATCAGGTCGTCGAGTTTTTCGGGGCGGGGGCCATCGACTATTTCCTCGACTGGTCGAAGTTCGCGCTCATTCCGGTCTGGATCATCGGCGCGCTGCGGGCATTCGTGATCCCGTACATGCCTCATGTGTTTATGCTGGTGTCTGGTGTTGCCCTATTGGCCTCGCTCATGGATGCAATGATCTCCTTGCCGCTCTGGTGCATGCGCTGGCTCAAGCTGGATAAAAACGACGATTTCGCCGGCGACAGTGTCAAGCTCGGCTTGCTCTTCGTCGTCAATATCTTCTTGCGGCCTGCCTTGGCCATGCTCGCGGTTTTCGCAGCGTATGGCGTTTTCAATCCGGTTCTCGGAATGCTGGACCGGCTATGGGCAACAGCCTTTCTGGCTCAGTCGGGTGGCCAAGTTGTCGGCCTTCCTGGCTATATCATTCTGACGCTGGGGCAGACGTACATAATCTGGTACGTCGTGTTAAAAACCTATGGGCAGATATGGGCTCTACCAGACCGCGTGCTGGCATGGTTCGGGCACTCGACATCCTTCGGCGAGTCGGGGCTCGTATCGGGCGCTTTTCTTGGCATGATAACTGTTGCCGGACGCGGTGTTCTGCCCAAGACTGGTATGTGGGCAGCAACAGCGGGAGGGAAGAAAAAATGAAAGAACGAACCAAAGTGGGGCTGGCGTCGAGCATTCGGACTACTTCCGCTACACTCGGCCTCCTCCACGGGAAGGTGTGAGGCGATGAAGGCGTTGCTTCTCTGGATTTCTGGTGGAATAAGTTTGGCGGTAGCCTGCGGCGTAGCCGGGCTGGCGCACTTGTCGGCCACTATCTTTACACTGACAATGTTCTGCACCATGCCGGCCGTAATCATTCATCTAATCGCTCGGTGCTTTGGCTTCATATGGTCCCTCCCTAACCGTATCGCGGCAGGAACAAGGATTTCGGCCCCAAATGGTGCCATCGAATAGCGGGAGCAGCTCCCCAAAAGCTCTCAGAGATGCGCCGTTCTGCCTGCGCATTGGCCGAGGGAATCGCGTTGGCAGATAGTTTCAGATCAGTATCGCCGCTACCTGCTCGGTTCCCGTCAACAGGGCGAATACGAGCAGGTAGCGAGATAGCTGACAGTGCTGTTCTGAAGTCACGGACTTGTAAGTGACTTTCCGACCTTCACTCCTGCCATAGACGCCGCGAGATCGAAGCGTGGCGGCCGCTGCAATACCACAGGGCGGATCGCGAGCGATCCACTCCCGCCTCGGCGACGATGGCGGTCTTCGAGGTAGTCGACATAATGGAGCAACGCCTGTCGCAGGTCCGACCTGGTACCCGTTGCCAAATTAGCAAAGTCAGGCGTCGCTTCCAGCGTTGCAAGTTCCAGCGCCGGATCGGCGAAGGTTCTTCCGCCAAGAAAATTCCGTGCCCGTCGAAGATTCGAGATGATGTTATAGGATGTTGCTCGGCTCCGCCGTCCTCCCCGAACGAGCCACTGGCGGAATGTTCCCTCGACTTCAGGTGACGTGAATCCAAGGTGCCGACTATAAATGACGTTACCGATGATGGTTGCCGCAGGCGGTGGCACCGCGTTGGCAAGCATGACCATAATGCGACGCTGGTTGTTCGATACCCACTTCCAGTTCGCGGGAAATCCCTGAACTCGCGTCAGGAAACGGAGGTTCATGACAGAGGCTTGGTCCAACGGGGCGGAATCTCGCTCGTGCGGCTGATAGCGTTCCCTGAAAAGAGCCGAAGGTTTCTCGCCAGAGGTGCGGGTAAGCGTTGAATAAGGCTCATCGATAGTCCGAACGGCGCGACCGGCCCGCAGTGGACGAGTGTAGACATGTTTTCCTGAGATGAGCTTTGCGAGTTCATGAGACCAAGGCAGGCCGGTTTGGGGCGATAGCGCGCTACGCAACGGCATAGGCGTCGCGGTTGCTGCTTTCACAAGGGCGCTGTTGATGAAGTTGTCCCGTTCTCCAAGCCGGCCAACCACGATGAGTCGTCGTCTTGCCTGGGCCACGCCATAGTGGGCAAAATTAAGCCTTGATTCCGAGATGCCATAGCCAGCTGCCTTCAGAATTGCCTTGGCCTCAGCCCAGTTCTGCGAGCCCGCTGCCTGAACGACGTTCTCCATCAGGAACCACTGGGGCCTGACACTTACAATCGTCAGCGCAAACGCAAGAGTAAGACGGGCGTTCAACCCTTCCTCTCGTCGTCCGGCGATGGAGTAATCCTGGCAGGGTGGTCCGCCTGTGATCAAATCAGGGCCAAGTTCCCTGATACGAGGAATGATGGAGAGAACGTCCGTAAGGTCGACCTCGTGGACATGGTCGCCGACATTTGCGCGGTAGGTTGCTACCGCATCGGGCATCACGTCGAAGGCACCGACTACTCTGAGCCCAGCTTTCTTAAGCCCGAGCGACATTCCTCCCGCCCCACAGAAAAGTTCAACTACGCGCATGAGACCTCTCAACTCACCAAGTTCTACATGAGACACATGGCAGCCGAGTCCTTAACGATCGGCAGAGTCGAGAGGGTAAAGATTTTGTCTACCGCGGATTGTACCCGATCCGGCCGAGTTCACTTCGCAGAGCCCGAAGCGCTTCAAGCATGCGCCAAGCCTCTTCCTCGTCTTCGGAAAACTCCCGGACGCGGTCGAGGTTTGACCTTTTGCAAAACTGGGCGAGTGTACGGCAAGTGTCGTGGTCTATCGTGATTTTGCTCATCATTAACCTCATGCTTCGGCGGTGTCAGGAAGGCCGTGTTGTGTGAATTCCATCCCTGCGAGAGCGTCCTCCAAGGCGACATCGATGATATCGATCTGATCGGGCGTCAAAATCCGGGTATCCAAGAGACGTTCACCGCTGTAGTCCAAAAACAACTCCCCGTCGTCCGTCACATAGACCCGTTCCTTCGCCGATACCCACGTCCGCTCATCGTCGAGGGAGTAGTCAAAGCGGATTCTGAACTCACCCTCGCTCTGCTGCTCCAGATGATCATCGATGCTGCCGATGTCGAGCCGTACCTCGACGTTGCCATCGGCATTCAGGCGGTAGGGTGTGCAGCGAAGCGCATCGATCACATCAGGGTCGAATTCGCGCGGGTCATAGCTTCCAAACCTTTTGCAGACGGTCGAAGCATCATATGCGATCTTGATCGCCGCTTCGACGGCTTGGATAGATGGGTCGAATGAATCTCCCGCGATCTCACGTACTTGTTCAAGAGCTTGCAGATATTCCTCTTCGGCGTCGTCGACCCTGATTTCGAACAGGCGCTGCGCGAGCGGATCGTCTACAAGCCTGCCGATATCCTCCATCCCGAACGTTTCCGGGCCGGAATAGACGTATACAGCGTAGACGTTGTAGTTATCGGATCGATTACCTGTGCTCTCATACTCCATGATCTCACTGCTCGGGCTATCGAAGCGTTCAGCGTAGAGAATGCCGTCATACTGGCCGATCGCGTGAAGGACGGCATCGATACCGGCGTGGACGGTTTTCCGATCGAGATTGGCAATCGTCACAGGCTCTTCGACACCATCGCGGCCGACGAGATAGAGCGCATGTGGTGGCGCGGTAGGGTCCGGGTAGGGATTTCTGTCGAATTTTTTCATTCGCCACTCTCCAAAGCTATGTTCCGGACTTCATGGCCCGGCCGGGTTTGCAAGAAAACCCGTCCGATCTGTTCATTGAGAACACGATGTTGTTCGAGCTTCTCTTCGACGAACGCACGATACTCGGTGTCATTCGCTGGGCACTCCTCGATTTCGCGCTCAGCAAAGCGGATGGCATCGGCGGTTGCGGTTAGAATTTGTCCGATATAGTCGTGATCGGTTGTGATCGTGACGTCAGTCATACTGGCTCCTCCGATGTAATCGACAACGGCGTCGTTGTCCGTGCGGCCTTCAGTGCTTTTGCAAGGCTTTCATAAGGCTCGTAGGTCAGTGCATCGTCTTCTATGGCATGGACATGCCACCATCGCCGGTCCGGCTGTCTCCGGCCGCTTCCGCTGATGTAGTCCCCGCCAAACTCGACAACATCACCAGCCTGAACTGCTTCGAGATCGACGATCTCTCCGTTCATCGGGAGAAAGTCGCGGGCGCAGTTGGCAGCGTTCTTTCCACGCATGATCGCCGCCCAGTTCCGACCGCGCTTGTGGTTGCAATATGCCGGATTTTCGATCGACCGGCCGTCGAGTTCAACGGTCTTCATGTGTTTGTTCCTTCCTTTGCAACTGCGTTCTCGATCAGGCCGGTGACGAACTCCCGGATTGTCGTCTCACGTTGAACGGCATGAATTTTCAAAGCGGAAAGCGTGCCCTTGGGCAGGTCCACGGTAAGTCGCCGGACATGGCTTCGCCGTCCGCGCCGAAGCGCAGTATTCTCCTCAGATATGATCAATGTCAGGGGTTCCTCGGTTGTGAGCGGGTGCCTATGTGCGTTCCCACACTTAAATGCTGCTAGCGATCTTCGACCGCGTCAACCGGCTAAATCCGGCTCTTTTGCAAAATTTTCGGGGTCGCCGAAGTAAAGGCCCCACTCGTTGCCAGCCCATCGCGCGGCGTAGAATTCGGCGCGAGCGCGGGCAGGTTCAAGCGCCGGCGCGAAACCGGATGCGATCAGTCGACCCCATTGTCCACCCATACGTACGGACCATACCGCCTCTCCCTGCCGATCCGGTGCTATGGCGACGTAGAGATGATACGCACTGCCCTTGATCCTGACAGCACACGATGCGCTGCGCTCCTTGTTGATCCATCGAAACCGCGTCATGCGCGCCACCGCAAGAGCTTGGCGATCAAAATGATGGACAGGAAGGGCCAGAGCGCCAGGTTGACTGCCCCGACAATGTCAGGCGCTTTGATCGACGACGTGTAGAGCGTGGCGGACACCGCCAACACGACCGGGAGCGTGAGAAAACGAAATAGAAGCATGCGACTTCCTTCCAGTATGCAGATGCATTTTCAGAGATTTTGAAAGCGTCGGAACGCTCTGATTCCATCCTGCTGAATTTCGCGCTTCATGTCTGCCGCCGCGCCCAGCAACCGCGATCGTCGGACGACACGCCGTAACGAAGAGCCCTTATCCTTCCGATAGATGGTCGCCAGGTAGCAGATCAGCCCGCCATTGGTGCATCGGATGTTTACCTCCTCTATAATAAGATCGAACGTCAATCCCGGAATGGTTGTTATTTTAGTTGTCATGCTAGACGTCGACTGATGTTGTTTTTCTTGAATATTTCTAGCAGAAAACGAAAATCGAGCCCAGGAAAGTACGCGGTAAGGTTGAGCTTTGCCGGAGCTTTGGCTAATCCTCTCGCGAGACTTTTAATGATCTGTCCCACCGTGCCAGTTCCTGTTCGATGCGGGCCGCAGGCCAAGCTTCGAACCCGCCCGCAAGGCGGCCTTAGATGTTCCCGTCCCGATGCCTCCAATCCCACCGGCACGTGCAACGGCAGTCATCCGAAGGACCGTAGCAACGCGAAGGACGGCATCGCCGTTGACGGAGTGAGCATGGCGGTAGGCTTGGTGCTGAGGGTGCGGAAACATAATGGGGCTAGTTGGCCCATTCCAGCGTAAATTAGTGCTGTATCGGGCTGTATTCTTCGCCCTACAGCACCGAAGTAGTTCAGAATGGCCCGTGAGCCATTCGAATGCGGGAACTGCATCAGGCAACGAAAGATGAGCATATCGGAGCGGCAAGCATAGCGACCCCGATAACGGGGATGACGCGGGAATTCGCGCATGCCGAGCGCGGTTAAACGGGTTGCCGCAGGAGGTTCAGCATCGCGCCGCCATCAGCGGGAACCGGGACCGACCACCCCCGCCGAGGCTTTCCGGTTCGGTTCTTATTGAAAGCTCTGACTTATCTATCCGCCACAATTGCAAATCCTTGGCGCAAAAAGGCGGGATAACGTTAGTCGGGTCTCCATACCAGGTTGCGCTTCTGAGGTCTGTCATTTTTCAGTAGCGGCAACTGGAAGAAGAGACGCATGTTGAAAGATAAACCCTTTGCCGCCGTGACCCAGAAGATGCTGGATGCATGGATCGAGACCAATCCCACCGATCCTGTGGAGCCGCATCGCGTTTATGCCGGTGTTATAGACCTACTTTCAATCAAGATGCGATTAACGGTGTTTCGGATCGAAGGTGATGATCCGCTCGCGTGGCAGATGACGCCAGTGCGCCATTCTGGCTTCACGTCGAGCTTGTTCAACGTCAACAAGATTTTCGAAGATCAGCGAATTGGCGACTTCAAGGACCAGGACTACATGGCGTCGGCTGTGATCCCGCGCCTTCGCCAAGTCATTGAGAACCAGCAGCCGTCGATGGAGTTGGTGAAGACCAAGCTCTTCGGCATCAATCTCGGCTATGACCGGATTCTGATACCGCAGCGGACGCTTGGCCGCCCTCGGTGGGTGATCTCTTCTTCAAATGCTCGATTTCTTCTGGATGCACCGAAGACGCCGGGCAGGTTCGATATTGATGACGAGGCCGTGGTTCAGCTTTTGCTCGAAGGCTGCACCGCCAAAGAAATCGCCGCGCAATTGGGCCTATCCCACCGAACGGTGGAGCATCGTCTTGACCGGCTTAAAGTGAGGTTTGGCGCGCGCAACCTTGTGCATCTGGTCGTCATGTTACTCGGCGGGCATGTCAATCGCGAAAACGGTGCCAGCATCACCTGAACAGTTGCAGAATGGAATCAGGGGAAGCGTTGGCGATCTGTAACCCCTGTGTTGCAAGCTGCTGCTGGGTTTGCAAAGCCTTCAGGCGGGTAGATGCCTCGTTCATATCCGCATCGACAAGAAGCCCCACACCCTGGGTCACCGTTTCGATCCGCCGTTTGTTCAGTTCTTCATGTGCCTCGAGAGAGCTCTGAATGGAACCGAGATAGGACATGCGGTCGGCGACACCCTGTATTTTCTTCTCGAGGGTGTCTACGAAGTTGGAGTATAGACCTGCCCGGTCCCCGCCGTCTCGAGCGATATTGTTTTCGAGGTTCATCAACGGAAAGGATGGATGCACGTCGTATGCTTCCGGAACGCCCGTCACGGGATTGGTCGCAATGATGTTGTACCACGTCACCAAAGCCGGTACGACCGACCCCGGTGTCATGACGACGTCCGCTTGGTCGAACAGCGCCTCTTCGGGATTGTAATCCCAGGGAGACGTCTTCGGATACCCCGAGTCGTCATTGAGCAACAGGAGGTCAATCGCCTTGACGTCTATGGTCTGGACCTTCGCTTCGCCATATCCGATCACGAAGGAGTAAGTCCGTTGACTGGCCTTCTCGGGTTGCCCCTTCGGATTATACAGCAGGTTCACTCCCGAGAACGATGCGGACACCATCGCATCGCGGGCTTGGTCCTGCAACTGTTGCATCTGCCGCTCGATGTCGGCGACCTGCGACTTGCCGTAATACTCGTCGAGGTCATACCCGCCGATTATGAGGTTTTTGAATTCCGGCTGCGGCATGCCGCTAGCTGTTATCGCGAGGTTTCTGATTTCTACGAAGCTCTTATGCACGGTCTCCATTGCGGTGTAGGCGACATCAACGATGCCTTTCGCAAGACCTATGCTATCGGTGACAGCTGCCATCGACTTTGTTTCGGAACGCATCGTGGTTGAAATCGACCAGTAGGCGGCGTTGTCTGATGCCGTTGCCACCCGCAGTCCGGTGGATATGCGATCTTGCTCTGTGCCGAGTCGTGTGCCCACATCCCGCAAGGTGCTGAGGGCCGCAAGCGCAGCGTTATTCGTGATTATGCTGGTCATGGAATGGAGCCGTCGAATGCGATGAGGTCTTGGCTCTTCATGTGCCGTCGGCGCAATTTGCCGCGAAGGCAAAATGGTTCATGAGGTCTTAATTTTCGTCCGACGTTGTTTGGGTAAAAATACGGAGGCTGATCGCTTTTCGATCAAAGTTTCTCGTCGAGCGTCATTGGCTCGCCTGGTTGCCCAAGTCGGTCTCCACCAAGAGCAATATTTCTTACTATATAAGAAAAACGGGACAATATCGATTAAGAATCTGAAAATAATGGCATAATCAGTATGGCATGTCGTTTTCGTCGCCCACTTCAACCTCCCGCACTACCTCTGGAAGGTAGTGAGACAGGGTCTCGCTGTCGGGCGCTTGCCATTCGCCTGACTTCTCCAGCACCAGCATCCGCGAAAGACGGCCTCTGGCTTCAAGGTAATCGTCGCCGCTCATCGCGAACGATTCCCGGATGTAGGCCAGCCTGGCAAAGCTTTCGGGAGACGCCTCCGCTGTCTTGTCCATGACGCTGAGGACCATGTCGACGTTTTGGAACGCATCGAAGGATGTCGGCAACGGCCCCATGAAGTTTTTGAGGTCTCTCATGATTTTGGCAAGACGTCGGGTTGCCTTGCGCACGGCCGGATCGTTGATCTTGTCCGCCAGCGTTGAGAGGTTCTCCGCCATGTCATCGCCAGCGAAGGAATGATGGGCGCGCTCCAGCCATGGCAGAACCGGCGTCATGTCGGTCAGCAGCCGCTCGAAGCGGTATATGGCGTCTAGTTTTTCTATAGGGTAGAAATGACCGGTCACACCCATCTCGATGATAGCCATGACGTCCCTGACAAAGGGATCGGCCCAGAAGTAATCCCGTGCGGCTGGTACGGCGATAGGTTCAGGCTGACGGATGGCGGGATAGCGTCCCAGGCGCTGTGCGTCCGCTATCCAAGTGCTCGCTTCCCCCAGTGAGCGGAAACGACGTCCGTGGAAGACGCCGCAAACATCCCCGATCGTAACAATGTTGTAGCCGACGCCTGCGCCGGAAATCTCGGCTAGCAGCTCTGTCAGTTTCTTTTTGCGTGAGGCCTGCGTTGTAGGTGGAACGTGGCGTGTTTCGCCTGCGTCCCACAAAGCCGTTCCCAGCCTTTCAAGCTGAAGAATACCCGCTGCCTGCCGATCAAACGTCGCATCGAGAATGCGCACGAGCTGTTGCGTAGTCTTGGTCAACTTCTTGATTTTGGCATCACGGCGCGGGGCGATGCCGTGGCGCACAAGGTGCCTCCCAACCGTACTCTTCGATTGGCCGGTGATCCGGGCCGCATTTCGAACGGACGCCCGACCGAAGTCTTCCGCTGACATCTGGTACGCTCCCGGAGTCAGAAGAAAAGTGGATGCGCGCTCTTCACGGCTGCGCCTGGGTTGGTAACGTGGCCGATTATACCGGTTCATCGTCCAGCGGAAGACGTCATTGACGAGCCTATTGTCGTTTGCGCCTCGTGTGCCGCGTTTCTCGCGCCAGTCGTGCATGAAGTTTTCGCAGAAGTTGAATAGCCGGTCGGCATTCTTGCCATGCTCGTCCACAAAAGATCGTGCCGCCTGGCTCAACGCGTCGAATTCTTCTTGGTTGTCGCTCAAGACTACCGCCTGCGTGCACGTGCTTTTCAAGTCACGCTCACAATGGTGTAGCGAATATAGACCGGCTTCAAGGTGGTTTTGGCAGTTACCGCTTTAGGCCGATTCGAAGTCAAGGCAGGTGATGAAATGGTGCTGGATAACTTGCCGCGTGGCATTTCCACGGATCACGATCCGGTCGCAACCGGCAGCCAAAGCCGTCAATACATCGTGGAGCATTTGCGATAGCCGATCCGGGCTTGTCTTCAATGTGAAGTTGATCAAGCCAGACCAGCGCGGCGCTTTCCTGGCTTTCATCGCAGAGAGCGGTACGGCCTAACCAGACTGGCGAAGGTGCTACGCAAGTTAGGTAGTGCTCCCTGAACAACGCGGATGCCGTTGATTTTGTGCAGTATGATGGTGCTGGCGAAGGATTGGTTTATGCGGTTTTGGCTTCTGCATTTCGGCTGGCGAGCAGGATCAAGGCACACCAGAAGGCGATTGCCTTGAGGATGAGGCGCAGATTGTGGGCTGCGGCCACGAGGGTGGCGTTGGCGGCATCGCCATCCTGCCCGAGGAGAAAGTTTCTGTCGAGGCGACCATCGGTTTTCATGTGACCGATGGTGGCCTCGATGGCGGATCGTCGCTTGAGCTCACGACGGATGGTGGGGGTAAGCCCGCGCTTCTGCCCGGCAATGAAGACGGTGGCAGGCCCTTCATAATCGTGCCCGCGATAGCCCTTGTCGACATAGATGCGCTCTGGATTGACACCACCGATCTCGACTGCCTCAGCCACCGTCCGATTGAGCGTGTGTCCGTCATAGGGGTTGTTCTCGAAGGCGACAGAGGCCAGCACGAGCCCCTCGCGGTTGGTTGTTGGGATGCCGACCTTGGCCCCGAACTCGTAAGGAGTACGAGCCTTGCCCTTGGAGATGCACACGACTTCGGGTGCATGCAGCGCGTAGAGCTTGTTTCTGTCCTTGGGTTTTTGGGCCAGCAGCCGCTCGACAAGACCCAGAAGCCTTGCAAAGCGGGCCTGAAGATCGAGGTTTCCGGCAATCTTGCGGCCGATATCGCGATAGACGCGGCCGAGATAGGTGCGCAGCTTCTTCAATTCCCGGCGCATGCGGCGAAACTGCCTGGCATGCGCATAGCGGCCAGCTCTGAGGGCGGCGGCCTTGGCAAGCCGGGTGTGGCTCTGGCGAAGCTCGATGCCGAAACGCTTGGCCAGGCGCACAAGGGCCATGAGCGCCTTCAGGTAAAGCCGACCATCGGTCGGATAGGCAATCGCCTTGGGCTGCACTGTCGTGTCCACCGTGATGCGCTCCAGCGAAGACGGTTTAACCGTTGCGGTATCAAGGGCTGTTTGGTCCCGGCGTTTGATGGTGCATTATTCAGCCAGGAATGGAGGGATGCACTATGGGTCAGATTCTGCACGGGAGCGCCCGCACGACAGAGGCAGTCCGTCGAGCGATACAACATAGTCAAGAGAGCCTGAGGGTTCTGGCGAAACGCTATGGGATCAACCAGAAGACCGTAGCAAAGTGGAAGCGGCGCACAGCGGTGAAGGACCTGCCAACCGGTCCGAAAGACGCGCACTCGACGACACTTTCAATCGAAGAAGAGGCGATCATCGTTGCCTTCCGCCGACACACGCTGCTGCCGTTGGATGACTGCCTCTACGCCCTGCAGGCTACGATCCCGCACTTGACCCGCTCGTCCCTGCATCGCTGCTTACAACGGCATGAGATCAGCCGATTGCCAGAAGTAACAGGGGACAAGGAGCCGAAGAAGAAGTTCAAGACCTACCCTATCGGGTACTTCCACATTGACATCGCCGAAGTGCGCACAGCCGAAGGAAAGCTCTATCTTTACGTGGCGATAGACCGAACCAGCAAGTTCGCCTTCGTGCAGTTGGTCACGAGAACAGGCAGGACATTGGCGTCCGCCTTTCTCGTCGCGCTGATCGCGGCCGTGCCCTACAAAATCCACACCGTCCTGACCGATAATGGCATCCAGTTCACGTTCCCACCGCGCTACGCCGATGGGCCTACGGCCACGTACATCACGCACATGTTCGACATGCGTTGCCGTGAGAACGGGATCGAGCACAGGCTCACCAAAATCAAGCATCCCTGGACCAACGGCCAGGTCGAGCGAATGAATCGCACGATCAAGGAAGCGACCGTCAAACGTTACCACTACGACAGCCATGCACAGCTAAAAGCCCACCTTCATGATTTCGTTGACGCCTACAATTACGGCCGGCGGTTAAAGACACTGCGCGGCCTGACGCCCTACGAATATATCTGCAAAATCTGGGCAACAGAGCCGGAACGGTTTAAACTCAACCCGCACCACCAAATGCCGGGACTAAACACCTAGTGATCCAGCTCAACCCTTGGCATCTCGTTAAAGAGTGGACGACTGCCGCCTATTTCCAGGTCACTTTTCTGTTGGTGGCAGCTCCAAGTTATCTATCAGCTCTACCGAACGTAACCCGCCTGCTTCCGAAGCGACGAAAAACGACTGGGTTCGATCTATCCAGCCGGATAGTTCCTCGATCAAATCAGGATCGCGGGCCCCGCATTCCCATATTAGGGCCACACGCCAGCCCGCTCGATGGAGCGCCTCAACATTTTGGCGATCTCGGAGGCTGTTCTTCGAAAGTTTGCCCCTCCAAAACTCAATATTGCTCTTCGGCAGTCTGTAGTGACGGCATCTGTCATGTTGATGCCAGAAGCAGCCATGGATGAAAATGGCAACTTTCCGAGGGCCAAGGACGATGTCGGGGCGTGACAGACCTACCTGGCGATGTAGTCTAAACCGGTAACCTTTGCGGAAAAGGCCCCGACGAACGAGCATCTCAGGCTTTGTGTCTTTTCCTTTGATCCTAGCCATCAAGGCTGAACGTTCCTGCTGGCTTAGTATATCCGCCAATTGGACCTCCATCGGTGAGATTTCAGTGGGACCTCATACACTGCAATAAACCGTTTGAAAGGCTGGCAGCTCCAATGCGTTGCAAATTGAATGATGATATGAATCATCGACGAATCGCCACTTAAATGGGCGAACCATCACTGATGCTGATTGTGCGAGCGATGAATTGAATAAAAGAGCAGGTGATAAGCCGCTGATTCTTGAAAAACTCCGGCGAGCTGATGAGAGGGGGTATTTTCGCACTCTCGATTTGTTCGCGGGGTGTGGGGGGATGAGTCTGGGGTTCGACAGGGCAGGCTTTCGGTCTGTAGCTGCTGTTGAGATCAATGATTACGCCCGGGCGTCGCATGAGCTGAATTTCGCGCGGTTAGTTCCCGAGGGAGACTATCGGAGTTTTTCAGATATCACGACACTCGAGCCAGAGGATGCGGTGGCGCATCTGCGACATCATGGCGAAGTCGGTGAGCGGGTTGATGTGATTGTCGGTGGCCCTCCGTGCCAGGCATTTTCGCGACTCGGTCGTGCTGCCCTCTGGCGGTTGGCCGGCAAGGACCACGCTCACGGCGAGGACCAGCGGGCCTCGATGTACCACCACTATCTCCGTTTCGTTGCGTCTTTGAAGCCCGTCGCATTTGTGATGGAAAACGTTCGCGAGATTGGCAAGTTTGTTGGCCGCAATGTAGCCGAGGAAGTGGCTGCTACCGCTGATGAACTTGGCTATTCGACGCGCTATTGTCTCTTGAATGCGGCATGGTATGGCGTTCCGCAACTGCGCGAGCGCATGATAATCATAGGCATCCGAAAGGAGCTTTCCACGATCCCGGAGTTTCCATTGATCGCGCATCACTGTGAAATCCCAGGTGGGTATTCGACTTCCCGATCCGGGAAGGGGCATTTACAGGTCCTGCCTCCCTTCGATCATTTCGTTGATCATGCCAATGCTCTGCCCCAGCTGGCTCCAGCGGTGACCGTTTCGGACGCCTTTGCTGACCTGCCGAAGATCACATCACATCTCGATGGAAAGAAAGGGAAAGGGAACCCTCGCGATATCGCTGAATTATTCGAATACAATGGGAATGAAACCGCCTTCACTCGATCGATGAAGGAGTGGCCGCATTTCAAGGCGGGGTCAACTTTCACGGGACATGTGATACGCTACACGCCGAGAGACTATGAGACCTTTAGGCGCATGCCCGAAGGTGGAATGTACCCAGAGGCCTTAGCAACCGCAAATGAGATTTTTGGCGAACGGTTGGCACGGTTAGAGAAGAAGCTGAAGCGGAAGCTTGTCGAGACCGACGAAGAGTACAAGGACCTGTTTGCTGCAACTGTGCCTCCGTACAAAGACAATCGCTACCCCAACAAGTTCCGCAAAATGTGGCGTGATCAACCCGCGAGAACTTTGCCCGCGCACATCGGGAAAGATGCTTATTCCCACATCCATTTCGACGGCGAGCAGGCGCGTGGGATTTCTCTGCGGGAAGCTGCACGTATACAATCCTTTCCAGACGCTTTCCGTCTCGCGGGTAGCATGAATACCCAGTTGACGCAGATTGGGAATGCCGTGCCGCCATTGCTCGCATTCGCTGTCGCTTCACAATTGAAGCAGCAGCTCGCCGAGGCGAGTCCGGCCCATCATGCGGCTGCAGCTGAATGAACGCAGTGGATGTCGTTTACGCTGCGCGCAAACTTGCCCCCTCGAACTTGGGCTGGTTCCACCGTACCCGGGAAACACTGGGCGAGGCCTCTGGCAGAGAGCGTGCCATAAATATCAATAGGGATGTGCTTGCCGACTGGTTTCCCAATCTCGCTCCGGCCAGTGAAAAACCTATCGAAATAAACACACGCTTCCTAGACGGCACGCCGGCGCAGACGCGGAAGATACTTACTGATCGGCGAACGATCCGACTTCAAGGTGGCGGAAAGAACTGGCGGCTGGCAGGAGACGCCATCCCTGGCGAGCTGTACGATGTACGCGAGGATGACCTCTTGCTCATGGCATTCGACCGCTCGACATCCACCCTTTCATTCATCGTCTTGAAAGGGGTCGATCAACCGGATCGACCCGTGAGTCCTGTAGAGCAGGCAGCCTATTCCGAAGCACTGGCGGCCTTGGGCCCTGCCAATCGCAGCATGTGGATCATTGCCGCGGAAAAGGCGGGGGCAATAATTGATTTAGCCAGGACAGTATACGACAACGCAGGAGAGGTCCTGATGCAGTACAAGAGCATGGCGGAAAGCTGGAGAAGCGATCTCTCTTCGTCAGGGTACGCTGTGGTTCAGAACGTTGATGAAAGGCTGCTTCTGGCCCTCTTTTCCAAAAGATTCCTAATATTGACTGGTTTGTCGGGATCGGGAAAAACGTTACTTGCACGATCCTTTCTTCGTTGGTGTACCACAAGCCCTGAGCAGTACGCTGTTGTAGCGGTGGGGGCGAATTGGACTTCCAATGAGCATGTTCTTGGATATGCGGATGCCCTAAATGAGAGCCGATATATCCGGACGAAAGTCCTCGATGTACTGATCAGGGCGATTAAGGACCCCAAGCAGCCGTATTTCATCGTGCTCGATGAAATGAACCTCTCACACGTCGAGCGTTATTTTGCTGATTTCCTGTCCGCTATTGAATCGCCGCAAGAGCCCATCTACTTGCACGGCGATGCCAAGCCAAGAGATGGCATCCCTGGTCAGCTGCCCAATCTGCCCCCGAACCTGTTCGTGATTGGTACGGTCAATGTTGACGAGACGACCTACATGTTTTCTCCGAAGGTGCTGGATCGTGCGAATGTAATTGAGTTCAGGACGTCTGGAGAAGCTATGCTCGCTTTCCTCGGCGGAGCGAAGTCCTCTACTAGCCGAATTGATAGCAACGGCAGCAGCTTTGGCAACGTCCTTGTCGAAGCCCAGCAGTTCAAAGTGACTCCCGCAGAACTACCTGAAGCTGTTCGGAACCCCGCCGCCGCAGAGATCATGCTCCTCTTCAATCTACTTGCAGAGGAGGAGATGGAATTCGGTTTCCGTAGCGCCCAGGAGATAACGCGATACTTCTGGTTTATTTTTGAAGCGAGGCAGGCTGCGACAGACGTGGCACGCTACGCAGTACTGGCTACAGCATTGGACCATCAAGTGCTTCAGAAAATTCTGCCCCGTATCCATGGAGCACGCAAGCGCGTTGAACCCCTGTTGCTCAAGCTTCGAGCATACTGCCAAGAGAGACATGAGTGGGAACCGGCCGGGATCAAAAACCTCACGGGGCTGAACGCTGCAATTGCCGCTTCCAAGGGTATCGCGCAGGCTGGGACCACAGACGAACTTACTGCGACGCCTTTCCTTCCTCTTTCACACAGGAAAATTGAACGCATGCTGATGAAGGTCAAATCGACTGGCTTTGTTAGCTTCGCAGAGGGCTAGCTCTTGCTCACGTGCCTTGCCTTTGAGGATGATCAAGGCCATCGGGTAACCGAACTGCTGATCGTCGCCCGCGAAAGCGATCTTGATGCGATCAAGGTATTGCCGGTGTCGGAAGCGCTTGAGTACGGCGAGGAGCCCATCCAACTACTTGAGGGGCGCACATACCACTATGAGGTCAAGGATGCTGGATTGGAGCTGGAGCCGATTCCTGGCATTCTCCAACGCTTTATGGTCGGAGCTGTTGATCTTGACCGCGGAATGCTGACGCCTGGCCTCTACGTCGGATCGCTACAGCTACACCTTCTCCGAGCCGGCCAGCGAGTTGGCTCGGCAAGAGTTGAGGTCCGGTCCAGAAAGCTTGATTTCCGGAGCGACTACCGGAGCATGCTTGACGACATTGCGAACGTCTCACTTGACTTGCTTCTCGCCATGTTCTCCCCGTCGTCCGTTGACGTAGATTTCGATCTCACGAAAGATAGTGACTCACTTCAACAGCAATTTTTCTTTCTCCGCTCGCTCATCGACAGCGCGGACTTCCGAGCCGCGATGCAGCAGGTCTTGGCCCAGCCCCATAGTCGACTCGTCGCAACACATGAAGAGCGCTCAGCCTCAAGGCCGGTCAGTGGAGGTGCCGAGATCGGCCGGCAGATCGCTTCGCGCTATCCTCGTGAACGATTAGGTCCCTCCCATCCTTTAAGCGCATCTCTACCCACCGTGCCTCGCTACATATATAGCAGCGCCGTTGTGGAGACGCACGACACCCCGGAGAACCGCTTCGTTCTGTTTGTCATCGAACAGTTCATTGAGCTTCTCACCACAATGTCCACGATCCTGCAATCTAAGGGTAGGGCCGCTGTGCACTTCGTCGGCCGGGAGATCGGACCATTGCTCCAGCGCATGGAGGAATACCGCAGCCATGACCTCTTCCAGGACGTATCCCATCTCACTGAGCTGCCGCTTGGCAGCCCAGTGCTGCAGCGGAAGGCTGGGTATCGCGAAGTCCTTGAAGCGTGGCTCAAGTTCAACGCTGCGGGGCGTCTGACCTGGGGCGGATTAGATGATGTCATCAGCGCGGGCAGCAGAAACGCGGCGGCCCTGTACGAATACTGGCTTTTCTTTGTATTGCTCAGGGCGTTGGAACCTTGGTTTGGTGTGGCGCGAGAAGAAGTGATCAACACAATCGTGGTTCCGAGGTCAGACGGGTTTGGGTTAAAAGTGAAGTCCGGTGAGGTTCTGCCGCTGCCGGGAGTAGCCTTCAGACACAATGGTGATGAGTGGAAGCTTCAGTTCAGCTACAATCGGACGTTTTCCGACGGCCCTTCGAAGCCAAATTTCAAACGTTTGACGTTCTTTGACTCTGGGAGCGCGGATTCATGGTCGAGAAAAATGCGCCCAGATTTCACGATTTCCATCTGGCCGTCCGCCTTCGATCAAAATGAGGCGGCTGCGAATGGCAAGCTCATACATTTGCACTTCGATGCAAAGTATAGCGTTGATCAACTCAAGGAGCTTTTTGGTGATCCCGAAATAGACGTTGATGAAGAAAAGAGGAGCCAGCGGGTAGGAAGATACACCCGAGGTGATTTACTGAAGATGCACGCTTATAAAGATGCTATCAGACGATCCAAGGGAGCCTACGTTTTATACCCTGGATACGGCTCGGGTCACCGAAATTTCTTGTGGCAGGAATACCACGAAGTCATCCCAGGGCTAGGAGCGTTCTCCATTCGGCCCGACGACGCCGATACTGGATGTGAGACAATCCGGAAGTTCCTACTCGACGTTCTAGACGAGCTCTCCCCGCCCGCTTCGAAGAGTTGAGATGGTGGGTGATGTAGGGCTCGAACCTACGACCCGCTGATTAAGAGTCAGCTGCTCTACCAACTGAGCTAATCACCCCCACGACGCCTACTCAAGACGTAGGCGCTTATAGATTGGTTCGGCACCGTCGTCTAGCAAGTTCTGTATCTGTATTCGCCGAGGTGTCATCCTTGCACGTAGCTTGGTGATCGCCTCTCGTCGGCTATGAATGTCAGGACTGCATATCTTTTCTTCTAAGCTCTAGGTATGCATCCAGTACCGCGTCTGTCCAAATCGACATGGCTTTGCGCTTCAGGTGTAGGTGTTGCGCACCTCCGTAAGCCAACCTCGTGATCCGGGCAATCCGCTGCTCGCGCGAGTCGTCGTCTTCGGCGTCCAGTTTGTCGGTGCGTCTTATTTCGTGAGCAAGTACCACAGATGCGCCCCCCGGAATGCCGGCTTGGTCCAGCGTCTTGGTGATCGTGGTGCGCAGATCATGTGGCGTCCACCATCTGATGCCGTTCGTCGCGAAGAGGTCGACAGCGGTCTTGCGCTTCTTCGCAAGCGTATCTCTTGCGGCCAACCGCTGGCAGACGGCAAGTGTAGACGACCGGTGGATATGGATATCTTCCTCGCCGCGCTCAGAGGGGAAAAGCCACTCGCTATCTGCCCTGTTCACGAGCGCGAGCTTTTTGGCCATGTGCTGGACCAGCCGGGGAGGGATGGGCAGGATGTGGGCCACGCCGGCCTTCATGATCCCTTCTCCCCATGCGGCCAGATACCAGCCTTCATTTTCCGGGTCCGGAACGTAGAAGGCTTTGCGAATTGCCAAGGCGGCTCCCTGCCTCTGCGCCGTTAGGCATACCCAGTGGAAGGCGGCGGCAACACCGTCACGAATCCCGTACTTGTGGTCATGCTTGGCGTCTAAGCGCCCAGGCAGGCGTCTCGTCGTGTAGGTGTCGACGAGGACGAGCGTTTTCGCTAGCCCTTCCAGCCCCGGATTTCTGGTCCGGGGCTTCACCGTCCGCCCGACCGTTAAGAGTTTCCACCACGGCTCAACCCGATCCAATCCCGACAGTCCGCCGTGGACGGACTGGCAGTGGCTGAGAATGGTACTGACGTTCGAAACCGCTTTTCCTGCGGGGGAGGGGGATGCATGCTTCTTCAGCATGACGTCGCGAATGCTCTCGATATCTGCGCGCTTGATATTGACGGCCGGCATGTCGAGGAGGTCTTTGAATTCGGGTTTCGCGAATGTCGAATTCAATGTGGAGATGGTCGTCGCTCTCCATGGCTTCGCTGCGTTTTCCGCCGTCTTGTCCTCGATGGTCTTCTCGATGCACCGACGCAGGGTCCACGTACCGGCCTTTGGGCGCATTTCCCGAATGATGTCATCGTGAGAGAGGCCAAGGTTGTTTTCCACGGCGTGGTGATGCTGCCGAAGGAATTCCTCCGCGTGGGCGTCTCCGCCGAAATCGATCTGACGCTTCACCTTCTCTGCAAGTTCTCGCGCAGCCTTGATCGAGGGGATGTACCAAGCTTCCCCTTCGTGGGCCCACCCGAGGGTTTTGTTGATCCCCTTATATCGCAGAAAGAATGCAACCTTCTCATTCTTGAGGCGGAGGGAAAGGCCGGTGCACTTCAGGTCGGTGATGTAATGGCTGCCTTTATGCCCAGGACTTGCCTTCTTTAGGAAGTCGGCGAGATGAGAGGGGCGAAGATCGGCTTTGTCGGAAATGGTGGCCATTGAAGTCGTTAGCTCGTTTTCTGGAACACGTCTGGAACATCTGCCCCTCCGATTTTGGGTCTTTCAATAGGCGAGCGGCGAGGTGATCAATGTCTTGGATTAACGGTAGATAACGAGAAAAGTCTATTTATGTCAACAAAATAGCGCGAAAATAAAAGACATCGATATCGATCGGAATCTTGCAATAACGCTAGGCTTTAGGTTTGTGGCACCTGAGGTCGGAGGTTCGAGACCCCCCAACCGTACCATTCCCCCTTTATGGTTGACGCTGTTATTCGGTCACGAAACGTGCCCTGTTTTGTCCGACGATCTCCTGTAGAAACGAAACGACGGTCCTGATGCGTGCCATGTCACGCAGGCTCTCGTGATAATTCGTCCAGTAGGCGCGGCGGATTGAAATGGCCGGAAGAATGCGGCGCAGTTCCGGCACCTGGCTTGCGATGTAATCGTGCAGGATGCCGATACCAGCGCCTGAGCGAACCGCCTCCGTTTGACCGATTGCGCTGGAGATCTCGAAACTGGCATCCCAGTTGCGCATGATTTCACCGGTGAAATTCAGTGACGGGGAAAAGATCAGATCTTCCACATAACCGATCCTTGCATGATGTCGCAGGTCTTCGACATCGCGCGGGGCGTCGTGCCGCTTGAGATAATCCTCGGATGCATAAAGTCCGAGCGTGTAATCGGTCAGGCGGGCGCAGATCAGTCGCCCCTGCGAGGGCTGCTCGACAGTAATGGCAATATCCGCCTCTCGGGAAGAGAGCGAGAAGGAACGCGGAACGGGCACCAGTTGGATGCGCAGGTTCGGATGCCGCCGCATCAGAGGTCCGAGTCTTGGGGCCAGAAATGATACGCCGAAGCCATCCGGAGCGCCAATCCTCACAATGCCGTCGATAGGAGCATCGACATTGCCCGCTCGTGCCTGCGCCGCCAGCATCTCGGCCTCCATGCGTTCCGCCGTGGCATAAAAGGCATGACCCTCAGCCGTGAGATCGCATCCACTGGGCTTGCGGATCAGTAGCCGAGTCCGCAATTGCTCTTCAAGCGCATTGATGCGCCGCCCGAGCGTCGCATGATTGAGCCCGAGCCTCCGGGATGCCGAAAGCAACTGGCCTTCACGAGCGACGGCGAGAAAAATGCGCACATTGTCCCAATCCATTGGTCCTGCCCTGCACTATAAAATTTGCACAATGGATGCGTAAATCATGGTGTTGTCTTGTGCAAATGAAAGCGCATACTGCGGCCACAACACTGGAGGAACACCATGTATCAAATCGGACATTTCATCGACGGCAAGAAGGTCGCCGGTACGTCGGGCCGCAAGCAGGGCATCTTCAATCCCGCGACAGGCGAAGTGCAGGGTGAAGTCGCTCTTGCCAGCCAGGAAGAGCTGAACGCTGCTGTTGCCAGCGCCAAGGCTGCGCAGCCGAAATGGGCTGCCATGAACCCGCAACGCCGCGCACGCGTGTTTATGAAGTTCGTTCAATTGTTGAATGATAACATGGATTCGCTCGCCGAAATGCTGTCGCGCGAGCACGGCAAGACGATCGAAGATGCCAAGGGCGATATCATCCGCGGGCTGGAAGTCTGCGAATTCGTCATCGGCATTCCGCATCTGTCCAAGAGCGAGTTCACGGAAGGCGCTGGTCCGAACATCGATATGTACTCGATCCGCCAGGCTGTCGGCGTCGGCGCAGGCATTACGCCGTTCAATTTCCCGGCCATGATCCCGATGTGGATGTTCGCGCCGGCAATCGCCTGCGGCAACGCCTTCATTCTGAAGCCATCCGAGCGCGACCCTTCGGTTCCGATCCGTCTGGCCGAACTGATGATCGAGGCTGGTTTGCCGGAAGGCATTCTCAACGTCGTCAACGGTGACAAGTCGGCTGTCGATGGCATCCTCACCCATCCGGACATCGGCGCCGTTTCCTTCGTCGGCTCCACGCCGATCGCTCGTTATGTCTACGGAACGGCGGCCATGAACGGCAAGCGCGCCCAGTGCTTCGGTGGCGCCAAGAATCACATGATCATCATGCCGGATGCGGACCTCGATCAGGCTGCCAACGCGCTGATGGGGGCTGGCTATGGCTCTGCCGGCGAGCGTTGCATGGCAATCTCCGTCGCTGTGCCGGTGGGCGAAGATACGGCAAACCGCCTCATCGAGAAACTCACACCCATGGTGGAAAGCCTTCGCATCGGTCCTTATACCGATGACAGGGCCGACCTTGGACCGGTTGTCACCAAGGAAGCGCGCGATCGTATTCTGGGCCTCATCGACAGCGGTGTCGAAGCAGGTGCAAAGCTTGTGGTCGATGGTCGAGACTTCAAGCTGCAGGGCTATGAAAACGGCTACTTCGTCGGCGGCTGCCTGTTCGACAACGTGACGCCGGACATGGACATCTACAAGACCGAGATCTTTGGTCCCGTTCTCTCGGTCGTCCGCGCCAAGACCTACGAAGAAGCACTCGATCTGCCGATGAAGCATGAATACGGCAATGGCGTTGCCATCTACACCCGCGATGGTGATGCAGCCCGCGACTTCGCCAGCCGCATCAATATCGGCATGGTGGGCGTCAACGTTCCGATCCCGGTTCCGCTGGCCTATCACTCCTTCGGTGGCTGGAAGTCTTCATCCTTCGGCGATCTCAATCAGCACGGCACGGATTCCATCAAGTTCTGGACCCGGACCAAGACGGTGACCAGCCGTTGGCCTTCCGGCATCAAGGAAGGCGCCCAGTTCGTCATGCCGACAATGAAGTAATTATCATTCGATCAGACCAGAAAGGCGGCTCGCGGAGCCGCCTTTTTTGTGCGTCTTACATGTCGTAGCCAAAACTGTGCAGCGGTTTTGCGACAACGACATGTGATGAAAAGAGACTTGAAGCGTCAGGAGCGAATCTGAAGGATCGCGACACGCTTTGAAACGAAAACGGCCCCGCCGGTCGGGCAGGGCCATTCAATATACCAGTCAGCGGACGCGTTTACGTCACTTGCTGACGAAACGGCTCAACTGATGACGGATCGACGCCTTGAAATCGGAAACGATCTGGTCGCCTTCGTCGTCTGCGACCTTGATCGCCAGTCGTACCATGCTGACCGTCAGGTGGCACATGACAAAGGCCGTACGAACAAATTCCTCACGCAGATTGGCTGGAACGAAGGCCTCCGAAGCCTTGCAGAACATGTCGGCGATCTGCCGCGCTTCCTTGATGTCGATATCTTCCAGCAGCTTGTCCGCCTGTACGGCATTGATCAGATCCTGAACATGCGGATGGGAGCGCACGAACTTCGCATAAAGCGTGATCATCTCTTCGGCAGCATCGGCAATGCCACCCGCTTCGTTGATCTGCGGCAGCGCGCCGGCCAGGATCGAACGCAGTTGTGAAATGTAACGCTCGTAGAGTGTGGCAATGATTGCCGTCTTGTTGGGGAAGTACTGATAAACGGAAGCAATCGGCCCGCCTGACAGGCTGGCAATTTCCTTCATCGTTACCGCGTCGATCCCCTTCTGGCCGATGAGGTCCATCGCCACCTTCAGGATCTCATCGATCCGCTCGCGGCTCCGTTCCTGCTTCGGAATGCGGCGCAGGGCAAAATGCGAACCTACATCACGCCTGTCGGCCATCTGGTTTCCCGTTGCGTCCATTCTAAGTCTCCCCTCAACAGGTGCGCCTGGCAGCATAACAAGTATTCCTTGCGGAAAGCTTGCGAATGCACGTTTAGCGAAACCCTCTCTCGCATCTTCAACTGGAGAACCCCGTATCGCTCCAGTCATCCCATTCGCCTCGAAGCCAGATCAGATCGAACGATTTAAACTGAACTTCATTGACATCACACATTGCCAGATTGCATCTGACGATCCCGACTGTCCCGCATGTAGCTCGCCGGAACTTTGGAAATCTTAACTTCTTTAGTAAAGAAGAAGCATTCCTCTGTTCTTGGACGCTCATATAGCTTACTGCCCGTGTAAGCTGACGTCTGACAGGTTATCAAAACACAATTTCTGCTTCGCGCCCGCGTCTGCAACGTTTGCGCTTATCTCTGTCAGTACTTCATGTTGTACAGGCGTTCAACTGCGGGAACCCATCAATATCTCATTTTTTGAATACGGTTTTTTGTAGATGATTATTTAGCGCTTCCGGACCCATGCGATCATAGCGGGCATTAGGAATGACAAAAATATAAGTCTTACAATATGATGCGTACCGACATAGGCGGGATCGGCATGCAGTATAATCGCCATGGCGGCCATGGTCTCAAGCCCTCCTGGGGCAAAAGCGATGAGAGCCGCTGACAGCGGAATGCCAAGTATGCGCGATACACCCATCGCAACGGCGACCGAAATGACGCCGGCGATGATGGTAACTGTCAAACCTGCCATACAAGCCGACTTCAGGTCTGATAGGCTAACACCCGCAAATCTTGATCCGATCATGCTGCCGAGAACGACATAAATCGGAATTTGCAGCCATGTCGGGATCCCGCCTTCAACAAGATGGGTAAGGTGCGCCGTGCTGGAGACGACCATTCCGCCAACCAGCAGAGCAGCCGGTACGCGAAGCCTGCCTAGTCCGCGTCCAAGCAGGAAGCCCGCCGCTCCCATTATCGACAGAGCAAGAGGGGTGATTGTGGTGGAAGCCACCGGCATTGGCGCGCCAATCGGAGCGCTCATCTCGACAAACAAGGGCACGAGAAGCGTCAAGGCCAAAACTCTCACGCTCTGAATGACACCGACGCTCACGAGATCGCTCTTGACCCCCGCAGCCAGTGCAAGGACATAGCTGAGATGTCCAGGGCAGGCCGCCAGCATGGACGTCATGGGGTCGTATCGGAAGATCGCCTTCAGGACTGCATAGACGATCAGCAGAAGAGCAAGCGACATTGCCGCCAGCGTGATGAAGCTGAGGGGCCATGCCTGTGCCGCTGAAAGAACCTCCGGCGTAACACCCGATCCCATCGACAAGCCGACCGACAGGAAGGCGATGTTGCGTACAAGGTGGGGAACCTTGAGATCAAGCCCGGCCAGACTGCCGAGCGTGACCAGTGCCGCAGGTCCGATGAGATAAGGAGCGGGGAGTGAAAGCGCCGAAGCAATCAGGGCGCCAATCGAGCCAAGAGCGGCGGTGATGGCAACCGGCCAGATATCCTTCGAAAACATTTTCACCTAGCAGCGCTGTGTGGCAGACCAGCCAAGGGGTTGGCCCTCGCGTTCAGCCTCAACCCGGGCGAACGCGCCATGCGGTCATCAGGCCGGCAGAGCGGCACGCGGGCGCGGCGCAAGATCGTCGAGCCCTAGCAGGAAGTTGATCTGGGGACGCGCCTTTACCAGATCGTCGATCGAGTATTCCGTCAGGACGTCGAAGAAGGCATTCAGCGCCTTGCGAAGCGCGGAATTGAGGCCGCAGCTATCGACAAGGGGACATTCGACGGCGCCGTCCTCGAAGCATTCTGCCATGGCAAAACTGTCTTCCGTCACCTTCACGACGTCGAAAAGGGAGATCTTGTCGGCAGCACGGCCGAGGCGAACCCCACCATTGCGGCCGCGGACAGTCTCGATGAGGCCTGCCTTTGTCAAAGGCTGCAGGATCTTGAACAGAAACAGTTCGGAAACGCCATAGGCCTTGGCGATCTCGGGAATGCGGCTCAGGTTGCCATCATTCGCTGCGCAGTACATCAGCATACGTACGGCGTAATTCGTCTGCTTGGTCAAGCGCATGCCAGTCTCCGTGTTTCCGTTCGACACACATATAAGCCTTGAGCTTCTTTTGAACAATTCCAAAATATGAAAATTTTGTTCATCTTAAGGTGCGCCTCACAGGGCCGTGAGTTGACTGTGTTCCTCTTTTCCTGAATGAGCCAGTCCAGAATTATTAGTGGAGGGATACATTCATGAAAAAAATCACGCGCATTGCTCTGGCGGGCGCTCTGGCGCTGATGTCGTCTACGGTCGCTCATGCCGCAGGCGAGGTGAACATCTATTCCTATCGTCAACCGGAACTGATCAAGCCGCTTCTTGATCGCTTCACGAAAGAAACCGGCATTGCAACCAACGTCCTGTTCCTCGACAAGGGACTGGTGGAGCGGATCAAGGCTGAAGGGGTAAACTCCCCGGCGGACGTGATTCTCACCATCGATATCCAACGTCTCACCGAAGCGAAGGATGGCGGTGTCGTTCAGCCGGTGAAGGACAATGCGCTCATCAACAAGGACATTCCGGCGTCGCTTCGCGATGCGGATGGAGAATGGTTTGGCCTCACCACCCGTGGTCGCGTGGTTTATGCCTCCAAGGATCGCGTCGCCCAGTCCGAGATCACCTATGAAGAACTGGCTGACCCGAAGTGGAAGGGCAAGATCTGCATTCGCGATGGACAGCACGCCTATAACATCGCGCTCTTTGCCTCGATGATCGCCCATCACGGTGCAGACTATACGCAGACATGGCTGACGGGTCTGAAGAACAACCTTGCGCGCAAGCCGGACGGCAATGATCGTAGCCAGGCAAAGTCCATCATGGCTGGCGAGTGCGACATCTCGCTCGGCAACACCTACTATGTCGGCCTGATGATGACGAACGACAAGGCGCCGGAAGAGAAGGAATGGGCGAAGTCGATCAAAGTTCTGTTTCCGAACGTCAAGGATCGCGGAACGCATGTGAACGTGTCCGGCATGGCGCTTGCTAAGAATTCTCCCAACAAGGCCAACGCGCTGAAGCTGATGGAATTCCTGGCGTCGGTCGAGGGCCAGAAGATCTATGCCGAGCAGGTGTTCGAGTATCCGGTCATGGCGGGCGCTG
This sequence comes from Rhizobium rhizoryzae, assembly GCF_011046895.1. NCBI lineage: Bacteria > Pseudomonadati > Pseudomonadota > Alphaproteobacteria > Hyphomicrobiales > Rhizobiaceae > Affinirhizobium > Affinirhizobium rhizoryzae. The sequence goes on along the minus strand of NZ_CP049250.1, from coordinate 349,249 downwards.
AGCCATCCGCAATCGTCAAGTCCTTCGGCACCATCAAGCCGGATACGATTGCGCTGACCGAGATTGCCAAGCATCGCAAGCAGGCATCGGAACTGGTCGACAAGGTGGGCTTCAACGAAGGTCCTTCGAAGTAAGCCTGTCGTAGATCAGATTTCAGTCATCGAAACGCCGGTGGTCACTCCATCGGCGTTTTTTTACGTCGTTCAGATGCCAAGCCGGTCTCTCAGCCCATACCACCACGCGCCGAGCTGCGTGATCGGCACGCGGAAGCGGCTTCCTCCGGGGAAGGGCAGGTTCGGTAGCGAAGCCCAGACATCGAAGCGTTCCGCATGGCCCGCCACCGCTTCGCCTAGAATGCGGCCCAGAAGATGCGTCGTCGTCACACCGTGACCGCTGTCGCCGTGAGAGAAATAGACGCGCGGTGAGAGGCGCCCGATATGGGGAATACGGGTCAAGGTCAGGGCAAAGTTTCCGCCCCAGGCAAAATCAATGCGCGTCTGGGCCAGTTGCGGGAACGTTTTCAGCATCTTTGGCCGGATTGCCTCGGCGATATCATGCGGATCGCGCCCATCGTATCCGATGCCGCCGCCGTAGAGAATGCGATTATCGGCGGTCCGGCGAAAGTAGTCCAGCACATAGTTTGCGTCCTCGACGCAGAAATCCGCCGGCAGCAGAGACTGCGCCAGCGCTGGATCGAGCGGCTCCGTTGCAATGATCTGGCTAGAGACAGGGAGCACGCGCTCGCTGATCGCCGGAAACTGCGGGGCGAGATAGGCATTGCCGCAGATCAGAACGTATTCACAAGTTACGGAGCCCGCAGCCGTGCGCACGACCGGTCGCTCGCCATCGTCCATCTGCAGAACGCGAGAGCGCTCGAAGATCCGGCCATTCTGCTGTTCGAAGGCCCTCGCTTCTCCAAGAACCAGATTGAGCGGATGAATATGCCCGCCCAGGCGGTCGATCATGCCGCCGGCGTAGCGATCAGTCTGCACATAGGCTCCCACTTCGGATCGCGAGACCATTTCGAGACCGGGATGGCCGTAGCGCTCCCAGTCCTGCTTGTGCACCTCCATCTCGCGCATCTGTTTCTGGGTAAAGGCTGCGAAGAAACCGCCCTCCCGCAGATCGCAATCGATAGCGTAGCGGGAGATCCGCTCCCGGATGATCGCGCCGCCTTCGAGCGACATTTCACCCAGCCTGACCGCCTTTTCCTTCCCGTAGCGTGCCGAGATCGTTGCCAGATCCCGACTATAGCCGTTGACGATCTGGCCGCCATTTCGTCCGGACGCACCGAAGCCGATGCGTTCCGCTTCCAGGATGACCACGGAGAAACCCCGTTCGGCGAGAGCAAGGGCTGCCGAGACGCCTGTAAACCCTGCGCCGATGACACACACATCGCATTGCAGATCTTCAGCCAGCGAAGGCCGAATGCGCCTGTCGCGGGCCGATGCCGCGTACCAGCTGTTCGCATGACCAGCATTGTTCGACAGGGCGGATACGGACGTCATTCGGCTCCCCGCTAGATTGCAAATCGCTCCGGGCGATAGGCGGATGCATCCATGAAAGGCTTTTCGCCACAGATGGCTTCTGCAATCAGGCGGCCCGTGACCGGCCCGAGCGTCAGGCCATGATGCGAATGGCCAAAGGCAAACCACAGGCCATCATGACGCGGCGCCTTGCCGATGATCGGCATCATGTCGGGCGTACAGGGGCGCGCTCCCATCCAGGGTTCGCGGTCAAGGCGCTCGCCAAGCGGAAAGATCGTCCGGGCTACAGCTTCGGCGCGCTCAAGCTGCACAGGCGTTTTTGGTGCGTCCCGAAGCGCAAATTCGGCGCCGGTCGTCAGCCTGATGCCTTGGTTCATGGGGGCGAGGAAATAACCGCGTTCGGCATCCATGGTCCAGCCATTCAACACCTTGTTGTCGCGCGTGCCGTAATGCATGTGGTAGCCGCGCTTCACACCGACGAGGAAACGATAGCCGAGCGGTGCCGTGACGGTATCAGACCACGGGCCGAGAGCGATGACGACGTCTTTTGCCTCGATTGTGCCTTCATCCGTCGTCACCCGCCACCCGGCGCCGGTGCGCACAAGCGTCGTCGCATCACCGCGCACAAACCGGCCGCCGAGCCTTTCCAGCAGCTTCACATAGGCCATGGTCAGCGCGTGCGGATCAAGCACCGACCAGGGTTCGACCCATGTCAGGCCACCGACAAAGTCGTTTGAAAGATGCGGTTCCTTCTCGGCCAGTTGCCTGGCATCCAGCACCTTGAAATTCAGGTCGTATTCCCGCTTCAGCCGCTCGGCCTCCCGGACTTCCGCATCCTGTTTGGCCTGTGTGCGGAACGCTTCCGTCCAGCCGTCCTTCTTGATCAGATGCTCGCAATCCGCTTCACGGATCAGGGCGTCGTGTTCGGAGATGGAATGCTCGATGAGAGGCGCATAGGCCTTGGCGATAACCTGATGCCGGCTGACATTCGAATTCCGCCAGTACTTCGCCAGAAACTTCGCGACCGATGGAACAGCGCTCAGGTGATAGTGCGCGTCGATCCGGTTGTTCAGCGCATAGCGCAGGATCATGCCGATCTGCTGAGGAAAGCCATAGGGAACAACGCCTTCGCGCTGAATAAGGCCGGCATTGCCATAGGAGGTTTCTTCGCCGGGCCCGCGGCGGTCCACCAGAACAACGGATTTTCCACGTTTCGCCAGGTGCACGGCGGTTGAAACGCCGATGATACCCGCACCCAGAACAATTGCATCTGCCGACATGAATGACTGTCTCACGCTGTATTGAATTCGTGGGTGAACATGCGTCCGTGCGGGATCGCTTGCAAACGAAAACTGCAATCGGGGCATCAATCCCTGTTCTTGAATGGGGCACGGAACTTCTGACACGACCTCTTGTTGGGCGGGCTCTCAACAGGAAGGAGAAAATCATGTTTTATACTGACGGAAAGCTGCAATATCCGGTGCGTGTCGAAAAGCCGGATCCGCTGTTTGCCCGTGCGCTTCAGCAGGCGATTGGCGGCGTGGAAGGCGAGATCCGGGTCGCCATGCAGTATTTTTTCCAGGCCTGTGGAGCACGAGGAAATCCCAAGTTCCGCGATCTTTTGATGAATACGGCAGCGGAAGAACTGGGCCATATCGAAATGCTGGCGACAGCCGTTGCTCTCAACATGGAGGGAGCCCCTCTTTCGGAGAGGGAGGCAGTGGCCAAGGATCCCGTAGCCAGCATGGTCATGGGTGGTATCAACATGAAAAACATTCTGTCCGCAGGGCTCTCCGCCATGCCGGTAGACAGTGACGGCGTGCCCTTCAACATGTCGCACATCTATGCAAGCGGCAATATCGCCGCCGATATGACCGCTAATGTTGCGGCTGAGTCCACCGGAAGGGTGCTGGCCGTTCGTCTGTACAATATGACGAATGATCCGGGCATGAAGGACATGCTGTCCTATCTGATTGCGCGCGACACCATGCACCAGAACCAATGGCTGGCCGCGTTGGAAGAACTCGGCGGACACCAGGGGGCGTTTCCCATTCCCAACAGCTTCCCTCAGGAAGAAGAAAAGCAGGAATTTTCCTATGCCTTCCTCGGCTTCCAGGCAGATGGAGCGCCGCCTGTTTCCGGGCGATGGTCCGAGGGGCGCTCGATCGATGGCAAAGGCGAGTTTACAAGCACGCCCCTGTCCTCAGCCCTTGGACCGGAACCCGTGCTGGGCAAGGCCAAGCCGGGAAGCGGTGCGCAATCCGAGCAGATGTAATTGTCATTTGCATTTCCGTTCAGGCGTCGGCGTTCTGAACGGAGTATACCTTCTCCCGCGGACCGAGCGGGAGAAGGTGCCTCTCGATCCCTTCACATCTTGCCCGCACCGGCGTTTGCCTGGACGTGGCTCGGAACTTCCGCTGCGGGAAGTGGCGCATGGGCATAGCGGTCAGGCTTCCAGCCAAGGTCTGAAGATATGGGCTGCTTTGCATCCTGGTTCAGGACAGCGGCGAAATCCACCGGCTTGCCGTTGACGGTAGAGCCATTGTCGAAGAAACGCGTGCCGCCCTGGATCGCAACCGCAGTCTCGGGGCCGCCATTCTTGATCTCGAAGACGTTGTGCTCCGAGTAGATGGCCGACTCCTTGCCAATGCCGAAGCCGCTGCGGAAGACCGGATATTCGCCCTTCGCCTTCAGAGCCAGTGCATGCTTTTCCTCGAGATCCTTTGCCCCTTTGATCGGCAGGGCAGCCGTTCCGGTAAAATAGTTATTGTAGCTGTGCACCTTCCCGAAACGAACGCGTGGGCTTCGTTGTCCCGCATTGTCAAACCAGTTGACACGGTAGGTGACATTCAATTTTCCTGCGTCCGATGTCCGGCTATCACTGCCGCCGATCAGCGAAGTCTTGTCGTGGCCGCTGAAGTGGTTGTAGGTCAGGGTCACCAGATCGGCACCGTTGGTGATGTCCACCTGTCCGTCGTGATGCTGCACCTTCTGTTCCGGCAGATTGTTGGGGAAGGGGTAGACTGGCGGGAAAAGATGGTCGGGTCTCTCGCCATCGGTGAAGGTGCAATGGTCGATCCAGACCCGCTTGCCGCCGCTGATCGAGATGTTGTCGTACTCCGAATTCCATCGACCACCCGGACACTGTTGCGACCCCTTGGCTGCATCCACACGTGTCTCCTGGCAGCCGGGATAGCTCGCTTCGATCTTCCAGCTGTCACCGGGATCCCAGGCCGGAAAGTAATCGAAGGCATCCTCGAAGGTGATATTGCGGATGATGACGTTTTCCGTCCCTTCGCCAATCACGAGGTTTCCCTTTGTGATCCGGGCATCCTTGCCAAGACCAATCAGGGTCGTATTTGACGTCAATTTGATCACAACCCGCGCCTTCTGCCTCTCCGCAGACCGCTTGCGCGCTTCCTCAAGAGGTCCTGTCAGGTCGCGGATCGGTTTCTTCTTGTCATCCAGCCGCACATTCCAGGTGGAAGGTGCGTAGGCCGTTCTATAGGCCTCGAAGCTATAGCCCGGATCAGCGTAGTCCTTTTCCAGCAATTCCCTGTTCTGATCATCGACCGACAGGTTGATCGTCCCGCTCACCTGAATGATTTTCGATATGCTCGGCTCCCCACCAGCCTGCAAAGCGCTCAGCAATTCCGAGCGGTTCGTGACCTTGTAGATATGACGATCCACGGCATCAGCGCCGCCAGACGTTCCTCCGGCCCATCCATCATTGGCTGCCAGCGTCTGGCGCAGATGGTCTCCCTCAGCGGCTGCTTGCTGCAACGGCATTGCAAGAGCGGCGGCCATCAGCGCGGCGAGCCGATGTTTCAGGTCCAAGGATGTCATGATCGTCTCCTCCCCAAGAAAGAAAGAGCTCATCTTATATGATGTGCTAAGCGAGTCATATTACAAATTTTTGCCTATGTGCCTCGCTCTGGTCGACATGAAAAAGGGCAGCCGTGGCCGCCCTCGATGTCAGTCTATCAATATTCTACCTAGTTCAACTGCGATGCCAGTTGAGCCCTAGCGCGGTTGACCCGGCTCTTGATCGTGCCAACAGGGCACCCGCACCGTTCGGCTGCAACCTCGTAGCTCTGGCCCTGCAGCAGGATGATGTCGACGGCATCCCGATAATGTTCTGGAAGACTAAGCAGGGCGCGGTGAAACTCGTGGGCGCGGACAGACCATTCCTGTGGCGCATTGACGGTGGGCCGTGCCGATGCGCAATCCTCCAGGCCTACGGTCTCACGCTTTGATAATCCGAATTTTGTGCAGAACGTGTTGCGCAGGATCGTAAACATCCAAGATTTCAGGCTGGTCCCTTCTTGAAACTTGTCGAGGTTCGCCAAGGCGCGCGTCAAGGTTTCCTGCACGAGATCGTCAACATTGGTCGGGCTTCTGTCCAGTCGTCTAGCGAATGATCTGAGTGCTGGTATCAACTGTACCATCTCTGCCTGCACACGATCGCGTCCGTTCACATTGGTCATGATGTCTGCCTCCATTCCCTCTCGACCTCAAACAAGGGGTGTGGCGCATAGTTCCCGGAAATGCTGAAAACACGATACATTGTCTGCTTTAGTACAAGGTCGTCTCCGATCACACGACAGTTCGGGATAGTGCCGTAGGGAATATCGGGAACCTCATTCTGGCTGATGCAGTTGTGGTAGCAAGGAGGATGCAGAAATGGAGATGACCAACACATCCCGAGCCGGTCTTCGCGTCAGTTGCATCGCGATACTTACCTCGATGAGCTTGCTTGTCCCGGCAAGCACTTTTGCGCAGACGCCCAGTGGTACGACAAAATGCCAAGTGCCACCACAACAATTGTCCCAGAACGGTCAGGCAGCCAATGGCCAATCCGCGAACGAGCATGCTTCTTCGCAAAGCCTGAGTGGTAGCCTGGCGGATTGCAAAGGAGTTCTGAAACCACCTGCGACAGGCGACCAAGAACTTGTGGAACCAGCGCCCCAGACAGGCAATATGCCCGTTATCAAGCCAGGGCAATCCCCAGTCCAGCAGGGCGGTTGACGCCGTCGATATCTCGCTTGAAAGCGCAAAAAAAGAAGCGGCTCGTCGGCCGCTTCGTCTTTTCAGTCGCAGGATTACCGCTTGGTCTTGACGGGTTGGGACGTTGCCCTCGCCATTCGCATGGCGCGAAGTTTCTCGGTTTTCTTTTCCCGAGCAATCGCCTCAGAGTCGATAATGGCCTTCGCCGCCCTGTCTGTCGCTTCCGCCCGGTCGCGCGGCGAGAGCTTGGCGGGGGTTAAAGTCGCTTCTTCCATGGACATTGGGACCTACCTTTCTCGTCAAACGGAATTGCAAAATCGCCCGATCAGCGGCCTCCTCGGCCAACTGCTTTCTTGGGCGCCGGCAGAAGGCCTTCACGCTGTGCCTTCTTTCGCGCAAGCTTACGCTGGCGACGGATGGCTTCGGACTTTTCTCGTGCGCGCTTTTCGGACGGCTTTTCATAGGCGCTGCGCGCCTTGATTTCCCGGAAGATACCTTCACGCTGCATCTTCTTCTTCAAGACCCGGAGGGCCTGATCGACATTGTTATCTCGAACTAGAACCTGCAAAACATCTCCTTTGCATCGTGACCGTTCAAACCTTGCAGCCCGTTACCGATCCTATGCTAATGGTATCAAGATCGGCGCGCGTCAGCTGAAGTTGACATGTGCCTGCATCGCCATGTCGTCGATCGACGATCTCATGTCACAACTTATGTAGGGCGCGCTCAAAAACCTTCAACCCTGACAGGGCCAGCGGGTTGAACCGATGCTTAAATCAACTTATCATATTTATTTGACTGAGATATATGATAAGTGAGGGGTCGATGCTGATCCGGCGGCTGCCGGATCGTGGAATTACTGTGAAAAGCACCTAGCGAAAGGGAGGCATTCGTGACCATCCATCAAAATCTCATTGCCGGTGAATGGGTCGGCAAACAAGGTTCGGAAAACATCAATCCATCCGATACCAAGAACGTCGTGGGCATTTATGCACAGGCCTCGGCTGACGATGCCAAAGCGGCTATTGCCGCGGCAAAAGCAGCATTCCCGGCCTGGTCCCGTTCCGGCATTCTGGAGCGCCACGCGATTTTGAAGAAGACGGCGGATGAGATCCTCGCCCGCAAGGAAGAGCTCGGACGCCTCCTTTCGCAGGAAGAAGGCAAAACCTTGCCGGAAGGCATTGGCGAGACCATTCGCGCCGCGCAGATCTTCGATTTCTTTGCCGGTGAAACCCTGCGTCTGGCAGGCGAAGTGCTACCGTCCGCGCGCCCGAACATCGGAGTCGAAATAACGCGCGAGCCGCTGGGGCCGATCGGCATCATCACGCCGTGGAACTTCCCGATCGCCATTCCCGCCTGGAAGATTGCCCCGGCACTTGCCTATGGAAACACGGTGGTCTTCAAGCCAGCGGATCTGGTTCCCGGTTGCTCTTGGGCCATCGTCGACATTCTACACCGTGCGGGTCTGCCGAAAGGCGTGCTGAACCTTGTGATGGGCCGCGGCTCTGTCGTTGGTCAGGCCATGCTGGATAGCCCGGATCTCGCAGGCATCACATTTACCGGCTCCACCGGAACCGGCAAACGCGTGGCGCTGTCTTCCATCGAGCATAATCGCAAGTTCCAACTGGAAATGGGCGGCAAAAACCCGATGGTGGTTCTGGATGATGCAGATCTCGGCGTTGCTGTCGAAGCGGCTGCCAATTCCGGCTTCTTCTCCACGGGCCAGCGCTGCACTGCCTCTTCGCGCCTCATCGTCACGGAAGGTATTCACGACAAGTTCGTGGCTGCTTTGACAGAACGTTTGAGCAAGCTGAACGTCGATCACGCGCTGAAGGATGGAACGCATATTGGCCCGGTGGTCGATGAGAAGCAGCTCCAGCAGGATTGCGATTACATCGAAATCGGCAAGCAGGAGGGCGCCAAACTCGCCTTTGGTGGAGAGCGTATCGAACGCGATACCCCCGGCTTCTACCTGCAGCCGACGCTGTTCACCGAAGCAACAAACCAGATGCGCATCTCGCGCGAAGAGATCTTTGGGCCTGTTGCTGCCGTCATTCGCGTCAAGGACTACGAGGAAGCTTTGGCGGTTGCCAATGATACGCCATTCGGCCTGTCTGCCGGCATCGCCACGACCAGCCTGAAGCATGCCACCCATTTCAAGCGCGATTCGGAAGCCGGCATGGTCATGGTCAACCTTCCGACCGCTGGCGTCGATTTCCACGTGCCCTTCGGTGGCCGGAAGGCTTCCTCCTTCGGCCCGCGCGAGCAGGGAAAATACGCGGCGGAATTCTTCACAGTCGTCAAGACCGCCTATACGCTGGCTTAAGTCATCCATCAGGTAAACGATCAAGCCGACGGGGTCTCTCCGTCGGCTTTTTCAATGATGACGTGGTTGCTGCTTGCCTCACAACTCTTTTGCAAGACTTGGGCGCACTTTCAGTTTATGAAAGCGAACCAATTGTTTAGGGGGGAGAGCGATGGCAGATATTCTAGTTTCGCAACTGACAGATCCGTTTCGAATCGGGATGATGTTCTTCCTGCTCGTCACGGCGATCCGCACCCGCGATACGATGGGCATGAAGGCGCCTCTAGCCATGGGCGTGGTCTTCGTTGCGATCCTGCTGCCCATGACCACGGCGGCCAGCGCAGAGGTTGCGCGTTTCACGTCCATCGGCCTCGGCATCGTTTCCAATGCCCTTATCCTCGGCGTCTTTCTGGTTGGCTGGTTCTTCTGGGAAAAGCAGAAGCGGTAGAGAATTCGGGAGAGACTTGAAACTCATCTGCCGCCAAGATATCTTTCAGGAGTGAGGTCAGAAGCTCGAACTTCTGACCTCTGTTTCGATTATGCGAAGAATTGAACCCGGACGCGAATTAACCAGCTCGTCCGGGTTTTTCTTAGCTCAATCGCGATCACGATAGGTAAGCCCATCCTAATCACTCCTGTTCGAGGGCAGAGCCTCTGCCTCGGCACGTGTGGCTCATCCTCACGTGTCAGTACCGGCTGGTGCGGCACTTGCTGCTTGGCCCTCGATGCTGCTTTTATAGCACCCGTTTTGCGTGTTTCCAGTCTTCGTCGGCAGCGCGAATTCTTATTATAAATCAATAATTTAAGCTATTCTGTGTGTTGAATACTCACCAATAAAAAACAGGCTGGCGGTGAGGCCAGCCTGTCGCATTCCTTCAAGAGGAACCGCCTGGATTACTGTGCGTCGTCCGCAAAGATATCCTTCTTGTGGGTGTTGCCCGGAACCAGCAGTGCACCGATGACGACAGTCGCACCTGCGATAATGATCGGGTACCACAGACCACCATAGACGTTGCCCGTCTGCGCAGAGATCGCGAAGGCCGTTGCAGGCATCAGGCCGCCGAACCAGCCGTTACCGATGTGGTATGGCAGGGAGAGGCCGGAGTAGCGAATGCGTGTCGGGAAGAGTTCGACCAGCATGGCTGCAATCGGGGCATAGACCATCGTCACCAGGATGATGAGGTAGGTCAGGATCAGGACCACGGTAATCTTCTGGCCGCTGAAGATGTCGAAGAAATGCGCGGCCTTGATGACAGTCGTATTCTTGTCGGCGGAAGCCGGGTATCCGGCAGCCGTCAGGGCATCATTGACAGACTTTGTGAAGGCGGCCGGAGCCGTCTTGGCAGCATCGCCTGCCAGCTTGGTCGCGTCATAGGACGGGATGACCGTGTCGCCGATCTTCACCTGTGCAACCGTTGCCGCGGGGTCCTGCACCGAGGTGTAGTTGACCGAGGAACGGGCAAGCGTCGACTTGGCGATATCGCAAGAAGACGTGAACTTGGCAGTGCCGACCGGGTTGAACTGGAACGAGCAATCGCCAGGAGCTGCGGTGACAGTGACGATAGTCTGCTGTGCCGCATGGAGTGCCGGGTTGGCGACCTGCGTCAGCATCGGGAACACGAACTTGTAGGTCAGTGCCGCAATCAGGCAGCCTGCGAGGATGATTGGCTTGCGGCCGATCTTGTCCGACAGCGAACCAAAGAACAGGAAGCCACCGGTGCCGAGGATGAGCGACCAGGCAACCATGACGTTTGCCGTGAAGCTGTCGACCTTGATGACGTTCTGCAGGAAGAACAGTGCATAGAACTGGCCGGAGTACCAGACGACGGCCTGACCAGCGACGAGACCAAAGAGTGCGATGAGTGCAAACTTGCCGTTCTTCCAGGTGCCGAATGCTTCACGCAGCGGCGCCTTGGAGGCAGCACCCTCTTCCTTCATCTTCTTGAAGGCAGGGGATTCGTTCATCTGCATGCGGATATAAAGGGAAATCAGCAGCAGAACGATCGAGCCGAGGAACGGAATGCGCCAGCCCCAAAGATCGAAGGCCTTGATCATGCGTGGCGTACCATCCGGGTTCATGATGGCAGCACCGGCTGCATCGAGAACCGCAGTAGGAGCCCAGTTGGCGTTCACATAGCTCTGCACGGCCAGAATGACCACGAGCGACAGCAGAAGGCCGAGCGTCGCTGTCGTCTGGATGAAGGCTGTGAAATAGCCACGCTGGTTGGAAGGCGCATGTTCGGCCACGTAAACCGCGGCACCGCCATATTCACCACCAAGGGCCAGACCCTGAAGCATGCGAAGCACGATCAGGATGATCGGTGCGGCAGCACCCCAGCTGTTGTAGCCGGGCAGAAGGCCAACGAGGAAGGTCGAGAGGCCCATGATGAGAATAGTCATCAGGAAGGTGTACTTGCGGCCGACGAGATCGCCCAGCGCTCCAAACACCAGCGCGCCGAACGGACGCACGATGAAGCCGGCAGCAAAGGCCAGAAGCGCAAACACGTTTCGCGTGGCTTCCGGGAATGCGGTAAAGTACTGGGCGCCGATGATGGCTGCCAGTGAACCGTAGAGATAAAAGTCGTACCACTCGAAGATTGTCCCGGCAGAGGAGGCCATGATGACCTTCTTTTCCTCTGCGGTCATGGGCCGTGACCGGTCCCTCGCATTCATCTCGATTGCTGCCATGTATTCCTCCTCCTTGTGTCCGGCCTTCCGGCCGGAAAATGTCTTTCAACATCTATCGCGATCGCCACCTCCGTAGCTTTCGCTTGCCCCGAGTGCGGCCCTCTACCGCCTCAAGGCTTTCACGTGCCCCCGTGGCGGCACGCCCTCCATTTGCCCCGCGGTCCGAATGTCCGGATCAAGCTTGCGCTATGTCTACATCATCGCCAGAACGATGACCTGGGAGCTTGAAGCTAACACAGCCCCAAGGACTGAATCAGAACGACTTTGGTCTAAGAGAGTAAGCAATGCATCGAAAAATTGAATTACAATATAAAATGCGTCCAAAGATAGGCGCTTCCCACATGTTGCATTTGCTCACTGGATGGATCGAAGCATAGGTCGCGCTGACTGAGTAGACAGGTTGAAAGATCAAATGTTCAATAAAGAGAACGAGGTGGAAACGGGTCCATGAAACCTTCCTGTGTTGTGCACTGCGATTGGAGCATAGCCGACGAAAAGCGGTGGATGACAGTAGCCCGTCGTAAGGGAAACGATTGGCTGATCTCCGAGCCTCAAAAAGTTGGACCGACAACCACCCTGTTTGATCGAGCCACTGCGCAAAACCAGGAGAATGGTTGCGTGTTCTTTGGTTTCGACTTTCCGATCGGTGTTCCGAGGACCTATGGCGAAAAGACCGGCTTCAGCAATTTTCGCGATCTGCTCGATGTGCTTGGCCACGATGAATGGTCTGATTGGTTTCGCCCCGCTGACAAACCTTCAGAGATTTCGCTGAGGCGCCCCTTTTATCCGGCGCGCTCCGGCGGCACGCTTCAGGCACATCTGTTCGAGGGCCTGGGTATCGGGAAAGAGAATTTGCTGCGTCTGTGCGAGCGTCCGGCTCCAGGCCTTTCGCCACCCTCCATGCTGTTCTGGACCATGGGTGCATCGCAGGTGGGCAAGGCGGCAATTGCCGGGTGGCGAGAACTGATCCAGCCCTTTCGTCAAAGGATCGGGATCTGGCCCTTCGATGGCGGTCTGGCCGATCTGTTTCGGGCTCAAAAGATAGTGGTCGCAGAAAGCTATCCGGCGGATGCCTATGCGAAAATTGGCATTCCGCGAAGCCCGGTGTGGAGCAAGCGAAGGCAGGAGGACCGGCAGCGGTTCGCGCCCACTATCCAACAATGGTTCGCGGCAAGGCCGGATCTGCAACCGGATGACGGTCTGCTCGAAATGATCGACGATGGCTTCGGCAGTGATGCTAGCGGCGAAGATCGCTTTGACGCGCTGATGGGCCTGTTTCCGATGATCGAGATCGTTGAGGGGAGACACACCGAAGGGGTTCCGGATCTGGTGGGTTGCCGCGATTGGGAAGGCTGGATCCTCGGACGCAGCTTGACCGCGCGGGGTGACGAAGCGCCCATGAGTTCTCGATTTATTTCGACTTCGCTTGAGGATATGACAGGGGGAATCGATGCCGCTGTCAGACAACATGGCGGGGCATCACCCGACGGAGACATGGGCATGAGATCAGGACGATACTATTCCAACATGGGCGGACTTCCGGGACAGACGGAGCTTCTGTCGAGCAAGGCAACGTTCAAGACGGCCTATGCAGTCATCCCGAAGCGGGTCATGTCAGATATCGTCACCAGCGTGCTGCCACATTGGGATGCGACGCGCGCCTGGATCATCGCCCGACCGATGACCGGTTTTTCCGAGACCTTCGCGCAGTATATCATGGAGGTCGCACCCGGTGGCGGCAGCGAAAGGCCCGAGCCGAACGCGGCAGCCCAGGCAGCCATCTTCGTGGTCGAAGGCGAAATGACCATAGTGCTGGATGGCACAGCTCACGAGCTGCGCGAAGGCTCGTTTGCCTATCTGCCTGCAGGGGCGAAATGGACCCTGAAGAACAACAGCCAGAGCCTCGCCAAATTCCATTGGGTGCGCAAGAAGTTTCAGGCCGTCGAGGGGCTGGAACTGCCTCCTGCCATCTTCAGCCATGAGGATGACCACCAGCTTTCCGCCATGCCGGATACCGATGGAAAATGGGCAACCACCCGTTTTATCGATCCCGCGGACGTGCGCTACGACATGCACCTGAATATCGTGACCTTCCAGCCGGGTGCACTCATTCCATTCATGGAAACCCATGTCATGGAGCACGGTCTCTATGTTCTGGAAGGCAAGGCCGTTTATCGCCTGAACGATGACTGGGTAGAAGTCGAAGCCGGAGATTTCATGTGGCTGCGCGCCTTCTGCCCGCAGGCTTGCTATGCCGGTGGACCGGGGCGCTTCCGATATCTGCTCTACAAGGACGTGAACCGTCACGTCGATCTTTGGTGAGCTCCGCATTTCCAGGAAAAGTGTCAGCGGTTTTCCGTCCGGAAATGCGACCAGCTGATAAACAGTGCCCCCGACGAGCATCTCATCGGGGGCATTTTTCGTTTCATCAGGCAACACGCTTCAGCGCATCGCCGATCATGGAAACGATCGTCTCGATCTGCTCCTTCTCGATGATCAGCGGCGGCGAGAGAGCAATGACATCGCCCGTAACGCGGATCAGCAGGCCCTTCTTGAAGCAATCCACGAACACGTCATAAGCGCGTGTTCCCGGTGCACCATCACGCGGGCTCAACTCGATGGCGCCAACGAGGCCGAGATTGCGCACATCCACCACATGCGGATGATCCTTCAGGCTGTGCAGCGCCTCCTGCCAGGTCTCTGCCAGACCGGCAGCGCGCGTTAGAAGGTTTTCTTCCGCATAGATTTCCAGTGTCGCAATGCCAGCGGCACTGGCCACCGGATGACCGGAATAGGTGTAGCCGTGGAAGAGCTCTATGGCATTCTCCGGTCCGTTCATCAGCCCGTCATAGACCTTGCGGCTGGCGAATACCGCGCCCATCGGGATGGCACCATTGGTCAGGCCCTTTGCTGTGGTGACGAGATCCGGCACGACGCCGAAATAGTCGGTCGCAAAAGGTGTGCCGAGACGGCCGAAACCGGTGATGACTTCATCGAAGATCAGCAGGATGCCGTATTTCTGCGAGATCGCGCGAATGCGCTCCAGATAGCCCTTCGGCGGAAGGATGACGCCGGCAGACCCAGACATCGGCTCGACGATGACGGCGGCAATGGTTTCCGGCCCATGCAACTGGACCAGACGCTCCAGATCCTCCGCCAGTTCCAGACCATGCGCCGGCAGACCCTTGGAGAAGGCATTGCGCTCGATATCCAGCGTATGGCGCATGTGGTCGGCTGGGATCTGCGGGAAGACGCGACGATTGTTGACGAGGCCGCCGACGGAAATTCCGCCGAAGCCGACGCCGTGATAACCCTTCTCGCGGCCGATGATGCGGCTGCGCGTACCCTGGCCGATGGCGCGCTGATAGGCGATCGCGATCTTCAGGGCCGTATCGACGGACTCGGATCCGGAGCCAGTGAAGAAGACGCGATCGAGTTCAGCGGCAACGCCACCCGGGACGATCCTTCCCAGTTTTTCGGCAAAATCGAACGCGATCGGATGGCCCATCTGGAAGGTCGGGGCAAAATCCAGCGTGCGCAGCTGTCGTTCCACGGCATCGGCAATGCGCTTGCGACCGTGACCAGCGTTGACGCACCAGAGGCCAGCCGTGCCGTCCAGCACCGTATTGCCATCGACGTCGGTATAGTACATGCCACTCGCGCTGGCGAGCAGGCGGGGAGCAGCCTTGAACTGACGGTTCGCCGTGAACGGCATCCAGAAATTTTCCAGCGTCGGCGTGTTGGATGGCTTTGTATAGTCCATGGCGGTTCGGCTCCTTCGGCACAGCATGTCACGCTGGTGTGAGCGATTTTGGAGAGGCCAACAAGTCCTTTTCTCTCAATCTGTAAGCTATTGATTTTTCGATCTAAGAGTTGCAGAATTTGCGATATCTTCAACATCCGAAACAGTGGGTCTATCGTGTCTGTCGATGTCGGTAACCGTCTTCGCCATCTGCGCATGGCGCATAAGCTTTCACAGCGGGAGTTGGCCAAGCGCGCGGGCGTGACGAACTCCACCATATCGTTGATCGAATCCAACGCCTCCAATCCGTCCGTTGGGGCGCTGAAGCGCATTCTCGATGGCATTCCCATCGGGCTCGCAGAATTCTTCGCCTTCGAGCCGGATAAGCCGAAGAAGGCCTTCTATGCGGCAGAAGAGCTTGTCGAGATCGGCAAAGGCAAGATCTCCTATCGCCAGATCGGCGATAATCTGTTTGGCCGCAGTCTGCAGATCCTGAAGGAGTGCTACCAGCCGGGCGCCGATACGGGCAAGGTCCCGCTTGTTCACGAAGGAGAGGAGGGCGGTATCGTGCTGTCCGGTCGGCTCGAGGTGACGGTGGATGAGGAGCGCCGGATCCTCGGACCCGGCGACGCCTATTATTTCGAAAGCCGCAGACCACATCGTTTCCGCTGTGTCGGGCCTGTTGCCTGCGAGGTCATCAGCGCCTGCACGCCGCCAACCTTCTAATCTCAAACGGAGCGCATCAAGCCGCCATCCACCTTCAGGCTCTGGCCGGTGATGTAGCCTGCGCCTTCAGAAACGAGGAAGGAGATGGTGGCCGCGATTTCCTCCATCGTGCCATAGCGCCTCATCGGCACGCTCTCACGCCGCTCCTCTGTGCCGGGCAGACTGTCGATCCAGCCGGGCAGAACATTGTTCATGCGCACATTGTCGATGGCATAGGTATCGGCAAACAGTTTCGTATAGGCCGCAAGCCCTGCACGGAACACGGCAGAGGTGGGGAACATGGGCGATGGCTCGAACACCCAGGCGGTCGAGATGTTGACGATCGCGCCAGCCTTTTGCGCCTGCATGATGGGCGCCACCAGTCGAACCGGGCGGATGACGTTCATGAGATAGACATCCATGCCGGTGTGCCACTGTTCGTCGGTGATATCCAGAAGCTGCGCGCGCGGTCCATGGCCGGCGGAGTTCACCAGCGCGTCGATCCTTCCCCACTTTTCCATGGCGCCATCGATCAGCCGCTTGAGATCATCGTTCGATTGGTTGGAGCCGGTCACGCCGATGCCGCCAAGCTCTGTGGCCAAGGCTTCGCCCTTGCCGGAGGAGGAAAGGATGGCAACCTTGTAGCCATCGGCGGCGAGCCGCTTTGCGGCTGCCGCGCCCATGCCGCTGCCGCCCGCCGTAATGAGTGCCACTTTTGTCTCTGACATGATCTCTGCCTCCATAAGCTACAGCGCGGCGCGTTCGATTGAACGCGCGAACGACGCTGTAAGACTTTAAAATAATGCATATCGCGCTCAACCGAATCCGGTTGAGCGCGATATGCATTAGTGAGGCAGAGATATCACCGAAGGGAGCGACTGCAAGGGTGTTTCCCACCGGCAGAGATCAGAAGCCTACTTGACGCCGAGGTGTTCCGCGGTAATCCAGAACACGGCATCCTGGGATTCTGCTGTCTCCAGCCATGTGAATTCCAGGTGCGGGAATTCCTCTTCCAGAATTTCGCGACCGGAACCGATTTCGCACAACAGGCCGCCCTCGGGCGTCAAGTATTTCGGTGCCTCGCGCAGGATTTCGCGAACGAGATCAAGTCCGTCTTCCCCGCCATCATGGGCCATGCGCGGCTCGGCCTGATATTCCGGCGGGTAGCCGGCAAGGGCTTCATGATCCACATAGGGCGGATTGGTGATGATGAGATCGTAGCGTCGCCCATCAAGTGGCTTGAAGAGATCACCCTGGTGAAGCGTCACCTGACCCTCCACCTCGTGCTCGGCGACGTTGAGCCTCGCGACTTCCAAAGCATCGGCAGACAGGTCAACCGCATCGACCTCCGCCTGCGGGAAGAACTTCGCCATGATAACGGCAAGACAGCCGGAACCGGTGCAGATATCCACGGCACGTTCCACCATCATCGGATCGGGCAGCCAGTTGGAGCCATGCGGGTTCGTGTATTCCGCAAACAGGATTTCGCCGATATGTGAGCGAGGAACGATGACCCGCTCGTCCACGTGAAAGCGCACACCCTGGATGTAGGAGTGACCGGTTATGTAAGAGGACGGTTTGCGGGTGGACACGCGCGTCTCGATCCGCTCCGCCAGAAGCTTGCGTTCGTGGGGCAGAAGTCTTGCATCCAGAAACGGGTCCAGCGTATCGATCGGCAGGTCAAGCGAATCGAGCAGCAGGAAAGCAGCGTCATCGCCTGCATTTCCCGTGCCGTGACCATAGGCCAGATCTGCCGCGTTGAAGCGCGAAATGGCATAACGCCAATAGTCGCGCAGCGTTACGAGTTCCTGAGTGATGAGGTCAGTGTTCAAGATCGTCTCACTTCCTGACTTGGGTTTTCGCAGTTCCAGGTTATGGCAGTTCTAGTTTATGGCACTTATGGAATATGGTCGTGCAAACTGCCCTCGCTGTAGAATGGTGCGTGCGGCTGGTCAACAGAGTGAAGAACAACGGTGCGAAACAGAAATGCGCGCGGTCAGCGGCCGCCAGCCCGGTCTGCGGGAAGGGGGCCGGGCCGAGCCGGCAAGCCGAAACTGAAGGCTGCGCCAGAGGCGGCTGCGGGCAAGCGCGTGACCCTGGCGCGGGCGCTTTCCAAGCTTGGCTTCTGTTCGCGCACGCAAGGGGAAGATCTGGTGCGGGCTGGCCGCGTTTCCGTTGATGGAAATATCACGACCGACCTCGAAACCTGGGTGGACCTCGACACCGCAAATATCACCGTGGATGGCCGACCTGTCGTCGCAGAAGACCATGTTTATCTGATGCTCAACAAGCCGCGCGGCCTGGTCACCACCCGTCACGATCCGCAGGGTCGGGCAACAGTCTATGATTGCCTGAAACATCTGCCGGACCGGCATATTTCCCCGGTCGGACGTCTGGACAAGGCGAGCGAAGGCCTGTTGCTTTTCACCAACGACACGCGATTTGCCGATGCCCTGCTCGATCCCGGAACGCATGTTTCGAAGACTTACCATGTACAGATCGACGGGCCTGCGGACGACACGCTCATTCAAGGCCTGCGAGCCGGAGTGGTGCATGACGGAGAAAGACTGAGCGCCAGACGCGTGGATGTCTTGCGGCAGGGCGAGAAAAACGCCTGGCTGGAAATTGTGCTCGATGAGGGCAAGAACCGGCAGATCCGCCGAATGCTGGAGGCGCATCAGGTCGAATGTCTCAGGCTCGTGCGCGTTGCTATCGGCGATCTGACGCTTGGAAATCTGGCAAAAGGTGAAAGCCGCAATCTGACGGAAGCTGAGGTCCTCGCACTCAAGCGGCTTTCTGGCGGGAGTTAGAGCACGTCTTGAAGGGTGATGGAAAGCAGCTCCAGTTCCTGCCCGCCCGCCATGACGACATCGCCCACACGTTTTCCCACAAGCTGCCTCGCAACGGGCGATACGTAAGAGATGCTGCCTGCCTTGGGGTCTGCTTCATCTTCCCCCACGATCCGGTAGGTCTGAACCCTGCCGTCCTCCCGTGAAAAGGTGACGGTGTGGCCGAAAGCGACCACCTCGGTATCTGTCGGATCCGGTACAATCTGGGCAGTCCTGACCCGTTCCGTCAGATAGCGCAGGTCACGCAGCGGTCCGGCAGCCTGTCGTCTTCTTTCGTTGATGTCGTCGATTGCGCTGGAAGCCTGGTAGGCCTCTCGCGCTTCTTCCAGCTGCCGCTTCAGTTGCTCCAGTCCAGCCTCGGTCACAAGGTTTGGATGCGGCGATATGGGGCGGTCCGGCAACAGGGTTTCCGCTGCCGTTTCTGCACTCTCTTCTTTTACGAAGGCCACACTCATGACGGGCTCCTTCTTCTGGATCAGACCTCTGGCTCTACAGCGCGGCGCGTTCGATTGCTGGGTCGTTCGTACACCGAACAGGCAGAGAAGGGAATGTCATGCGCCTGAAGCAGGCTTCGCCGGGGGGGGGTCGCCAGTCAATGATCAGGAACTGTGACGGCCGGTAAAAAGGCCATCAGTGATCGCCTTCACGCTGTCTTCAGAGCAGAGTCTCTTGATGCTGGCGTAAGTCACGTCTGTGTCCTGCCGCCCTGACCAACGCACGCAATCTTTAAATTTTGCAAGCTTCTGCGCGTCTGTCAGCGGCCTTTGAATAGCCCCGTTGGCGTGAAGTCGTTCGGTCGAGAACCTGCGGCCGTCTTTCAACGCAATATGGACGTGATGTGGCAGTCGTTCGACCCCGCGTTCTTCTTCAACGCTGTACGAAGTCATGGTGATCTTCGCCATAAGACAACGCGGTTCGGGCCGTATGGCGGCTTGCGGTGTGAAGTCACCAAGCGACAGCCCGCCGTTCGTCAATGCGACGGCAAGGCAATATTGCATCGAAAATCTGGCCTGCATTTCATCGGAAGGATCGGGATAGGCGAGATTGTCGACCGCTGAGCGCCCGACTTTCGTGTCGATCCGTTGGATGTCCTCGACTGAAAATCCATGCTCCTTTTGCAGATCCAGAGCGGCATCTATCGCTCGATGCGTGGAGGCGCAGCATGGATGGAGTTTCGTCACGAGACCGCGTGTTTCGATGACGTGCTTCTCGTCCCAGGACAGATCCGCCCAACCTGCTGCCTCGTCACCGCCAAAGAGATCCAGAAAGCCCTGGGGACGTTCCAGAATATCGAGCCTCCCCGTCAATCCCGATTGGGCCAGCAGCGCGGCCTCAACCGAGTTTCGGGCCGCGATACCTGCATGAAAGGGTTTGGCTCCCGTTCCAAACTGTCCTTTGGGGCCGGAAGCCATGCTGGTGGCGAGGCTCATGGCGTGTGAGATCTGAGCCTCATCAAGTCCTAGGAGGACTGCCACACCTGCGGCGGCCCCTATGCAGCCAATTGTCGAGGTTCCATGCCAGCCCCGGTTATAGTGTGAGGGTATGGTGCCGACGCCCACGGATGACTGCGCTTCCAGCCCGGCCAGATAGGCTCTGACCAGCATGGGGCCTGAGAAATCATTGCTGCTTGTCGCGACGGAGAGAAGTGCTGGCACCAGGACCGCTGAGGCATGCGCGCGTGCGGGATGGAAATTGTCGTCGAAGTCGAGGCAGTGGGCGGCGGTGCCGTTGATCAGGGCTGCAACGGAGCGCGATGCGCGGCCTCCTGTGAAAACCAGCGATGGTCCATCTGGTTTGATTTCAGTTGCGAAAGCTGCGGCGACAGACTGTGGTGCCGCGTCATTCATACCCGCCATCATGCATGCAATCGTATCCACAATTGCGTCTTCCGCTCGTTCCATTGCGAGAGCGGAAAACGATGGTCTTGAAACGAGTTGTCGCGCAATTCTTTCGAGAACCGTTTTCATTCCACCACTTCCTTGCAAATCTCTCGGCGAGCGGCATTGATGAACGGCGACATTAATCGGCGCAATCTTATGCAAAAGACGGGTGACGTTATCCGGGAGAACGAGCATGAAAAAGTCGGGTGACGTACAGATCAGCATCAAGCATATTCAGGCCTTCGATGCGATTGCGGCCACTGGTTCAACCATTGCCGCAGCCGTTGATCTGGGTATTTCTCAATCCAACACGAGCCGTCTTTTGCATCAGCTGGAGGTCTATCTCGGCGTGCGGCTGTTCGACAGGGATAAGAACCGGCTCTCGATGACGCGTGAAGGGATGCAGTTGGGTCCGCAAATCCGAGCGATCGCCGACAAGCTGATGGCCTTGAAGATCACGGCTCAGGAACTGGAGGAAGGACGCTCCACCGACATTCCCTTGAGACTGGCATTTCCCGCAAGCCTCTCGGCGACCCTGGTGCCGCGTATGATAAAAAGCTTTCTGGCCGAAGCTGGTCCGGTGCGAATCGAGATTGCCTCTGGAAATTACCTGGCGATTGAACGGATGGTGGCGGAAGGCGCTGTCGATCTCGGCTTCACGCGCCTGCCTTCGCCGACGCCGGGACTTCGTGAAGAGCATGTCATGCCGACGCGCAATATTTGCGTCCTGCACAAGAGCCATCCACTTGCCGGAAATTCGAAGATCGACGTTGAACAGTTGAAGACCGAGAACCTCATTCTTCTCAACCGCGAGCGTGCTGTCCGTCACGAACTGGAGGCCATCTTTTATCGCGCCGGTCTTCGCCGCCGCCCGGCCATCGAAGCGCATTCCGTCGGCTGCGGCTGCGCACTTGCCGCAGAAGGTCTTGGCATTGCAATCGTCAGCGAGTTGCTGGCGCTCGAATATCGGGCTTTACCACTGGCCTTCGTTCCGCTGGAACCGACCATTTCCGTCGATTACGCCATCGTCAGTTCCGAACTCTCGCCACTTCCGAAAATCGCTGTGCCGTTCTTGAACTACATCCGGGAATGGGCTTAAGCCAGACGTCAGGCTGGAGAGGGAGTGGCGACGGCATGATCAATTTCAGGCAACTCGAAGTTCTGAAAACGCTGCTCGCGACAGGTTCAACCATTGCTACCGCAAAAAGCATGGGGCTTAGTCAATCCGGTGTGAGCCGTCTGCTTCAACAGCTGGAAACCGATCTCGATCTACGGTTATTCGACCGGGACAAGGGCAGGCTTATTCCCACGCCTGAGGCTGGCATTCTGGCGCGCGATGCCGAAACCATCCTGCTTGGGTTGAACAGATTTTCGGGACTGGCAGAAGATCTTCGAAGCGGTGCAAAGGGCCCGGAACTGGTGCGCGTCGGGCTTCCCAGCAGCATGTGGGAAAATTTTGCCCCCGCCATGATGACGGATTTCGTGCGCGACTATCCTTCCGTGCGCATCGAAACCTTTTTCGAGACGACGTCCAACATCGCGCGACTGGTCGAGCAGAAAGTCATCGATTTCGGCTTTTTGCGCAACGAGCATCAGGCCCTCCCGGGCATCGATATGGAAATCGTCGCAACGGGAACCAGCGTGTGCGTTCTGCCTGAAGGGCATGAACTGGCATCCTTGAAAGAGATCCACGCCAGGGATTTGCGTGGGGTGCCGCTGATCCTCATTGGCCGCCAGAGGCCAACGCGCATGCTGCTCGATCAAACCTTTTCGCGCGAAGCGGTAAAGCAGAACGTGAAGATCGAGACCCATACCAATAGTTCCGCCTGCTCCTATGTGGCGCACGGCTTAGGGGTTGCCATTTTGAGCAGTTTCTTCGCTAATCTCTACCAGCACCTGCCCATCGTTCAGCGTCCGTTCGTTCCCGTCACCACGCAGGAATTTGCGCTGGCGACACCGTCTGGCACATCAGCTTCCCTTGCAGCCAAAGCCTTGATGGAAGCGCTCAGACGGCAGATCCAGATCTCCCAGAAACGCGCCATCGGTTGATGCCGTTACAGGTCTTCGCCAGCTCGTTGGCCCGACGCTGCTCGCAGAATATGCATTATTCTATGACAATAATGCATAAGATTGCGCCCATTTTTTTGATCCGTCATAGTCTTTTCCATAACAGCCGGTGACTTTGCAGATCCGGTCCCGACAATCGTGTTCAGGGGAACCGATGATTAGATTCATATTCCATCGACTGTTGATGGCGATCCCGACTCTGGTGATCGTTGCCATCACAGTTTTCGCGCTTATTCGGTTCATACCCGGTGATCCGGCAG
This sequence comes from Rhizobium rhizoryzae, assembly GCF_011046895.1. NCBI lineage: Bacteria > Pseudomonadati > Pseudomonadota > Alphaproteobacteria > Hyphomicrobiales > Rhizobiaceae > Affinirhizobium > Affinirhizobium rhizoryzae. The sequence goes on along the minus strand of NZ_CP049250.1, from coordinate 326,259 downwards.
CTCTCATGCTGGGAGACATGGCCACGCCCGATCAGGTTGCCGAGATGCGCAAAGAGCTTGGCCTCGATGCATCTCTGCCTCAGCAGTTCCTTGTGTGGACGGGTAACGTCTTGAGCGGCGATTTCGGTCAGTCCATCGTCAACAAGGAGCCGGTGCTACCGCTCGTCGTTTCACGTTTCATGGTTTCCGCAGAGATCGTGGTCGTCGCCGTTATTCTGGCAAGCCTGATTGCAGTGCCTGCCGGTGTTATCGCGGCATGGCGCCAGAACAGCGCGACGGATCTTTTCCTGATTGGCACGGCAACCGTTTTGCTGTCGATCCCGACATTCTGGCTCGGATTGCTTTTGCTTCTCTTCTTCGGCCTGAAACTCGGCTGGCTGCCGGTGCTGGGCTACGTGTCCATCTCGGACAATTTTACGTCTGGCCTGCTCTATCTGGTCCTGCCGATCATGACACTCGTTATCCATGAGGCCGGCGTTCTGATCCGCATGGCGCGTGCCTCCACGCTCGAGGTTCTCAGGCTGGATTATATTACCCATGCCCGTGCCAAGGGCTTGTCCGAGCAGGCGGTTCTCTGGAAGCACGCTTTCAAGAACGCCTTCGGTCCAACCTGGACCATGATCGGCCTGATCCTTGGAAATCTGCTCGGCGGCATCGCCGTCATCGAAACCGTCTTCACCATTCCGGGCCTTGGCCGACTGATGGTCGATAGCATTTTCCAGCGCGATTACCCCGTCATTCAGGGCTGCCTTCTCTTCGTCGCCATGTCCTATGTGATCGTCAACCTGATTGTCGACCTCCTCTATCCCCTGTTTGATCCGCGCGTGGTGGCCGAATGAAACACGTTTCCCTCAATGGCTTGATCGGCGGCATTCTCATCGCCTTCCTTCTGATAGTCGCCGCCCTGAGCCTGTTCTGGACGCCCTTCGATCCCATGAAGCTGAGCTTCACTGCACGGCTTGCGGCACCTGGCCCACTCCATCTGCTCGGCACGGATGAGTTCGGTCGCGATGTCCTGAGCCGCCTGATGGTCGGCGCGCGGGCCAGCGTCTGGATCGGCTGCCTCACGGTTGGCTTTGCAGTGATTGCAGGCACCCTGATTGGTCTGGTGAGCGGCTATGCTCGCGGCTGGATCGATGGCCTGATCATGGCGGTCAACAACGCCCTGCTGGCTTTCCCCGGCATCCTGCTGGCGCTCGGACTTCTCGCGGTGTTCGGCGCCAATCAATACGGCATCATCTTCGCCCTTGGCATTGCCTACACGCCATCCATGGCGCGCGTCGTTCGGGGCGCTGTGCTGTCCCTGCGAGAGCGGGAATTCGTTGAAGCGTCGCGCGTGATGGGCAATGGCGAGATCTTCACGATGTTCCGGCACATCCTGCCCAACTGCCTCGCGCCGATCACCGTGCTCGCCACCTCGATGTTCGGCTGGGCCATTCTTTCGGAAAGTGCCTTGAGCTTTCTAGGTCTCGGCGTGCCGCCGCCGGCGCCCACCTGGGGCAATATGCTGGCGGCTGGCCGCCCCTTCATCGAACAGGCCGTCTGGCTCGGTCTTTTTCCCGGCCTCTGCATCGCTCTCACACTGCTTGGCATCAACCTTCTTGGCGATGCGCTACGCGACAAACTCGATCCCCGCATGAGAGGTTTGAAATGACTGAAGGAAAACTTCTCAGCGTCCGTAATCTCTCGCTGCAGATCGCCCGTCGTGATGTCGGTGTCGTCAACGACGTCAGCTTCGACGTGGCACCGGGCGAAATCTTCGGCATCGTCGGCGAAAGCGGGTCTGGCAAATCGCTTGCGACACGTGCGCTCGTCTCACTGCTGCCGCCCGTCATACGCAAGGTGGCAGGCACGGTCATCTTCAAAGGCCGCGACATCACAGCCATCAGTGAGAAAGACTTGCGCTCACTGCGTGGTGCGGAAATCGGGTTGGTGTTTCAGGAGCCGATGACCTCTCTCAATCCCTCCATGACCATCGGGCGGCAATTGGAGGAGGGGCTGGCGCTTCATACACAGGATCAGGCATCGGGGCGGCGTGAGAAAATCCTCTCCATGCTGCAACGCGTCGGCATTCGCGATCCCGAAAGGGCGCTTAACGCCTATCCGCACGAGTTTTCCGGCGGCATGCGCCAGCGCATCATGCTGGCCTCCGTCATGCTGTTGAAGCCAGCTTTGCTGATCGCCGACGAACCGACCACTGCGCTGGATGCCGTGATCCAGCGCGACGTCATGGAACTGATGGTGGAACTGACGAAGGCGGAAGGCACCGCCGTCCTTCTCATCAGCCATGATCTGCCGATGGTGGCACGCTACACCGACCGGATTGTCGTGATGGAAAAAGGCTCCATCGTCGAAGCTGGTACGACGGAACAAATACTGGAGCGCCCGCAGCATCCTTATACGCGAAAGCTTCTGTCATCCTTGCCTGTGCGCGGCGAAGTCCGACCAATCGATACGACATCCGCACCGATGATTTCGGCCCGCAACATCGTCGTCGATTATCCTGGACGCAAATCGCTTCTCAAGAAGGGAGAGCCGAAACGCGCTCTGCACGGTGTCTCGATCGACATTCATGAAGGCGAAGTGGTGGCGCTCGTCGGCGGCTCCGGCTCCGGGAAGACGACGCTTGGGCGAACGATTGCCGGACTGGTCAAGGAAACCGAAGGTGAGATTCTCTTCCAGGGCCGCACCCGTGACCACGACTGGCGCGACTATCGTCTCAACTGCCAGATGGTCTTCCAGGACCCCTATTCCTCGCTCGATCCCAGAATGACGATCCTCGCCCTCGTTGAAGAGGCGCTGCGTCTCGTTCCCGGAATTGATCGGGCGGCCAAGATGAAGCGTGCGTATGAAACGCTGGACGAGGTTGGCCTCAGTGCCGATTTTGCGCTGCGTTATCCGCACGAACTTTCAGGCGGGCAGCGCCAGAGAGTGGCGATTGCCAGAGCTATTGCGCGCCGGCCCCGGTTCCTGATTGCCGATGAACCTGTCTCGGCGCTCGACGTGACTGTCCGTGCGCAGGTGCTCTCGCTCTTTTCCGATCTCCAGAAACGATACGGCTTTTCCTGCCTGTTCATCAGTCACGATCTCGGCGTGGTCGAACAGGTGGCCGATCGCGTCATCGTCATGCAGGACGGCAGGATCATCGAGCAGGGTGATCGCAACACGATCTTCGACACGCCGAAGGAGCCCTATACGCGGCGTCTTCTCTCGGCAATTCCCGCACTTGATCTCAACGAGACCGGCGGCGTGAAACTCAAATGGCGCCTGGAGGCGTGACGATGAATACAGCACCCATGACATCTGCCAGCCTTGGTTCAACGACCGAGAGGCTGAACGCAATTTGCGACGCGCAGCCCTTCATTACGCGCTTCTGCATAAAGAATCTCCGCACTGGTGACGTTTTCGAACGCGGGGCCGATGAGGAAACACCCTCGGCCAGCACGCGCAAGACGTCCATCATGATGGCAGCGTTGAAGGCCGTGCATGAGGGCCGGCTCGATCTCGATGAGAAAATTGTCTACGAAGCGCGTTTTGCCGAAGAAGTCGCAAGCGGAATGTTTCGCTATCTGACGCCGGGGATCGTGATTTCGCTTCGAGATGCCATAACCGGCATGATGGTGTTGTCCGACAATGTCTGCACCAAAATGGTGTTCGAGCGGCTCACTCTGGAAGAGGTAAACACCTATTGCCAATCCATCGGGATGGTGGGCACGCACCACCGTTTCCTGATCCCGCCGCTGGCTCTTTCTCCCGATCATTCGCTGAAATCCGTCACCACGACAACCGCACGCGACCAGATGTTCCTGCTTCAATCGATTCTGGATGCGCAGGTCTCCGAAGAGGCTTCAAAGCGCCTCGGGGTTTCGCAAGCCTTGAGCAGCTATGCCTTGCAGACGCTGAAAAATCAGATCCTGCGCTATGCCATCCCCTCGCGTCTGCCCTTCGGTACGGTGGTTGCACACAAGGGTGGAACGGGGAAGCGCGGCCGGATGAACGCGGGCATCGTCTACGATGATGGCCAGCCGCTCTACATCATCACCGCATTCACGGATCAGGTTCCGCAGGAAATGCCGGATGGCACGCCGGGTTACACCGTGTCTCTCGAAACCATCGGGCGTCTTTCGCGCGTCTGCTGGGATGATTTTCGAGCCTGACCAACAGCATCGCAACAAACAAGAACAGAGGGTAGAACATGAAAAGCTTAACTCTTGCCGGAACAATGCTGATCGCGCTTTCGGGCGTGGCCGAGGCGCGCGACATCGTGATTGCGCAAAGTTCGGACTTGCGCAGCAACATTCCAGGCGTCAACCGGGATGGGAATACTGACGGCGTCATTCTGCACATCGTCGAAGGACTGGTGGGCTATGCCAATAACGGTGAGGTGAAGCCTCTTTTGGCGCAAAGCGTGGAGACATCCGCCGATGGGCTGACGTACACATTCAAGCTTCGCCAAAACGTCCAGTTTCACAATGGCAAGCCGCTGACGGCTGATGATGTGGTTTGGAATTGGAACCGCTACATGGATCCGGCCACGAAATGGACCTGCATCAAGGATTTCGACGGCGGAACCGTGAAGGTGACGGGGATCAAGGCCGTCGATGCGCAAACCGTCACCATGTCGCTGGAGAAGCCTTCGGCGGTTTTCCTCGGTCTGATGGCGCGGCCTGAATGTGGCTATACCGGAATGATCTCGAAGGATTCGCTCAAGGCCGATGGCTCTTTCGATAAGCCCATCGGCACCGGTCCGTTCAAATGGAACGAGTGGAAGAAGGGCGAATACATTCAACTGTCCAAATTCGATGGATATCAATCGCCAGCCAATGACGGCAAGCCGGATGGCATGGTCGGCTCAAAACGTCCGCTGGTGGATGGCATCAAGTTCATGGTCATCCCCGATGCATCGACCGTGAAGGCGGGCCTGCAATCAGGCGTCCTCGATACGGCGGAGATTTCTCCTGACCTCATTCCGGAATTCGAAAAAAGCCAGAAGGCGAAGGTCATCATTTCGCAGAACAACGGCAAGAACCTCTTCTACATCCAGACGCGCGATCCCGTGTTGAGCAAGCCGGGCGTTCGCCGTGCCATGGCGATGGCGCTCGACATGGATGAGCTTGTTGCTGCGGCCTCCAACGGTACGGGCAAGGCGAACGGCTCCATGGTGGCGTCGGACTCGATTTATTTCAGCGAGACCCAGAAGAAGCGTCTTCCCTACGATCTGGCGGCTGCGAAAAAGGAACTGCAAGCCTCCGGCTACAAGGGTGAGCAGATCAACATCATCGCCAACAAGCGCGGCAATGTTCCAAGCTTCCCGGCGGCCGTTATCGCACAAGCCATGTTGCAGCAGATCGGGCTCAATGTGCAGATCGAAGTGCTGGACTATGCGACGCAGGTTGATCGCCGTCGTTCCGGGAACTACCAGATCATTTCGCAATCGGTTGCACCGCGTCTCGATCCGGCCCTGATGTACAGCTTCTACGTGGGCGACAAGGACAAGAATGCCTCGCTGATGTGGGACAACCCCAAGGCAATCGAATTGATGAAGGCCGCCTATGCCGAGATCGACCAGAAGAAGCGGCAGGTGATTTTCGACCAGTTTCATGAACTCATGCTGCAGGAAATGCCGGGCATCTTCCTTTACGACATGATCGATGTCTGGGGCGCAACGAAGTCCCTGCAAGGCCAGCCTGTCTGGCAGTCCAATGCACGGCTCTGGGAAGTGTCCGTCGCCCAATAACCCGTCATGCAAGGCACCGCATTCGTGCGGTGCCTTTCAACCTGACAGAAGCCTCCGCCATCGTCGATGCGCGGGAATGGTTTCGCTTTGCCTTGAGGAACAGCATGCCAGATCAAACCGCCCTGAAATCCCTGACGCAATCGATTGAGCGTCTCGCGCCTGATTTTGCTGCCCTGAGCGACCGGATCTGGGATTTTGCGGAACTCAAATTCGACGAATTCAAATCGGCTGAACTCCTCGTTCAGACACTGAAGCAGCACGGATTTGCCGTCGAGCAGGGCATCGCGGGTATGGAAACCGCTTTCATCGGCCAGTATGGCGGCGGCAATCCCGTCATCGCATTTCTGGGCGAATACGACGCGCTTGCCGGCATGAGCCAGATTGCGGGCATCGATGAACCGCGTGAGGGCAAATCCGGTGCCAGTGGCCACGGCTGTGGTCATAACCTGCTGGGCGCAGGCTCGCTGTTGGCTGCTGTCTCGCTGGCGAAGCATCTGGAGGCCAACGGCCTGCAAGGCACGGTGCGATATTATGGTTGTCCCGGAGAAGAGGGCGGTTCCGGGAAGACCTTCATGGTGCGGGCAGGGGCATTCAGTGACGTGGATGCGGCGCTGACCTGGCATCCGGCCCCTTTCAACGGCGTCAGATCGACAAATAATCTGGCGGTGCTGGAATATTACTACCGGTTCAAGGGCATTGCGGCGCACGCCTCCAATGCTGCTCACCTTGGTCGCTCTGCACTTGATGCGGTTGAACTGATGAATGTCGGCGTGAACTTCCTTCGCGAACATATGCCACAGGATTGCCGCGTCCATTACGCAATCACCGACGCGGGCGGGCGCGCTGCGAACGTAGTTCAGGCAAAAGCCGAAGTACTTTATCTTGTGCGTGCGCCCGAGATGTCACAGGCCTTGGCGCTGGCGGAACGCGTCGATCAGGTCGCGCGCGGGGCGGCGATGATGACGGGAACAGAGGTCGAGATCATATTTGATACTGCTGCGACAAACCTTCTACCGAACCTGACGCTCGAAAATGCGATCCACGAAAATCTGGTGGCGATCGGGCCAGTCCCGTTCGATGAGGCGGACATCGATTTTGCTCGCAAGATCCAGGCGACATTCACGCAAGAAGCTATCAACAGCAGCATCAAGCTTTACCAGATCAAGCAGGATGTCTTCTCCAACGAGAAGATCGATGGATCGACACCACTGCACACGGGCTTGCGTGCCTTCGAAGGCCAATCCCACTTTCGCGCGGGCTCGACCGACGTCGGAGATGTCAGCCGCGTTACCCCGACCGCACAATGCTGGGCTCCGGCCTGGGCAATCGGAACCAATCCGCATACATGGCAGGTGGTCGCACAGGGAAGAAGCGCGGCGGCGCACAAGGCGATGCTGCACGCCGCGAAGGCTCTGGCCTCAACGGGACTGGATCTGGCAACCTCACCGCACTTGCTGAGCAAGGCACGGGCAGAGTGGGAAGCCGCAATGAAGGACGAGCCTTATGTCTGCCCGATACCCGCTACCGTCATGCCCGGCATAAGGGCATCGGTGAAATAATGCGAGGCAATGGTTCACTGGCGTAGGACGCTATAAATCTACAAGCCTGGCGATCTCAGATCGCCAGCTATCCCCTGACATCCTCGGCGGGTGTTCGTCGCTGGCTCAGAAGAGAGCTTCCGAAGACGAATCGGCCTTCCCATCTCAACTGGCGAAATGATGGGAATGTTATCTCCAGTCACCGGAGGGAAAGCAAAAACCACCGCAGCTTAGTTCAGGGAGACGTACCGAGAGAATTGGCTGGGGAGCCTGGATTCTCACATGATTTCAATGGCTTAGTTGAAAAGCCTTGAAATTCCCTCTGTTTTCCTGCCGCGAGCGACCGTGGATGCCACCTTTGTGCCCTGGCTTTGGGCATCAGTCAACTGGGCGCCAGAGCGGCAATAATTTCCGCGCTGGCGAAGAAGGTTACAGTGCCCCGGGATGGCCGCTTCGCACCAACACCGGACATTGCTGCGATGTAAACAATAGGGATATGTTCGGAGCTGCCCGAGATTTTACGGAGGTCCAGCTTTTGGAAGGTGACATGCAGAAAACTGACGTCGCGAAGCACTGGAACGAAAACGCCGACCAGTGGACCCGAGACGTTCGAGCTGGCTTCGATGTCTATAGAGACAAGTTTACCTTCCCGGCTTTCCTTGATGCCCTACCCGCAATCAAAGGGCTCGATGTCATCGACTTCGGATGCGGTGAGGGGACCAATACTCGCACCTTCGCTCGGATGGGGGCACGCGTTACTGGTATCGACCTTTCAATCCGGATGATTCAGCACGCGAGGCGGACGGAGGAAGCTGATCCGCTCGGAATCCGATATCAAGTGGCGTCGTATAGCGATCATTGTGGGATGCCAGATGCATCTTTCGATGCCGTCCTTTCAACGATGGCCCTGATGGATGGACCGGATTTCCCCGGAGCTATGCGAGAGGCATATCGGCTTCTGCGACCGGGCGGCTTCATACTTTTCAGCGTTCTGCATCCTTGCTTCATCACGCCCGGGCTCGGGTGGGAAAAAGACGATGAAGGTCGCACAACTGGACTTCGAGTAGCCCGCTATTTTGATAGATCGTCTTTTACTGAGCATTGGCGTTTCGGAAATCGCCCCAAGGACGAAGACGTTCTCCCGTTCTCTGTCCCAAGGTTTCCACGCACGATAAGCGACTACCTGAACGCCGTAGCCTCGGCTGGTTTCATGATAACGCAAATCGGGGAGCCTCAACCGTCTCACGCCGCTTGTGAAGCGGTCCCGCGGTTCTCACGCTGGCGCGACCTTGGAGGCTTTCTCCTGCTGGTCACGGCGAGGCGAGCCTGATCCAACCAGCGCCGCATTGACGGACCTCCGCTCAGCGCCAAGAGTGGTCAGTAAGTACGCTGGTTGTTGCGCAAGCGCTCAGCATGTCTTTGACGTGTTGCGTAGTCGTCACCAATCAGGTAGCCGCATTCATTAATCTCGATTTGGTCCATATTACGTTGATATGGCTGGAAGGTTGCAGAGCCATCACCTCTGAAGTGGACGGAGAACGTCACATCGAACGGTATACTCCAGCCAGAGGCGCGTTCGACGAATTCAATCACTTCCGCTTCCTCATCCTCCGTAATAGCCAATGCTGGATGATAAACCTTAAAGCGATTGCTGACTTTAGCAGTGTTGTCGATTGGCGTTCCGCGCCTGTCAACGAACGCCTCGTAGGCTGGATCGCAGACGCCATAGAGGAAATTTGAGATGCTGGTTCCGAGCGTCGCTTCAACGGCCTCGCGCTTGTAAGTCGCCGCAACATATGCGGCTGCGGTGAGGAGGCACAGCCCAGCGGCGGCAGCTATGGACACAACGCGCACCGCATACCTGTCGACGAGTAACATTGTCCTACCGAGCTTCAACATAACTGTTTGGCCCTCATACTGCATTTGTCCCAGCTTAAACATCGGTGCGTCAACATTGAGTTTGTGGGTCCACGCAAATTCTAACGACTGCTCTGGGCCGGGAGAGGTTTGCCGCTCAACGCCAGAAATCATCGGAATCATCGCGCGAAAGCGCAGTTGTTCCTCGTCAGCTCAGGAGAAGCCAAAAAAAGACGCCCTCAAAAGTAAGTGCTGACGCGATGTAAGCGGATTTCCAGTTGGGAAGAAAGGGAAACCGAAACGGGTAAAGAAAGCGGTTCAGCAACAACACGCCGGATGCCAAAGAGGCACAAAAAACATACAATAACATCATGCATGTCCATCACTTGTCCTCTATTGCAAGGCTTCACTTGTAAGGATACTATGGTGCCTAAATACGCCTTAAAGTGGCATTAGAATATCTCCCAGATCGTATTTCATGTCCGCAATGGGGCGACGACAGTCTTCCGTTTCGCGCCATTTGCAGTCATCAGGATGCCATATCATTCGGCCAATCAGCACCGTTGAGCCTAGAGCTAAACCAAAAGCGACGAAATTGCCGGGATACTTTGATGATTTATCTTCTGCGCCACGGCGAAACCGTTTGGAATACACTTGGTCGCTTCCAAGGCCAGAAGGATTCCCCGCTTACCAAGCATGGTATCGAGCAAGCTGATCTAGTCAGTACGCTACTTTATCATCAGCTCGAAGGAGACTGTAGATCGTTCGACTTCCAAGTCAGCCCGCTTGGAAGAACGAGGGAGACAGCGGATAGATTGAAGTTGAGGATACCTCTTCCCTCTCAGGAGGATGCACGTCTTATGGAGGTAACCGTCGGTTCGTGGGACGGATTGACCAAATTTGAGATCGACATGGAGTATCCGGGTCACCTTGACGGTTCAGACCTGTACGATTGGTATTTTAGATCGCCTGATGGCGAGACATTCGACGACGCGTGCAATCGTGCGAGAGACTGGATTTCGGATATCAAACGCCCAACCATTGCCCTGTCACACGGCCTCTTTGGTCGAATTGTGCGAGGGGTCTACGCGGGTCTATCGATGCGAGAGACCCTTGAATTACCAGTACCGCAGGACGGATTCTATCTGCTGCGTGACGGTGGCTTTAGCCTGATTGATCGCAATTGTCACACCGTTGATGTCGCTAACTAAGGACCTTTAGTCCGCTTTGGGCCGGTAGCGGTCGCGGGCATATTCGTAACCTTGAGTTATTCCTTTGAACCAGCGAGGTAAATCTGGCATGTCATTAGACAATGAGAGTCCTCGGCTCGGCGGAGAGATGCCAAAGTGGCGAATGAACCGCCGGTCAAGCCTCTTGCCGTTCTCCCTGACTGTCGCCGACTGCCAAACAAGGTAACGTTTGGGCGTCGCCGCCATCGACAAACACGCGGTTCCGACCGGCGGCCTTGGCCGCATATAGTGCCCGGTCCGCCCGCTCGAACGCGGCCTCCACTCGAGTATCCTCGGCCATTAAGGAAGCGACGCCGCCGGAAACAGTGAATTGCTCAGTCACATTGAAGGCCACCCACGCCCTTTCCGCGAAGGCGCTCCGCAATGACTGCGCCAGGTTACGTGCTTCCGTGACACCGACGCCGGGCAGGTACGCAACGAATTCTTCACCGCCATAGCGCGCCGTGAACCCGTGAGACCCGACAACCTGAAGGAGGTCTTGGCCCAGCCCTCGTATGACCTCGTCGCCGAAGCCGTGTCCGTAGCCATCATTGATGCGTTTAAAGTGATCGATGTCGAAGGTGATCAACGAGCCTTGGCGGGTGGTACCATAATTGCGCGCGAGTGCGTAGCGCAGCCCCCGGCGGTTCAGAAGCCCGGTCAGCTCATCCGTCTCCGCCGCCCTTCTGTAACGTTCGAGCGCTGTCTGTCCGACGGCTGCGACCGCGCTGAAGGGAAAGAACATACAGACAGTAATGGTCGTAAGATGAACTGCAAGATTGTAAGTCGAGTCGGCAAAGTCGGCAAACTCGTTGCTCGACCCGGTAAAGAACGTGAAGTAGGTCGCGCGCGACACCGAATCCAGTACGACAATGCAACTCGTCGCGACGAGTGCCTTGTCGATACCGCTTACGGCCTCTCGCCTGACCCTGAGGATTGCCCAGCCGAGCAGGAACGCGAATCCCATGTCGGTTAGGAATAATTGGTAGATCAGGCTCTTCTCTACAAACACCACGTAAATGAGCGCCAGCGTATATAAGGCGACGAATGTCAGGCGCTGCGTGTTCTGTCTGGCCAGTTTGAAGTGAGACAAGAGCCCGCTGCCGTAGCAATAGGCTGCGCCCATAAAGATCAGTCCGGACGCAAAGGCGTCGAAGGTCGGTTGGATCGAGAAGGTCGAAATCACGAAGCCAAGCGCGGTCTGCGCAAAGCCCGCGCCCCAATACCAGGTGTCACTCAACTTCAGATGCCACAAAAGGAAGAAGCATCCAGCCACTAGGTTGAACAGCACCGGCGGCACGTAAACGATCAGATTGCTCGTCTCCATCCAGTGCAGCCCCCAGCCCCCGTAGGTTGTTATGACCTGGATGTAGCTCTTTTGAGTTTAATGCTTGGTAAACGGCTGAACCGACGGCTTCCGCTGAAGGAATACTGTCCCCTCCCGCCAGCCCGCTTGGCCACCGCTCCAGACACGGAAATAATTTCCGCCTTCGGTCGCCGAACTGCCAAATACACTGAATTGAGACAGAGACAGCGCGCCTCAGTACCATCTCTGCGGAACGTCCAGCTATTCCCAAGTTGGGTATAGACGACGGCCTGGTGCGCGGCGAGCTCCGCAGGCACTTGCAGGATGCCATGGTGATTGAGCCGTCGATCCCTGTTGGTGGCTTTGCCCTCCCTTTCGCATTGTACTGCCGTTAAGCCTCGGACAAAGCGCTCCAACACGTTGCGGCAACTGTCACGGTTGCTTCGCGAAAGATGACCAAATTCCTGACGGCCTCGGGCTTACGTGCAGTGACGCACCCAGATTTGCGCACTTACGATTGGATGGAAGCCTTTGTCTTTGCGGTGATCTTCTACGGCGAAGGTACGTGACATATAGCCGCTCAAAACAGGATCCAACTCTTGCACCCGGGCGGTAGCAATCTAATGAATATTGCCAATCGTTCAGGCGGCCTAAGTTCCGCCCAGCCTTGCTGGCAGAATCTGGGAGGCGAGTTAAGCTGACTGGAGAGAGTCTTGAGGAACTGGCGGGATGACCTCAAACTCAATGCTGTGAGCGTAGATCAACGTCGCGTGCCAGTGCCAAACTCGATCAGTAGAGAGGCGCAACAACGGCTTCATAACGCCGTCCGAAACGACGGGTTACCCATCAACGCACTGTACCCAATGCCTCCGGCGGAGGATCATGAAGCATGGCAGAAGCTTAAGTCAGCCGTAGATTCAACTTACGCCGCCACGGTATCAGTGTTGGAGTCATCTCGAGACGTACAGTTAAGTAGGAAGCGAATTGGCTCTGCCGACGTTCATTTTGCAAAGCCTATCGAGCTCGATCGCGCGGATTGTGTATATATCGATCTTAATGGAGGGGCGCTTGTCTTTGGTGGCGGTGAAGCAAGCCGCGAAGGGGCTCGGATAGCTGCATCTCGCTTTAGCATTCAATGCTACGGCGTGGACTATCGGATGCCACCTGAATTCCCGTTTCCGGCTGCGCTTGACGACTGCATGTGCGTGTACAAGCATGCTGTGGACACACATGGCGCCGAACGCATTGTCATCGGTGGACGCTCTGCAGGTGGCAATCTGGCATTGGCGACCGTCGTGCGCGCTCAGGATGAAGGGCTGGATTTGCCCCGCGCGATTGTGTTGCTTTCGCCTGAAATCGACCTGACGGAGTCAGGGGATAGCTTCCAGACCAACAAGATGATCGACGTAAACCTTCCAACCTCTTTGATGCCAGCGAACCTACTCTATGCCAACGGCGCCGATCTGGCCCATCCTTATATCTCGCCTCTCTTCGGACGGTTCAACACAGGCTGCGCGGGAGTGGCATCGCACCCACGAACTTCTAGCGCTTTCGAAACGATGGCGGGAAAAGGCTCGTCTGGGTGCGGCCGCCTATGGCCGAAATGAAGTGCCGTAGGGCATGCCCGGATGAGATGCGCCGCGCTTTGGCCGACTGACAGAGGAATCGTCGGGACAGTGACCTGGCGGGCCGTCGCCGCCGAACAATCAAGATGTCTTAACCCTGACCTGGTTCCGTTTGGCCACGAACAAAGGGATTGAAGTTCATCACGGCGGACCTCGCATGTCACAGCATCGGCCTTGAACAACTTACGGGTCCCCAGCTAACTTTCTGGGCGTCGTCGAACTCGACGGATAGCCCAAGAAAATACGGTAGAGATCGCTCAATTTATTGAGAAGACGCTACTTTTTTGTGCGCGAGCCGATGACCAGTTCAGGTAAAAAATTAGGGTCAAAATGAGTTCACTGGGTGACCTGGATTCTCACATTATTTCAATGACTTAGTGGATAAGTCTTGAAATTCCCTCTGTTTTCCCGCCGCGAGCGACCGTGGATGCCACCTTTGTGCCCTGGCTTTGGGCATCAGTCAACTGGGCGCCAGAGCGGCAATAATTTCCGCTCTGGCGAAGAAGGTTACAGTGCCCGGGATGGCCGCTTCGCGCCATAAGCGGCCAAGTCTGAGCTGTTGATGATGATCCCACTCCATACCTGTTGCGAGCATCCGGTGGATTTTTTTGCGGTCGTTTCAGGTCCGAAGGAGAGTTCTGTGCGCCCAAAGCCGAGACGCTCCGATAGTGTCAATCCTGTGCGGTCGGGCGCACTACGATGCTGCCGATTTCCACGTCACTGGGTTGCTCGATTGCGAAGGCTATCGCCCTTGCGATAGCTACCGGGGAAATGGCGAGCGCTTCCTTGCGGGTGACAATAGCCGCTCTGATGTCAGGATCGGCAATGGAGGCATACGCGAAGGTCGTGTCAATGAAACCCGGGGATATCTCCGTCACGCGCAGGTTTTTTCCCGCTTCCTGCCGCAGACCTTCTGTGGCTGTCCGCAGTGCATTCTTGGTCGCGGCGTAAACGCCCATCGTTGGCACGATCTTGAGGCCAGCGGTTGATACGACGTTGATGACGTGCCCGCTATCTTGGCCCGTAAACACGGGCAGAACCGCAGCGATACCGTAGAGCGCGCCCTTCAGGTTTACGTCGATCATGGCGTCCCATTCATCGACCTTCAGCGCTTTGAAACGCGACAGCGGACCGATGCCTGCATTGTTGATGATGACATCCAGCCGCCCGAAACGTTCGCAGGCAAGCTTGACCAGATCCTCCAGATCTACAGCTCTAGTTACGTCGATGGCCCGATAGACGGCTTCGCCGCCCGCCGCCTCGATTTCTCCTGCTACACTGGCGATCTCCGCTTCGCTTCG